>JANYGD010000097.1 GCA_025359405.1 Methylotenera sp. | reverse complement strand
AAAAATAGTTGCAGAATTTAGTACTTAAGCGTAGATTATCGCTAAGAGAATTACTCTTACAATTACATTTATAAACGCCTAGGGGAAGACTATGAAAAAACTGTTATTTGTAGTAATTGCAATGCTTACTTTTAATGCTGTGCCAGTTGCTTTTGCGGATGAGCCACTGCCGGAAGTTCCAGCGGTTGACGAACCAGCAGTTCCACCAATTGATGCACCTGCCCCAGAAGAAGGTCAATAATTAATCTTGCGCTGCATTAAGTTTGGGGAAATAAAATGAGCAAGTTAATAATGGTTTTGATGGCTGTCATGATGTCGTTGATTGCTGGATGTGCTACAACGGACGGTGCATATAGTGCAGCGGCAAGCGATTCTGTCAATGGCGGCCTACCCGAAATTGCTGCCTATGATGATGAAGCTATTGAACCATTGGCAGATAGAATACCAGTGGATGAAGCCATGACCGATAATGTTGCTTCTGATGAAATGTCAGCGGATGTGAGTGACGATGGGGGTTTGCCTGAAATTGCAGCATACGATGATGAAGTGTTTGATGTTTTACCAGATATGGTAAGTGCGCAATAATTAAGTTTATATTTTTGATTTAAATTAAAAAAACGAAGTTTCGACTTCGTTTTTTTTCGTTTATAGCCTAATCAAAAATTACTGTTTTATTGGCGTAGAGTAGTATACGATTTTCAATGTGCCAACGCACTGCTTTGGCTAAAACCGAGCGTTCTAAATCGCGACCTTTTTGAATCAAATCTTCCACTTGATCGCGATGCGAGATCCTATCAATATCCTGCTCAATAATCGGGCCTTCATCTAATACCTCGGTCACATAATGGCCAGTGGCGCCGATGAGTTTAACACCACGCTCAAACGCTCTATGATAGGGCTTTGCGCCAATAAAGGCGGGTAGAAACGAGTGGTGAATATTAATAATACGCTGCGGATAACGCGCTACGAAATTTGGCGACAAAATCTGCATATAGCGCGCCAACACGATTAAATCAATATTGTAGTCATCAAACAATTTAAACTGCGCAGTTTCGGCTTGCGACTTATTGTCTTTACTCACCTCAATATAATGAAAATCGATGCCATAAAATTTCACCAGCGCCTCAGTATCACGATGATTGCTGATCACGAACGGAATTTCGCACGCCAGCTCACCACTTTTATGACGATGCAACAAATCCGCCAAACAATGATCATATTGTGAAACCATAATCGCCACGCGCGTTTTATGCTGTGAAAGCTTGAGCTGCCAGACCATGTTAAATTTGCTGGCAATTGACTCAAAAGCTTTACCGAATGCGGCTTCATTCAAGTTAAAGTTTGCTAAATCCCACTCGACGCGCATTAAAAACAGATTATTTTCTGCATCTTGGTGCTGGTCTGCGTGTAAAATATTGGCATTGTGCTGATACAAAAAATCAGCAATTGTCGCCACAATGCCTTTGGCATCAGGGCAAGTAATGAGTAAGGTTGCGGTGTTTTTCATGTACTTAAAGAGTAAAAATTTGTGCCATTATACCTAATTAGAAAC
Source organism: Methylotenera sp. (assembly GCA_025359405.1). Classification (GTDB taxonomy): domain Bacteria; phylum Pseudomonadota; class Gammaproteobacteria; order Burkholderiales; family Methylophilaceae; genus Methylotenera_A. The sequence continues at coordinate 2,069 of JANYGD010000097.1, read as the reverse complement.
AAGATAACGATTTGAATATGATTGGAAACACAAGTGTTGTGCTCGCCAACCCGCGTGGCTTCTGTGCTGGGGTTGATCGCGCCATTATTATTGTCGAGCAGGCCTTAGAAAAATTTGGCGCCCCCATTTATGTACGGAACGAAGTGGTGCACAATAAATTTGTGGTCGATGAGCTACGTGCAAAAGGCGCTGTATTTGTGCATCAGCTCGATGAAATCCCTACTGGCAGCACTGTCATTTTTAGTGCACACGGTGTATCAAAAGCCATCCGTGCTGAGGCTGAGAGCCGTGGTTTAACTGCTTTTGATGCCACATGCCCGCTAGTGACGAAGGTACACATCGAAGTCGCTAAAATGCGTCTAGCTGGCATGGAAATTGTGATGATCGGCCACAAAGGTCACCCTGAAGTTGAAGGTACCATGGGTCAAGTTGAGGAGGGACAAAGTGAACAAGGTATGTATTTGGTTGAAACGCCAGAAGATGTAGCAAATTTACATGTAAGAGATGCTGAAAAACTCGCTTTTGTCACGCAAACTACACTTTCAATGGACGATGCAGCACTGGTGATTAAAGCGTTGCATCAACGCTTTCCCAATATCCATGCGCCTAAGAGCGATGATATTTGCTATGCCACGCAAAACCGCCAAGATGCTGTGAAAATCATGGCAAAAGATTGTGATTTGGTGATTATTGTCGGCTCGCCCAACAGCTCAAATTCAAATAGACTTAAAGAAGTGGCGCAGCATCAAGGTGTAGAAGCTTATATGGTAGATAATGCCAGCCACTTAAAAGCCGAATGGCTGATTGATAAAAAGAAAATCGGAGTGTCTGCTGGTGCCTCTGCACCCGAAATTTTGGTGAAGGAAGTGATTGCAAAACTACAAACATTAGGCGCAAACGAAGTGCAAGAGTTACACGGCGTGGTGGAAAGTGTGGTGTTTCAGTTACCAAAAAATTTGACTTCTGCGCCTTCTAAGTAATCTAACATGTTGATTTACATTGAATTTAGCCGGTGTAGCTCAGTTGGTAGAGCGGTTCATTCGTAATGAAAAGGTCGGGGGTTCGATTCCCTCCTCCGGCACCATATAAATGAAAAATTATAAAACGCCCATTTCCGCGCTGGTGCTCATCTACACGCCAGATTTACAAGTGCTGATTATGGAACGTACAGACAAAGCCGGCTTTTGGCAGTCGGTTACCGGTAGCATAGAAGGTGATGAAACTCCGCATCAGGCAGCGATTCGCGAGGTATTAGAAGAAACTGGCTTAGATGCAAGCAAGTACAATTTGCAAGATTGGCACGCCTCAAATGTGTACGAAATTTACCCGCATTGGCGGCATCGCTACGCCCCTGACGTTATAGAGAATATCGAGCATTTATTTGGTTTAGAACTACCGTCTCCATTAGCAATCAAACTAGCTTCAAATGAACATGTGCACTATGAATGGGTAGATTGGCGCGAGGCGGCAAAACGGGTTTTTTCTTGGACAAATGTGGATGCGCTAAAAAGATTAGGTGAAAAACACCGATTAACGTTATAAAATAGAAACGATGCAAACCGCTACGATTAAATTTGAGCGATACCAAGCTGTGGACGATGCCGGTTGTCAGCGCCGCATTATTGCTGCGCGCGCCAAGCTAGGCAAACGCTTGGTTATTTTAGGCCATCATTACCAAAACGAAGGTGTATATCGGCATGCTGATTACACTGGCGATTCACTTAAACTTTCGCGTTATTGTGAAGATTTGGATGCTGAATTTATTGTGTTTTTGGGCGTGCATTTTATGGCAGAAGTGGCCGATATTTTAAGCCGTCCTGAGCAAATCGTGGTACTGCCCGACCTTGCTGCTGGTTGCTCCATGGCCGACATGGCGAATTTAGCTAAAGTAGAACGCAGTTATCGCGAGCTGAACAAAGTGCTGAATTTTGACCAGCAAATCACACCTGTTACTTACATTAATTCTGCGGCCGATCTGAAAGCGTTTTGTGGTGAGCATGGCGGCATTGTGTGCACCAGCACCAACGCTACTAAAATCATCGAATGGGGCTTTAAACAGCGCGAAAAAG
>JANYGD010000017.1 GCA_025359405.1 Methylotenera sp. | reverse complement strand
GCGATTTTTACCCACTACAGTGGCAAAGCGCTTAAACTCAAAATCCGTCGCGCCGAAAATCTTAACGATACGCTGCCCAGCAATTGCCTCTTCCGCCGCTTTGGTCATCTCACCTACCGATTGCTGTACTTGTTTGCCTGAATCACGTAGTTTTGGCGTCATTTTTTTAAGATAAAACGCCATCAGTGGCGCAATCAAAGCAAAAATAAGCGTTAAACGCCAATCGAGATAGAGCATATAAGCCAAAATACCGATGGTAGTGAGCGTATCACGCACCACCGTGAGTACCACCTTGGTACAAGCGCTCGCCATCTGTTCCGCATCGTAAGTGAGCTTAGAAATAACCATGCCAGCCGAATTGGCATCATAAAAACCAACCGGCAATTGCATCAATTGTTTAAAAGTATCGCGCCGTAACGCTTCGACTATGCGGCGAGCGACCCAACGCATAGAAAAATTAGAAAAAAATCCAGCAATCGCCCTTAACGCCATTAAACTAAACAGTATCAACGGTAAAAAAACTATTTTTTCTGGTGATTGTTTTACAAAACCTTCATCTGTAACTTGCTTGATTGTCGCCAAAAAGCCTGTGTTAGTAGCGGATAAAATAATCAGTGAGAATATGCCAAGCGCGAACACCAGCTTGTATTTCCAAGCATAACGCAACAAACGCAAATACAACATTTTTGCGTTAGCGATATGCGGCGGTTTTTCTTTATTACGAGAGGATTTCGACATTAATAGCGTATAAAAATCTAGACGTCGAATGCTGGAATGACGAATTAAGAATTGGAAGGTGCAATACTATTCAGCACCAATCTGTGTAGCAAATGTAATGTGCGTGTAATTGGCTTGACGCGCGGCTTCCATCACATTAATCACTGATTGATGGGTGGTTTTAGCATCGGCATTAATCACAATGGTCGGCTCTTTGCCATTACCACCAGCCTTGGTGAGTGCAGCAGTGATTCTTGCTACATTTGCACCATCAACTGCATTACCATTCACCAAATAGTGTCCAGTTGCGTCAACTTCCACCGTAATTACCAACGGCTTATCTTGCGGACTATTGGCTTCAGCCGTTGGTAAATTAATTTGCAACTCGCTAGTGCGTGAAAACGTTGCGCTGACCACCAAGAAAATAATAATCACCAAAAGTACGTCAATTAAAGGCACGAGATTCATCTCGAGTTCTTCGTTACGTCTACCGCGTTGAAAATTCATGCTATTTTCTCTCGCCGTGTAAAATTTCAACCAATTTTATCGCTTGCTGCTCCATATCTACCAGCAAATCATCTACTCTGCTGCGGAAATAACGATAAGAAATCATTGAAGGTACAGCCACAATAATACCGGCCGCGGTGTTATAAAGCGCCACCGAAATACCACGCGCAAATTGTGCTACATCGTGGCCGCTATTGGTAAATGAGCCAAATAATTCCACCATGCCAATTACCGTGCCCAGCAAACCCAATAACGGCGCCACTGTAGCGATAGTGCCTAGTATCGGCAAATAACGCTCCAATTCATGCGCGACGGCACGGCCTGTTTCTTCAATCGCCTCTTTTGTCACTTCGCGCGAGTTTTTGGCATTGGATAAAGCACTTGCAAACACTTGACCTAATAGCGAATGTTGCTCAAGCTTGCCCAACGTTTCCTTAGTAACACCGCCCTGCACCAACCACTTTTGTACTTCTGGCAGCAAATTTTCAGGCGCAACCACCTCTCTACGCAAAGCCCAAAAACGCTCACCGATAATCGCCAGCGCGACGATTGATGCAATGATAAGCGGCCAAATTGGCCAACCAGCGGCCTTAATAATCTCCCACACAGCGACACTCCTTAAGTATTCAAAAACTTCCGTTACTTTAGCTGGAAGCGCACGTTTCGGCAAGTTTCTTTATCATGATTTTGATTAGTATCTGTCATGCCAATAACGCGGCTGGCTTTGGCGCCAAGCCTCAATTTTTATGGGATTGCTGCGCCTAAACTCAATCTCAAGCGCGCCATTGTAATCCGAACGATATAGCACCGCCTTGCTTTCCTCATAACGCTGTATAATCAATGGTTTAGGATGCCCAAATCTATTTAAGTATCCCACAGTAAAAATAGTAGTTTTTGCCCCCACTGCTGCGATAAATTCTGGCGTGGATGAGGTTTTGCTACCATGATGCGGAGCTATTAATATGTCACTTTTTAGCATATTAGCTACATGCCCGTCCCTATCGGCTTGCAGGGCAGACTCTAGTAATGTTATTTCAGCTTCTTTTTCAATGTCACCCGTGAGTAAAACACTGCCAAATTGACTAGTCACTTTCACCACGCAGCTTCTATTGTTATCGGTAAGTTTTTTGTTTTCATAACTTTCCCAGCCTGGGTACAACACTTCAAAATCAACCTTGTCCCAGCGCCAATGCTGGCCGGCAAAGCATTTAATATGTTTCGATGATTTATCTATTTCAGTTAAATCAAACGAACTCGCCAGCCAAGCAACTGGCATCTGCGCTGACACGGAAGCTGCGCCGCCGCTGTGATCCATGTCATTATGGCTAACGATAAAACCATCCAATTTTTTTACACCTTCGCCACGTAAATAAGGCACCACAATTTTGCTGCCCGCATCGCTTTGCGCCGAATAGCGCGGCCCTGCATCATACAAAAAAGTATGGTTGGCGGTTTGAATCACCACCGCCAAACCTTGGCCAATATCTAACACCGCAACTTGCATTTCGCCTGTTACAGGGCGTGTGGGTGTGACAAAAAACATTGGCAACAATAAAACCAAACCCAACCAGCGTTGCGGGAAACCGCGTGGTAGCAGCAACCAACACACACCGAATATCGCCGTAGCCAGCGCCCACATTGACGGGGCGGCCTGTTGCCATATTGGCAAAGTCGCCAGCCAATTGAGGCCTTGCATGCAAAGTGTTAAAACAAAATGTGAAGCCTGCAGAATAAAATTAATATGCAGCAAACTGCCTATAATGGCCAAAGGAACAACCACAAGCGAAATAATGGGAATCGCAAATGCGTTGGCCAACGGCGAAACAATAGACGTTTGCCCAAACATGGCAATCAGTAATGGCAACAAGCCTAAAGTGACCGCCCATTGTGTATTTACAGCTTCTTTAAGCCAATGTGCTGCGGCAAGTCTACCAACAGAAACGTAAGCAATTAAGGCAACCGCACTAAACGACAACCAAAAACCTGGCGCAATCACCGCCCACGGATCGAGCAAAACTACCACAATCAAGGCGATAGCCAATGCACGTGAAATGGCCAAATTTCGGCCAAATATTAGCGCCAGGGCAAAAGTGATGAGCATGTAAAGCGTGCGTTGCGTGGGCACCGACATGCCCGCTAAGCAAGCATAAAGCACCGCAGCCACAAGCCCAACAATGGTAGCCGCTTTACGCGTAGGCATGTACATGACTAAACTCGGAAAACGTCGCCACACGAATGCCGCGATGGCGAAAGCCAAACCCGCTAGCATGGTGATATGCAGGCCTGAAATGGACATCAGATGATTCACTCCGGTGCGCAAATATACGTTCCACTGCGCTTGCGTAATTTGGCTATCATCGCCCACCACCAAGGCACGAATCACACCTGCATATGGCTTATTTGCTAGCGTTTGGGTGATGCGATTGCCAACCTTCTCACGCCAAATTTCAATTAAATAACTAGGTTTCCATACGAAATCATTAAGTTTTTTATAACCACTTTTATTGCGAATGCTGCCAGTGGCGCGAATGTTTTCAGCCAAAACCCAAACCTCCAAATCAAAACCATGAGGGTTATAAGTACTGTGCGGACGTTTTAAGTGCACCGTGAATTGCCAGCGCTCGCCTGCGTGAAAGTAATTTGTGAGGCTGGGCCCGTTTT
>JANYGD010000005.1 GCA_025359405.1 Methylotenera sp. | reverse complement strand
CCAGAACCAAGTTTAGTTGCTGATATCCGCAATGTGATTGAAGGGGACGCTAGCCCAGATGGCAAAGGAAAACTCAGTTTGTGTCGCGGCATTGAGGTTGGGCATATTTTTCAACTTCGTACTAAATACGCGCAGGCTATGAATGCAACATATCTCGATATTAATGGTCAATCACAAGTGATGGAAATGGGTTGCTATGGCATTGGCGTGTCGCGCATTGTAGGTGCCGCGATTGAGCAAGGAAGTGACGAAAAGGGTATTATTTTCCCACTCAGCATGGCGCCGTTTGAGCTAGTAATTTGCCCAATTGGCATGGATAAAAGTGAGCAAGTGAAAAATACAGCAATCAAGCTCTATGAAGATTGCAAAAAAGCCGGCATAGATGTGCTGCTTGACGATCGTGGTGAGCGCCCTGGCGTAATGTTTGCTGAGAGTGATTTAATCGGTATTCCACATCGTATTGTTGTGGGTGAGCGTGGTCTTGCAGAGGGCAAAGTGGAATATAAAGCGAGGAATGAGGTTGAGGCACAGAACTTGCTTCTTAATGACGTGATGAATTTTATTCAATCTAAGATAAATGCTTAAACGTAATATACAAAAACTTTGCCTGATATGCTTGATTGCTACGGCATCTGTATGCCAAGCAGGCAATCAAAAAGAAGAACCGCTTTCAAATAGCGTTAAAACGATGATGCAAAAGTCGATCAGCGATTTGGCTTCACCAAAATTGATGTTTGCCAGTGAAACTGAAGGCAGGGCTTGGCTGGATGATATGTCGCGGCGTTTAGAAAGGCGTTTGCCAGACCCGGTTTACCGTGAGGATTTTTTAAAATCCGTACATTATGAAGCGACACGCGCGGGGTTAGATCCGCAGTTGGTTCTCGGCTTAATTCAGGTCGAAAGTGGGTTTAAAAAGTATGCAGTTTCTAATGTGGGCGCACGCGGTTATATGCAAGTAATGCCATTTTGGGTGACAAGTATTGGCAATCCAGAACACAATTTGTTTCATTTACGTCTTAATTTGCGCTATGGCTGTACAATTTTACGTCATTATCTAGATATGGAACATGGTGATTTATACCGCGCGCTTGGTCGTTACAATGGCAGTCTTGGTCAGCCGCAATACCCCAATCTAGTGGTAGGTGCTTGGCGTAAAAACTGGGAATATCACGGAAATATTAGTTAAATCTAGCCAAAATTTAGTATTAATATTTAAAATTCTTTCTATAATCTGCAAAAAAACACTTGTCAAATTAATCAAATTAAGTCTAGACTGCGCTAAGTCAAGCTGATTGAAGTTGGTGTAGTGCACTGATTTATCGTAGCTTCGCCAAACTTAAGTTACTGGCTGTAATTCTCAATACATTATTTTTACAAGAGTTTTACCTTTTAAAATAGGGAGAAAAGTATGTCGAAGTTAACTGCATTAGCTTTAAGTATTGCTGTTCTTGGTGGTGTGTGGGCATTTTTATCTTTAAACCCGCTTGCTAGCATTGCTTTAGTTTGGGTTGGTTTTATTGCGTGGGGTTGTTATTTTGCAGCAGGTGCAGATAACGCTGCATTGCAAAAAACGATTGCAGGGATGGTTTATGGTGCGGTAATTGCAGGTATTGCGTTGTACTTGGTGAGTTCAGGCATGTTAGGCGGTTTAGGTGCTTTAGCTGCTCCTGTTATTATTGCTGTGACGGTGTTCTTCTTGGTGATTGTGGCTGGTAATAACTTGCTTTCTGTAGTTCCAGCTAACGTGTATGGCTACGCAGCAACTGCAGGTTTAGCACTTTCAACCAACACAGCAGGCAATGCCACGATGATGAATATGACTAATCCAGTGTTGCTAGTGATAGTTTCAACTGTACTCGGCGCAGTATTCGGTATGGTTTCTGGCAAACTAGCTGGTGCACTTGGCAAGTAATTTTGGTTAAGTAATACTTTTAATCTAAAAAAACCGCGCGCCCGTGATAGGGTTCGCGGTTTCTTATTGCCTAGATTATATAAAACTATTTCAAAACCTTGAAGCCATAATAAGTCCCAAATTCGCCTTCGCCTTCGTGGTACACAAATAGCATGTCATTGGCATAACCTATGCCATTAAAATGGTTTTGTGAACGTAATTTTAAATCTTTCGGTAGCTCACTTTTGGCAACAAATTTACCAGCCAAATCAAACACCAGTGCGGCTTTGTGGTCAATATCCAGCAACAACAACTCTTCACCTTTTATGCCCGTGTAAGCTGCAAACAGGTCGCTCACGTCATCAAAAGTCGCGCCAGCTTTAGCTAAATCGAGTGTAATTTCACCTATTTTCTCGCGTTGTTTTGGGTCAACAATAAATATTTTGTCGCTACGCGCTTGCTTGGCGAAATAGCGCTTGTTTGTTGCATCGTAGCTTGGCATGGTGCCCGCGCTGCCAAAAGCTGGGTTAGATTGCATGATTTCATCCGAGCTATCTTTTACTTCGCCAGTTTCGCTTAAGTTAATCGAATACATGCCGGTGTTGGGTGCAAAGCCAACCTCGCTCGAAATATTATAAGTAATGGTTTCTAATTTTTTGGTATTGGCATTGTAATAGATAGAGCGATTGTCATAACCTGGTTTGGCCGAATTGATATATTTACCAGCATCATCATAGGCATGAATTTGTGATTTAGAAACAGGCGCCTCAAACTCTGAACCCATAGGCGCTAAGCCGCCATCGGCAATGTAATAGCACTTAAACCCTGGGACATAAGCCACTGTTTGAGGGCGTGTTGTAGGTTTTTTAGCAAGTGGAATTTTGATACCAAGCGCGGCTTCTGGCAGCACCTGCGCTTGCAATTGCAAGCTAGTTAACAATGCCGATGTAATGAATGTGCCCACTATTAATTGTTGATATAAATTCATGTGCTTAACTATTTCCAAAATTATGATTGTAGTGAATGAACGCCTAGCTTAGTGTTTGCGTTTACCCATGAAGTTCAAAGTGAGTCCGTTTTAATCTGCCCTGCCTAATAGCATAGCGTCGCCATAACTAAAAAAACGATATTGTTGTTGAATCGCGTGCGCATAAGCATTTTTAATGGGCTCGAAACCCGCGAAAGCAGACACTAACATGAGTAAGGTGCTTTTGGGTAAATGAAAATTAGTGATGAGTTTATCGACTATTTTAAAATTAAACCCTGGCGTAATGAAGATATTGGTTTCGCCTTGGCCGTGCTTGAATGCGTCGTGCAACGCTGCGCTTTCTAAGGCACGCAAGCTGGTGGTGCCAACGGCAATAATATTGCCACCTTTCATTTTGGTAGCTTCAATCATCGCAACTGTTTCGGCTGAGATATGATAAATCTCGCTGTGCATTTTATGGTCTTGGATGTTATCCACACGTACGGGCTGAAATGTACCCGCTCCTACGTGTAAAGTCACGTAAGCAATATTAACGTTTTTAGTCTTTATTTTGTTCAACATGGCTTCGTCAAAGTGCAAACCTGCAGTAGGCGCAGCCACGGCGCCCGCATGTTTGGCATAAACGGTCTGATAGCGCTCTTCATCTTCGGCTTCGGCCGTATGTGTAATATAAGGTGGCAACGGCAAAGCACCGTATTGTTCTAGCAAATCAAGTACGGGGGTTTTGCTTAAAAATTTAACTTGAAATAAATCGTCCTCTCGGCCAATAATTTCCGCGTCAAACGCGTTAGCCAGGTTAAGTTTGGAGTTTATTTTTGGTGCGCGCGATGCGCGAATATGCGCGAGCACATGATGAGGGTCTAAGACACGCTCCACAAGTATTTCTACACCACCACCGGTCGATTTTTCACCGAATAAACGCGCCTTAATTACACGCGTATCGTTAAAAACCAATAAATCTCCTGCTGATAGCAAGTCAGGTAAATCGACAAATAATCGATCGTTCAATTGCTCAGTTTTTCCGTTTAAATGCAGCAACCTACTGGCGCTGCGCTGGTTTGTAGGATGTTGTGCGATGAGTTTATCTGGCAAATTAAAGTCGAAGTCTTGAGTTCGCATCGCGAAAAATATGGGTATAATGGCGGGGTTGTAATTATACCTCAAGCCGGGATGGCGGAATTGGTAGACGCACGGGACTCAAAATCCCGCGTTGGCGACAACGTGGGGGTTCGATTCCCCCTCCCGGCACCAAACTTAATAGTTAGTAAATTAATACAATTGTAACAATTTGTAGTTTTTTGCTTGAGGCAAATTATTTTTTGTGCTACTTTCTCATTGTTTTTGAATTGCGTTAAAAAACGCATGTTAAAAAGAGTGGCTATAATAAAGTGCGTAACAAGAATTTATATAAGCACTAAAAGCTAACAATAGCGCTTTAGGTTTTGCCGTAAATAGGCGAATTGTGGCGTTATCGGATTATTAAATTACTCACATTTAAGGTAGATTTAGTTATGAATAAGAAAGCTATTTACTTTCTAGGTACGATTTTGTCAATGATTACGGGCACTGCACAAGCGGCCTACGCACTTAATCTAAGAGCGCCAGCGACTGAAATTGCTAGACAAATATACAATTTGCACATGTTGATTATGTATGTGTGTATCGCTATTTTTGTGCTGGTATTCAGCATCATGTTTTATTCGCTATACAAACATCGTAAATCAGTTGGACATCAAGCAGTTCAGTTTCATGAACATCACATGCTGGAAGTTGTTTGGACTATCATCCCAGCGCTTATTTTGCTGGTGATGGCTATCCCTGCTACTAAAACCATCCTTGCGATGAAGGATACTAGTGCGGCCGATATGACAGTGAAGATAACTGGACATCAATGGGAATGGGAATATGAATACCTAGATAAAGATGTGAAATTTATCAGCACGCTGGCAACTTCAGAAGATCAAATTCATAACAAAGCCGAAAAAGACGAAAATTATTTGTTAGAAGTTGATAACCCAATGGTGGTGCCGATTGGCAAAAAAGTGAGAGTGGTGTTAACCGCCGCCGATGTTATTCACGCGTGGTGGGTGCCTTCATTCGGTGTAAAACAAGATGCTATTCCAGGCTTTATTAAAGAAGTGTGGTTTAGAGTGGAACAACCTGGCACCTATCGCGGCCAGTGTGCAGAATTGTGCGGTAAAGCGCACGGTTTTATGCCTATCGTAGTAGAGGCTGTGACAGAAGATAAATACAATGAATGGATAGCAGCTAAAAAACATGAGTCAGCTGAAGCTGCCGCTGGGTCTGATAAAGTTTGGGAGAAGGATGATTTAATTGCGAATGGTAAAACTGTTTATGAGAAAAACTGTGCTGTTTGTCACCAAGCAAGTGGCGCGGGTTTACCACCAGCATTCCCAGCGTTGACAGGCAGCAAAGTGGCTACTGGCCCAATCGAAGGTCATCTCGATCGCGTATTGAATGGTAAAGGCGTGATGCCTTCATGGAAAGCCTTGCTGAACGATACAGAAATTGCATCAGTGATTACTTACGAGCGTAATGCACTTGGCAACTCAGTTGGCGATGTGCTGCAACCAGCGCAAGTCAAGGCAAAACGCTAAGTTTAAAGATTTAATAACTAGATAATTAGCTGTAGTTTTTAGGAGAATTTGATGAGCACTACAACCGCAACACATCACGACGACCATGCGCACGATAGCCATGGACATCCTACTGGGCTTATGCGTTGGGTAAAATCTACCAACCATAAAGATATTGGCACCATGTATTTATGGTTCAGTTTCACTATGTTCCTGTTTGCTGGGGCAATGGCGATGATAATCCGTGCTGAATTGTTTCAGCCTGGGCTACAGTTTGTTGAGCCACAAGTGTTCAATCAACTTACTACCTTGCACGGGCTAATCATGATTTTTGGTGCGATTATGCCAGCTTTTGTGGGTTTTGCTAACTGGCAGGTGCCGCTGATGATAGGCGCGCCAGATATGGCCTTCCCGCGACTCAATAATATGAGTTTTTGGTTGCTGATTCCTGCGGCCACTTTGTTAGTGAGCTCGATTTTTGTTCCAGGCGGCCCAGTTGCTGGCGGTTGGACCATGTATCCGCCTCTCTCAGTTCAGGGTGGCTTATCCATGGATATGAGCATCTTCGCACTGCATATTTTGGGAGTGTCGTCTATCGTTGGTTCTATCAACATCATTACTACCATCTTCAATATGCGCGCGCCTGGCATGACCATGATGA
>JANYGD010000201.1 GCA_025359405.1 Methylotenera sp. | reverse complement strand
CCGCAAACGGCCGAAAGTGGCAAAAAATTAGAGCGCGAATTCAGTCCACGCTCGCTAGACTTAGACAAAATGCAAAAACAGATCCACGACCTTGAGGCCTCATTAGATAAAGAAGGCGTAACGCTTTCTGAAACCGACCGGCGTAATAAAGAACGTGATACATCAAATATGAAAATTGAGTTTCAACGCAAGCAACGTGAACTTCGTGAAGATATTAATTTGCGTAAAAATGAAGAGTTGGCTAGCTTGCAAGACCGCATCAATAAAGCCGTGCAGACAGTATCAGAAACTGATGGCTATGATTTAGTGGTGTATGGTGGCGTGGCTTACGCCAGTAAAAAAATTGATATTACTGATAAAGTTTTAAAACTTTTAGGCAAAAAATAAGTTGAACAAATAGGCTAAAAATCAAGTTATATGGCCACTACTTATGAGCTTAAATTTATCGCTTCAGCAAATCGTCGAACAATTAGGCGGCTCATTTCTAGATAAGCCCGAAACTCAAATTGCTACAGTAGGCTCTTTGGCGTTAGCGCAAGCTGGCGCCATTAGTTTTTTTAATGATACCAAATATACGGCACAGTTGAATAGCACCGCAGCTAGCGCCGTGATTATCAAACCAGAACACGCTTTACTCACCGCTTTACCCAAAATAATCACCGACAATCCTTACGCTTACTTTGCCAAAGTTTCAGCTTTGTTGAATCCCAAATACGAGGCTAAGGCAGGCAAACACAGCAGCGCAGTTGTTGATGCATCCGCTATAGTGCCCACAAGCTGCAGTATTGCCGCTAATGCTGTAATTGAGGCTAACGTAACACTTGGCAGCAACGTCACTATTGGTGCGGGCTGCGTGGTTGAGCGCAATTCGAGCATTTCTGATAATACGATTTTAGAATCGAATGTCACGATTAAACATGGTTGTCAAATTGGCAAAAATTGCCATTTATTTTCAGGTTGCGTGATTGGTAACGATGGTTTTGGTTATGCCGAAGAGAATGGCCATTGGGTAAAAATTCCTCAGGTTGGGGGCGTTGTTATTCACAATAACGTCGATATTGGCGCCAATACCACCATCGACCGAGGTACGATTGATAATACAGTGATTGAAGAAGGTTGCAAGCTCGACAACCTCATTCAAGTTGCGCATAACTGCCGCATTGGTGCACATACAGTGATTGCAGGTTGTACGGGTATTGCCGGCAGCGCTAACATCGGCAAGCACTGCAAAATAGGCGGCGCGGCCATGATACTCGGCCATTTAGGCATTGCTGACAACGTCACCATTTCGCCTGGCAGCATGATTATGCGCTCAATCAAAAAAACGGGCACTTATACTGCGCTCATGCCGTCACAAGAACACGATGCTTGGCTTAAAACGGCTGCGAATATTCGCCATTTAAACCAATTAACAGATAAAATAAAGGCCTTAGAAGCAGCTATTGCTGAATTAAGCTTGCAGAACCAAAGCAAACTCTCTAAAAATAAGTGATTGGGAAAATTATGTCAAATACCGCAGTAACTGCAACCAGCATGGATATTCATGAGATTCTCGATCACCTTCCACACCGTTATCCGTTTGTACTGATAGACCGTGTAATTTCACTGGAACTTGGCAAAGAAATCACTGCTTTAAAAAATGTCAGCGTAAATGAACATTACTTTTCTGGCCATTTCCCACATCACCCCGTAATGCCCGGTGTTCTAATTGTAGAGGCCATGGCACAGGCAGCGGCGATACTGTCGTTTAAAACGATGGGCGCCAAACCAAGTGACGATTCCGTGTATTATTTTGCCGGTATTGATAGCGCACGCTTTAAAAAACCCGTTTCACCTGGCGATCAAATTATTCTCAACGTGAAAATCGACCGTATTTTAAAAGGTATATGGAAATATATTGGCGTTGCAAGAGTAGATGGTGTCATTGTTGCAGAAGCCAGTATGATGTGCATTTTGAAAGCCATAGAAAAGTAAATTTAATAAAAATAAATTGTTTTAAATCAAATAAATATAAATATAATTTAAAGTAATAAGTTAACTATAATGTCAGTAAAAATTCATCCAACTGCAATTGTTGATACTAAAGCCGAACTCGATTCCAGCGTAGAGGTTGGCGCATATTCTGTTATTGGTGCGGGGGTTAAAGTAGGCTCGGATACGCGCATTGGCAGTCATGTGGTACTAAAAGGCCCGACCACTATCGGTAAAAACAATCAAATTTTTCAATTTTCATCACTTGGCGAGCAGCCGCAGGACAAAAAATACAAAGATGAGCCGACAAGACTCGAAATTGGCGATAACAATACCATTCGCGAGTTCTGCACCTTTAATCGCGGCACTGCGCAGGATAAAGGCGTTACAAAAATAGGCAACGATAACTGGATTATGGCTTATGTGCACATTGCGCATGATTGTACTATTGGCAATAATACGATTTTTGCTAACAATTCGTCGTTGGCAGGGCACGTAGATGTGCATGATTACGCGATTTTAGGCGGTTTTACGCTCATCCATCAGTTTTGCAAAATCGGCGCACATGTTATTACTGCGGTTAATACGGTAGTGTTTAAAGATATTCCACCCTATGTAACGGCTGCGGGCTATGACGCTAAACCGCATGGCATCAACGCTGAGGGCCTTAAACGGCGAGGCTATACACCCGAGACCATCACCCAAATAAAGCGCGCCTATAAAGCCATGTATCGCAACGGCTTAACATTAGAAGAGGCCAAAGTTGAGCTCGCTACCATGCAAAAAAGTTGCAATGAAATTGCCTTACTCACAGATTTTCTCAACGCGTCAACGCGCGGCATCGTCCGTTAACTTTGTAAATTAGCATGCCAAAAATTGCAATAGTGGCCGGTGAAGCCTCTGGGGATTTGTTAGGCAGCCATTTAATGCGTGCGCTAAATGCGAAACGAGGCGACTTAACTTTCATTGGCATTGCAGGGCCAAAAATGATTAGCGAAGGCGCTAAGAGTCTGTTTCCAATTGAAAAACTCTCTGTGCGTGGTTATGTAGAAGTCATCAAGCACTTATACGGTTTGCTCAAATTACGCCGTAGCTTGCTCAAACAATTATTAGCAGAAAAACCCGATATTTTTATCGGCGTCGACGCGCCTGATTTCAATTTTTGGCTAGAACGCAAGCTCAAAAAACGTGGCATTCCTACTGTTCATTATGTCAGTCCTTCCATCTGGGCTTGGCGCGGTGGGCGCATGGGGAAAATCAAGCGCTCTGCTTCGCATGTGCTGGCTTTGTTTCCGTTTGAACCAGCTTTATACGAGAAAGCTGGCGTACCAGTGACTTATGTAGGGCATCCGCTAGCTGACGAAATACCGCTGCGACCCAATAAAACAGAGGCTCGTGACATACTTAAAATTGAGAAGCACAAATTGGTGATTGCCATGTTGCCGGGCAGCCGCCAATCGGAAGTGAGTCAACACGCCGAATTATTTGTAAACGCCGCCAAAATTATTAGTCAAGACAAGGCAAATGTGCAGTTTTTGGTGCCTCTTATCACGCGCGAAACACGCGCAATTTTCGAGCAAGCGCTTTATAAAGATATGTCGCAAGAGATCGATTTAAACATTCTGTTTGGTCATGCGCACGATGCTATAGAAGCCGCAGATATGGTGATTGTAGCTTCTGGCACAGCCACGCTGGAAGCCGCGCTGTTAAAGCGCCCCATGGTAATTACTTACCGCATGCCAACCTTAAGCTGGTGGATATTAAAACGCATGAATTACCTGCCTTATGTTGGGTTGCCGAATATTTTAGCGGGAAAGTTTTTAGTGCCAGAGCTGTTACAAGACAAAGCCACACCACAAAATTTAGCTGATACGGTGATGCGTTTGTTGAATGATGCGGAATATTTAAAAGAAATTAAGCAAGAATTCACGACAATTCATCAAACGCTCAAGCAGAATAGTACGAAAAAAGCGGCAGAAACCGTGCTTTCGTACCTATAGGGGTTCAAAAATGCATA
>JANYGD010000184.1 GCA_025359405.1 Methylotenera sp. | reverse complement strand
AGAAAAAGTACGTGCCATATTGGGTAAAAATGCCAAGCTAGATAGCTGGGATTTACTCTATAACCCGGTCGTGGTCAGCAAACTGAGCAAATGCGGGGTGTCCATGCTAGATTCGCCTAACGACGTGTTCGCTACTGCTTTGGCTTACATGGGACGCAATCCCAATAGTGATATTCCAATTGATTATCAAGACGCGTACAAAATGCTCATGAAAGTACGGCCATACATTACACAATTTACTTCTACCACCATGCGTACGGATATTATCGGCGGCGATGTGTGTGTGGCCCAAGGCTGGAGCGGCGATGGTGGATTTTCTGTGCGCGGCGCCAAAACGGCAAAAAAACCATTTGAGGCGATTTACGTCACGCCAAAAAAACAAACCGGCATTTGGATGACCATGATGGGCATTCCAAAAGACGCGCCCAATAAAGAAAATGCCTATAAGTTTATCAATTACCAATTGCGTCCAGAAATCGCCGCCGCATTTAGTAACGAGGCCACATATGCCACCTCCGTGCCGTCTAACTTAGTGCAGCCAGATATTCTAAACGACAAGACGATATACCCTAGTGAGGCAGAGGTAAAAGAGTCGTTTGTATTTGAGAGTCTAAACCCTACGCAATTAAAAATGCAGAATAAACTGTTCTTACAATTTAAGGCAGGCAGATAAATTTACCTAGATTTCAGTTAAAGGCTGTATGCAAAGTACTAGAAAAACACTACCTGGTCGCGATTATGTTGACCCTGCGATTTTTGAGCTAGAATGCCAAAAAATATTTTTTAAATCGTGGTATTACGCAGGGCGTGAAGAGCAAGCAGCAACGCCAGGTCAGTGGTTTACTATTGATGTTGCGGGCGAAAGCGTGATTGTGATGCGCAATGACGCGGGGCGGTTGCAGGCTTTTTACAATGTGTGTCGCCATCGCGGTTCGCGCTTGTGCGACGAAGCGGCAGGACATAGCAAAGGCCGCATCACCTGCCCTTATCACAATTGGTGTTATAGCCATCAAGGCGAATTGATTGCCACGCCGCGTATCGAAGAAAATGAGTTAGACCGCAGCGAGCTTTCGCTGTGGCCAGTGCGTGTGGATGTGTGGCAGGGCTTTGTGTTTGTCAATTTGAGCGATGAAAAACCCATTACTTTACGTGAATCGCTCGCCACACATTTCGATGAACCCTTGCGGTTTGAGCGTTTTGAGTTGAATAAACTGCGCATTGGTTATCGTGTTGAAAATATCGTTAATGCCAATTGGAAAATCGTGATGGAAAATTACCTTGAATGTTTGCATTGTCCCAACGTGCATCCGGAGCTGGTAAGAACCATTAAAACTTACCAAACCGGCTGGGTGATAGAAGAAGGACGCGATGATGGCGGCGTAAGCTTACCAGCTGGCGGTACCGGCTATTCACCAGAAGGTAAATCCAATTTATCGATAATGCCCAGTATGACGGCGCTGGAGGCGAATTCTATCTATGGCGGTGCGATTCCGCCCAATGTAAGCTTAGATATTGGTGCCACTGGTGTGATGATTATTCAGTTACTACCTATCAGCCCTTTGCAAACAAGGGTAATTGATACCTATTTATTTAATGCGGTAGATGTGGCTAAAGTGGATTTTGACCCAAGCCCAGTGGTGGATTTTAATGAGCTCGTCGCTAAGCAAGATTTTGCCGTGTGTGAGCGTGTACAAAAGGGCGTGGCCTCACGCGCCTTTAGCCACGGCACTTTGGCCGAGAAAGATATTTTTGTGTATGAGTTTGTGCAACGTTATTTGAAGCTACGAGATAATTAAACTAATATAGTTGTAATGATTCGGATGTAAATCGTATAGTAGCTACCTTAAGGGAAAAATCACAAATGGATACTGTAGCGGCCAAGGTAGCAAAAGCTCCACACGAGCTTGGGCAAGAAAATTATATCCAACTGATTGATGTGGTTAAAAAATTTGGCGAAACAACAGCGGTAGATCACGTCAATTTATCCATCCGTAAGCACGAG
>JANYGD010000138.1 GCA_025359405.1 Methylotenera sp. | reverse complement strand
AAACAAAAAATGAAATCCGCACCAAAAGATTCTCCCTCATCAAACCTCGCTTGGTTAAACTTGCCCAACATGCCCGCGCCTATTAAAGCCTTATTTGCGGGCTATTTATTGGTGATTGGCGTCGGCTTATGCATGGCCGGGCTGCAAATATTGCTCACGCACGGCATGGCCGATGGCAAGTTTGGCTTATCAGTAGATGACATCGTGTATAGCTATTATGGCGACCGCAGCGGAACCATGCTGGAAAGCAAGCTGAACGGCTCCATGAAAGGCAATGCGCCCGCCGAAGTGCGCTTAGATATCATCAAATGGGCAGAACAAGGCGCGCCTGAAGCCAAGTGGGATTCTCATTTCAAAGAAGTTTTTGCCAAAAATTGCGTGGTGTGCCACAGCACGGTGCCCGGCATTCCAGATTACACTAAGTATGCCGAAGTGAAAAAAAGAGCGGTTGTGGATAAAGGCGCGAGCATTCAAAGCTTGACCAGAATTTCGCACATTCACTTATTCGGCATCGCCTTCATTTTCTTCATCATGGGCTTTATTTTCAGCTTTGCGGTAAACGTGCCAAGAAAATGGAAAATCTTCGCCATCGCCTTCCCATTCGGCTTTTTGATTATGGACGTGTGCTCATGGTGGCTTACCAAGCTAAGCCCCGGCTTCGCTTGGCTCACCATCATTGGCGGTATCGGCTATAGCTTGGCCTCAACCTTTATGTGGGTGACCAGCATGTATCAAATGTTTATTCTGTCACGTAACGGCAAGGTATATGGCAATGCTTGGGAACAAGATTTGTAGGGGCTAATGACTATAAAAAAGCCATGCAACTGCATGGCTTTTTATTTCAACAAACTTAAGCTTTTAAACTCGTCACATCATCCACACCACAAGCAAATCGCAGATTACCGCCCGCTCACTGGTTTTACTAGCATCAAATTGGCTTTTGCGCGAAAATATCAACTGGTGCTAAAAACTATAATCAATCCCACTCTAAAATGAATCTACACGAATATCAAGCCAAACTTTTATTAAAACAATATGGCCTAGCAACGCCTATTGGCAAGGTTGCTGACGATGCACATTCTGCTCTTGGAGTTGCAAAATCCATCAATTCCAACGCTTTCGTCGTCAAGGCGCAAATTCACGCCGGTGGTCGCGGCAAAGCCGGCGGTGTAAAGATAGTAAAATCTGCCGCTGAGGTTGAATCAGTAGTTAAAGCCTTGCTCGGCAAAAATTTAATCACTTACCAAAACGCCCCCGACGGCCAAATGGTGAACCAAGTGTTAGTTGAAGAAACCCTATCGATTGCGCGCGAACTATATTTATCCATGTTGGTTGACCGAACATTAGAGCGCGTTGTGGTCGTGGCTTCGAGCGCAGGCGGTATGGATATTGAAGAAATTGCTGCTACACAACCTGACAAAATCTTACAGGAAGTATGCGACCCGCTGAATGGCTTGGTGGATTTTCAAGCACGTAATTTGGCTTTTAAATTAAAAATTGAGCAAGTGGCTGAGTTTACCAAGCTGCTAAAAGGTTTGTACAAATTATTTAAAGAAAACGATTTAAGTTTGCTCGAAATTAATCCATTAATCGTGACAACTGACGGCAAACTGGTCGCGTTGGATTGCAAAATGAGTGTGGATGACAATGCACTGTATCGCCAAAAAGAATTAAGTGCACAGCGCGATTGGAGCCAAGAAGACGCCAAAGAAGCTATCGCACACGAAGCTGGGCTTAACTACATTGCGCTAAACGGTAATATTGGCTGCATGGTAAACGGCGCGGGGCTGGCCATGGCGACCATGGATTTAATCAAACTGCATGGTGGCGTGCCCGCTAATTTCTTGGATGTAGGCGGTGGCGCATCAGCCGAAATGATTTCAAAAGCGTTTAAAATTATCTTAGCCGATGACAAAGTACGCGCCATTTTGGTGAACATTTTTGGCGGCATTATGCGCTGCGATATCGTCGCCACAGGCATTATCGCGGCGGTAAAAGAGGTCGGTATGACCATTCCCGTTGTCGTCCGTTTGGAAGGTACAAACGTTGATTTAGGCAAGCAAATATTACGTGAAAGTGGCTTAAATATTATCTCGGCGGAAAATTTGACTGATGCGGCGAAGCAAGTTGTGAAGGCCGTCGCATGAGTATTTTAGTCAACAAAAACACCAAAGTATTGTGTCAAGGTTTTACTGGCAAACAAGGCACATTTCACTCCGAGCAAGCATTGGCTTATGGCACGCAGATGGTAGGCGGCGTGACGCCGGGCAAAGGCGGTCAACAACATTTGAACTTGCCCGTGTTCAACACCATGCGCGAGGCAGTGCGCGAGACGCAAGCTAACGCCAGCGTAATTTACGTGCCACCTGCTTATGCAGCGGATTCTATTTTAGAGGCAGCGGACGCGGGTATTGAACTAATTGTGTGCATTACTGAGGGCATCCCCGTGTTGGATATGCTTAATGCGAAAGCGGCACTTAAGGCTAATGGAACAAAATTAATTGGCCCGAATTGCCCCGGCATTATCACGCCAGACGAATGTAAAATCGGCATTATGCCGGGCAGCATTCACCTGCGAGGTAAGGTGGGCGTGGTCTCGCGCTCTGGCACGCTTACTTATGAAGCCGTACACCAAACTACTGCGCTTGGGCTTGGTCAAACTACTTGTGTGGGCATTGGTGGCGACCCGATTAAAGGTTTGAATTTTATTGAATGCCTCACTTTATTTGAAGCTGACCCTGAAACTGAGGCGATTATTATGGTGGGCGAAATTGGCGGTAGCGATGAAGAAGCTGCGGCAGATTTTATTAAACATCACGTTTCCAAGCCAGTGGCAGCCTATATTGCCGGCTTAACCGCGCCAAAAGGCAAGCGTATGGGGCATGCTGGGGCGATTATCTCTGGCGGCTCTGGCCGTGCGGAAGATAAAATTAAGGCGCTGGAAAACGCGGGTTGCGTAGTAGCCACATCGCCAGCAGGCTTGGGCGAAGCGGTGCTGCAAGCCATTAAAAATAAAGGTTAATACTTTGAAAAAGTTAATTGTATTTTTGTGTCTGTTTTTAGCAAGCTCTTTGAGCTTCGCGGAGGAGATTCCGTATCTGCTAACCGCTGCTTCCAAAGGCGATTTAGCCACCGTGAAGGCCATGCTGGAAAGCGGCGTAAGCGCTAACACTAAGGACGCCGATGACATCACCGCACTGATGTACGCAGCGCGTAAAGATAAGGCAGATGTAGTGTCTGCGCTGCTTAACAAAGGCGCAGAAGTGAATGCTAAAGACAAAGGTGGCTGGACCGCGCTGATGTTTGCCGCCAGAAAGAATTACATAGCTACGGTAAAAGTGTTGCTAGACAAGGGCGCGGATCCAAAAATTCGTGATGAAAGCGGCTGGAGCGCGTTTGGCATGGCATCCACTTCTGGCTACAGTGAGGTGGTAGATTTGATGATAAAACATGGCATCGACACCAATGCTAAAACGGATGACGGCAAAACCCCGCTCATGTACGCGGCAAAAAGTGGCGATGTGGCCACTATCACCTCGCTGATGGCGCAAGGCGCGCAAGCCAATGCACAAGACAGGCTTGGCGCGACGCCGCTGATATACGCCGCGCGCGAAGGCCATGCGCCAGCGCTGGTGTATATGCTGAACAATGGCGCCAATGTAGATGAGCAAGATCAATCGCGTTGGACGGCCCTCACTTGGGCAGTAAAAAAAGCGCATGTGGAGGCCGCCAAAGTGCTCATCGCCAAAGGCGCGGATGTCGATCATGAAGACTCGCAACACACGTCTTTATTGCAGTTGGCGGTAAATACAGATTCTGTTGATATGGTGAAATTGCTGCTTGATAACAAGGCCGACGTGAAGGCGCGCGATAAATATGGCTTAACCGCTTATGTGTACGCACTTAAAAAGCAAAATCCTGCCATTGTGAAGATGCTTAAAGATACAGGCGGCAAGTATTAACACTCATACGTTATGAAAATCGCGCCATGAAAATAGCATTAGCGCAAATTAATTGTATTGTTGGTGATATTGAAGGCAATGCCAATAAGATTTTGGACTTCGCAAACCGCGCACGCCAAGGCGGCGCAAGCTTAGTCATCACACCTGAACTTGCGCTATGTGGTTATCCACCAGAAGATTTGTTGTTCCGAGATGATTTTAACCATGCCTGCGAGCAGGCATTGGTGAGGCTTGCAGAGCAGGTTTCTGGCATTACTTTGTTAATCGGACATCCGCATCAACAAGATGGAAAGCGCTACAACGCGGCTTCTGTGCTTGAAAATGGCAAAATCACTGCGACTTATCGCAAACAATGCCTGCCCAATTACAGCGTGTTTGATGAAGAGCGCTATTTTGAGGCTGGCGATTCATCATTGGCTTTTTCTCACAAAGGCACAAAATTTGGTGTGATAATTTGCGCCGATGGCTGGGAACCTTCACCAGCGCTTAAGGCCAAGCAAGCAGGTGCGGAATTTTTGCTTGCGCTCAACGCTTCGCCCTACCACATGGATAAACTGGAAACGCGCTATGAGGTGATTGCCGAGCGCGCGAAGGAAACCAGCTTGGCAATTATTTACACTAATTTGGTGGGCGGGCAAGATGAGCTGGTATTTGATGGCGCATCGTTTGTGCTGGATAAAAATGGATGCGTAACGCAGCAATTACCAAGTTTTACTGAAGCTTTAAGCTTTGTCGAAATTAATAATAATCAACCGGTCAAAGCCGAGATTTCGCCCAAACCAAGCTTGGAGGCATCAGTCTATAACGCACTTAAATTAGGCTTGGCAGACTATGTGAATAAGAATGGCTTTCCCAGTGTTGTGCTGGGTTTGTCGGGCGGTGTTGATTCTGCACTCACACTCGCAATCGCCGTCGATGCACTCGGCGCAGAACGCGTAAAAGTCGTGCTGATGTCATCCGAATTCACCGCCAGCATCAGCGTGGATGACGCAGTAGAAATGGCGAATTTGGTTGGCGTAAAATATAGCCAGCTTCCGATTAAAGATTTGTTCGAGCTATACCGCGAAACGCTTGCCCCCGAATTTGGCGATTTGCCTTTCAACACCGCTGAGGAAAACTTGCAAGCGCGTATTCGCGGCATGTTGCTAATGGCGCTCTCCAACAAATTTGGCAGCATTGTACTCACCACCGGTAATAAATCGGAGATGGCGGTGGGTTACAGCACACTGTATGGCGACATGGCGGGCGGTTTCTCGTTGCTAAAAGATGTGCCAAAAACGCTAGTGTACAAGCTGGCCGAATATCGAAATTCGCTTTCAAAAGTTATCCCCGAACGCATCATCAC
>JANYGD010000133.1 GCA_025359405.1 Methylotenera sp. | reverse complement strand
CTTATCTTCAACCTTGGCTGGCACCATTGGCGTACTTTTACACGCCACCAGCAACACGGCTAAACTTACAGCCATAATTAATTTTGTATTGATTGCAGATTGTTTACTCATCTTTCTCTCCTTTTAATCCCAAATTTGGGTGGGTTTTTGATACAAATATATGAATTGGCTTATATTAGTTAACTAATGGCCCCCAGGCCGGTTCGCGCACATCGCCACCAGATGCGTCATTTAAGCGTTGACGCACTTTACCATCACTAGATACTGCAGCTAACGCACCGCGTCCACGCAGTTTTGTTGCGTATAAAATCACACGGCCATTGGGTGCAAAGCTGGGTGATTCATCTTGCGCCCCCTCAGATAATAATTGCACTTGACCGCTTGCCAAATCTTGCAAAGCAACTCTAAATTTACCGTCATCATTACGAATATACGCTAAAGCCTTGCCATCAGGCGAAAAACGTGGCGAAACATTGTAGCTGCCTTCAAATGTTACGCGACTTGGACTTCCACCATCAGCAGGCACTTTGTAGATTTGTGGCCTGCCGCCACGGTCAGAGCTAAAATAAATAAAGTTGCCATCGGGCGAAAATGCCGGCTCGGTATCAATGGCGCTACTTTTGGTAATTTGTTTTAACCCGCCACCGCCAGCATCGATTGTATAAATCTGCGAGTTTGCGCCATATGTGAGCACAATTGCTAACTTATTACCGCTGGGCGACCAAGCTGGCGCGCTGTTGTTACCTTTATAGTTAGCTAATATCTCGCGGCTACCGCTGGTGAGCGATTGCACAAAAATAATCGGCTTTTTCTTCTCAAACGACACGTAAGCAAGCTTAGTACCATCGGGCGACCAAGCAGGTGAAATAATGGGTTCGTTAGATGAAACCACTGTTTGCGGGTTATAGCCATCGGCATCAGCCACTTGCAAGGCGTAGCGCTTGCCTGTTTTGGTAATGTAGGCAATACGGCTGGCAAATAAACCCGCCTGACCGGTTAATTTCTGGTAAATAATATCAGCAATTTTGTGTGCGGTAGTGCGCACTTGGCTTGGCGCTATTTGGTAATCCATGCCCGCTAATTGGGTTTGTTTAAGGGCATCCATCAACTGAAACGTCACTTTAAAGCGGCCACCTGCAACACTTTCAACATTGCCCACTGTTACCGCCTGCGCTTGCAATGCTGTCCATTCGGCATATTTGATTTGGGCAGGCGTGGTTGGCAAGTTTGCCATGCCGCGCGTCTCTAGCACACGGAATAAGCCACTACGACTTAAATCTGCTGCGACTATATCGCTGATGTTATCTCTGGTCAGTGCAGATCCACCGTATGGAACCACTGCGATGGGAATTTGTTGCGCGTCACCGCCGCTAATTTCAATTTCTAGGGCAGCATTTGCGATTGTTGTGAATAAAAAAACTGCACAAAAAAACATCCATCGAATTTGATTCATAAGCTATTGGTATCTTATTTTTTAAAAAGTTCAGTTAAATTCTACTGCAAACACGCCGCGATGCCACACGATTTACACTTTATTACAACTTTTACGCTTTATTTACATACCCAATTTTAGTTGTCATTCGGGCGAAATTTAAGATTTAGATTTCTAAAACTAGAAAATAACCCAGGGTCGCTAGGTAAAGGTAAAGGCTCAGAGGCAATAATAGCGCGCTCTACAGCATCATCGCAAGTCGAGTTTCCACTTGATTTAGTAATTTTTGGGCTACCGCTTAATTCACCTGTGGGTAGTAGGTTAACCTCAAATCGTAATTCTGGGTTGCCCCCACCGCATAAAGTTTTATTTACATTGTTGCGAATTTTAGCTTGAATTTTGGCTTTATATTCACCAATTAAACTAGCACTGGCAGCGCTTGCTTGCTTATCAGTTTCAGCTTTAACATCTGATAAAGCATCTTGTTTAATTTTATCCAATTGTTTTTTTTCGTCAGCATTTTTATCACGCAAATCTTCATCACGCATTTGTTGTGCTAGTTTCTTTGTTGCTTCGTCCTTTTTGCGTTTTTCTTCCAATTCTTTTTCTTTTTGCTCAAGTTCTTTTTTCTTTTTTTCTAGCTCAATATCCACTTTAGACTCTTCTGGCTTTGGCTTTTCTTCTACCACTGGCTTGGGTACTGCTTTAACTTCCGGTTTAGGTTCTGGTTTTGGCTCTTCTACAACAACAGGTTTTGTTCTAGGTAATTTATCCCAAAGCTCAACTTCAGTCACGTTTAAAACAGGATGCGCAGCTTTCCAATTAAATGAAATCAACATCGCACCTAACAAGGCCAAATGCACCGCGATTGCGAGGCCACCTGCTTTCCAAGAATCTGAATTTTCGTGCTTTCTAATCATGCTTTACGATTACGCTAGAATTAAGGCGCCGGCTTGAATAGCAAGCCCACTTTGTCCACTTTGGCTTGTTTTAGTAAATCCATCACTTCAATCACTTTGCCATATTGAGTTTTTTCGTCGGCCGCAACCACCACTGCGCGTGGTGATTTTTTAAGCTGATTTTTAATTTCAAACAATAATTTATCACGTGGCAATTCTTTACCTTCAATTTCAGCCATGCCATCTTTGTGAATAGTCACCACAATCGGCGCGCCTACTTGCTTCATGGCTTGGCCAACCTTAGGTAAATCCACCAAACCAGGGTTGCTCATGGGCGCGGTGACCATAAATATCACCAACAACACCAAAGTCACGTCAATGTAAGGCACAACGTTGATTTGATTCATCATACGGCGTTTGCGGCTTCTACTCATCGCATCAACCCTTTACAATTTGCGTTGCAAGATATTGGTAAATTCTTCCATAAAGCTTTCGTAGCGCACCGAGAGCCTATCTACACTAGATGCAAAACGATTATAGGCAATCACGGCGGGAATCGCCGCAAATAAGCCAATTGCCGTGGCAACTAGCGCTTCCGCAATGCCTGGGGCGACTTGGCTAAGTGTTGCTTGCGCCACGCTAGATAAGCCTCTAAACGCGTTCATAATGCCCCACACCGTGCCAAATAAGCCAATATACGGGCTGACTGAGCCAACTGAGGCTAGAAACGGTAGATGTGCATCCAGGTCATCCAGCTCACGGTTGAAAGCGGCGCGCATGGCTCGGCGCGAGCCTTCCATCACATCGCTGATTTCCATTTTGGCCTCCATGTTGGCTTGCTGCTTGTGACGAATAAATTCTTTAAAACCTGCTTCGAAAATGCTGGCCATGCCTTGTGGCTTGCGACGTCCTGCAGTTACGCTTTCGTACAATTTACTAAGGTCGCCACCAGTCCAAAATTTATTTTCAAACTCTTCGGATTCAGTCTCGGCGCGCTTAATGGTGGCTACTTTAATAAAAATGTACCACCACGAGAATAACGAAATAATGAGCAATATCACCAAAACCGCCTGTACAGGCAGGCTGGCGCCAGAGATTAATGAAAACAAAGACATATCGCTACCTACATTCATGTGTGCTCCATTTTTAGTCTAATTTGTTCGGGAATACTTATTGGTTTAAATGTTAAGGTATCAACACAGGCGAGTTTCACTTGCGCTTCTATTAAAGTTTGCTGATTGATGGTGATTTTTTGAAAAAATTCAAAACTGCCGCGACCCATCTTGGCAATCTCAGAAGTGATTGTGAGTAAGTCGTTCAGTTTTGCAGGTTTTTTAAAGGCAATTTGCATGCTATGTACCACAAAAATTAGCTTAAATTCCTCACGCAAATAATTATGCTCAAAGCCCAAATGGCGCAGCCACTCGGTGCGAGCACGTTCAAAAAAATTAAGATACTGCGAATGGTAAACAACACCACCTGCATCGGTATCTTCGTAATACACGCGCACTGGCCAATCGAAATGACTCACTGCTGCCAAACTTCACCTGCAGCTAATGTTTTTGGTGCACTCAAGCCAAAGTGTTGGTACGCCAAGCTAGTCGCCACGCGGCCGCGTGGGGTGCGCATGAGATAGCCTTGCTGAATTAAATACGGCTCAAGCACATCTTCAATGGTGTCGCGCTCTTCACCAATGGCTGCGGCCAAATTATCCAAGCCTACCGGCCCTCCACCAAATTTTTCCAGCACCGCTTGTAGCAGTTTTCTGTCCATCACATCAAAACCCAAGTTATCAACATCGAGCATTTTAAGTGCTGCATCGGCAACCTCAGAGCTTACAACTCCATCGGCTTTCACTTGCGCGTAATCGCGCACGCGGCGCAGCAAGCGGTTAGAAATACGCGGTGTGCCACGCGAGCGTTTGGCAACTTCTAAGGCACCAGTTTCGGTAATTTTCACCTCGAGCAAACCTGCGCTGCGATGCACAATGCGGCTAAGCTCTTCAGTAGTATAAAACTCAAGCCGCGACACAATACCAAAGCGGTCACGTAGTGGATTGGTGAGCATACCAGCTCTAGTGGTAGCGCCAATCAAGGTGAATGGTGGCAAGTCCAGCCTTACGCTGCGAGCAGCAGGGCCTTCGCCAATCATAATGTCCAGCCGATAATCTTCCATGGCGGGGTACAAAATCTCTTCGACAACTGGCGAAAGGCGATGAATTTCATCGATAAATAAAACATCGTTGGGTTCTAAATTGGTAAGTAATGCCGCCAAGTCGCCTGCCCGCTCTAGTACTGGGCCTGAAGTTTGACGTAGATTGACACCCATTTCGCGGGCAATAATATGTGCTAAAGTGGTTTTACCTAAGCCTGGCGGCCCAAACAAAAGCACATGATCTAGCGGCTCGCTACGACCACGTGCAGCGTTAATAAAAATTTCCAGTTGACCACGTGCTTTTTCTTGTCCAACATATTCCTCAAGCACCTTGGGGCGTA
>JANYGD010000115.1 GCA_025359405.1 Methylotenera sp. | reverse complement strand
CAATTATGAAGCAACAAGGTACATTATATGTGGTCGCCACGCCAATCGGCAATCTGGGTGATATTACTTTGCGCGCGCTAGAAATTTTAAAAAGTGTTGATGCCATTGCAGCTGAGGATACACGGCATTCTTCAGGCTTATTGAATCATTTTGGGATTAGCAAAAAACTTATCGCTGTGCATGAACATAACGAGCATCAATCGGCCGAAAAGTTATTGGCGCAACTTAAAAATGGTGAAAATATCGCGCTGGTCACCGATGCTGGCACGCCTGGCATTAGCGACCCAGGCGCGGTGGTGGTGGATTTTGTGCGAAAAGCTGGCATAAAAGTAGTGCCAATTCCTGGCGTAAGTGCCGTGGTTGCTGCCTTGTCGGCTAGTGGTATTGTGCAAAATGGTTTTTATTTTCACGGCTTTTTACCCGCCAGTGGTGCGGCAAGGCGCAAAATTTTAGAAAACTTAAAAACACAAACGGTAACGCTAGTTTTGTACGAAGCGCCGCATCGCATTGTGGAATGTGTGGAAGATTTAGCAAAAGTTTTAGGCACAGAGCGGCGCATTACTTTTGCGCGTGAACTTACTAAGACTTTCGAGACGATATACACCTGCCCTGCAGGCCTCGCCAGTGCTTGGCTGCAGGCCGATGTAAATCAACAGCGTGGTGAATTTGTATTGTTGATTGAGGTCGCGCCGCTGCAACAAACACAAGAAATTAGTGAGGAAGCGCAACGTGTATTAAAATGCTTGCTGGCAGAGTTGCCGTTGAAGCAAGCGGTGGCTTTGGCCACCGAGATTACGCAGCTTAAAAAAAATGACCTTTACGAATTTGCGCTTGCTTTAAAGCAAGCCAATTAAAAAAGCCCGTTAAAACATGACAAATAAGATTACATTTGTTCGCCCGGATGATTGGCACTTACATTTGCGCGATGGTGCGGCACTAAAAGCGGTGCTGCCAGATACTGCGCGTCAGTTCGCGCGTGCTATTGTCATGCCAAATTTGCGCCCGCCTGTGGCGACGACGGCACTTGCCGAAGAATATCGGCAACGGATTTTGGCGGTTTTGCCAAAAAATATGACTTTTGAGCCGCTGATGACGCTGTATTTGACTGATAACACCACGGCAGACGAAATTAAGAAAGCCAAAGCCAGCAGCATTATTCACGGCGTAAAGCTTTACCCGGCGGGTGCAACGACGAATTCAGATTCTGGCGTGACGGATTTACTTAAATGTAGCGCTGCGCTAGACACTATGCAGGCTGTGGGCTTGCCGCTGCTTGTGCATGCGGAAGTGACTGATGCCGATGTTGACGTGTTTGACAGAGAGAAAGTATTTATTGATCGCCACATGAGGCCTTTGCTTAAACGATTTTCTAATTTGAAAATTGTGTTTGAACATATCACCACCAAAGATGCCGCAGATTTCGTGCAAAGCACGCCAAATAACGTGGCCGCGACGATTACTGCGCATCATTTGCTGTTAAATAGAAATGACATGTTCAAAGGTGGTATTCAGCCGCATCATTATTGTTTACCCATTTTAAAACGTGAAGAACATCGCTTGGCATTGGTAAAAGCGGCGACTTCTGGCGACGCGAAATTTTTCTTAGGCACCGATAGCGCACCGCACGCAAAACACACTAAAGAAGCCACGTGTGGCTGTGCGGGTATATACAGCGCACACGCGGCCATAGAGCTATATGCCGAGGCGTTTGAAGCCGCAAATGCACTCGACAAATTAGAAGCTTTTGCCAGTTTTTATGGGGCAGATTTTTATGGTTTACCGAGAAATACCGACAAAATCATCTTACAAAAAACCAGTTGGCTGGTGCCAAATGAACTACCTTTGGGAAATGACAGTCTAGTACCACTGAGAGCCGGGCAACAAGTGCACTGGAAACTAATTTAAACATCGAGGTAAAGTATGCAAATTTCTAAAACAAAACTGATATTTTTTGGTTTGAGCATTAGTTTGACAATGAGCTTGGTGAGCGCGCCAGTGCTTGCTGGTATGACAGACGAGATTAATCAAACGGGTTATCAAAAAGAGTTTAAATTGCTGGATGTGGATGGTGATAGCAAACTAAGCGCCACAGAAATTAAAAAAGATAAGACTTTTGATTTTGCTGGTTTCAGCAAGGCAGATGTAAACCACAATGGCAGCTTGAATGAAGATGAATACGCGACCTATAAATCGGCGGTGCAACAAAAAGAAGCCAAGCAAGCCGCCAGTGACAGCGCGATTACAACAAAAGTTAAAGCCAAATATTTAATCGAGAAAAACTTTAGAAGCTTTAAAGTGAGCGTAGAAACCAAAGACGGCATTGTGATATTAAGCGGCTTTGTGGATGACGAAGCTACCAAAACGCGCGCCGAGAAAATCGCTGCGGGTGTTAAAGGTGTTAAATCGGTTAAAAATGGCTTGGTTGTGAAGCCTTAAAAAAACACCTTCTCCGTCATTCCGTACAAGCGTAGCG
>JANYGD010000085.1 GCA_025359405.1 Methylotenera sp. | reverse complement strand
AAATTCAGACTTTATGTGCTCCTGCCCCAAGTCTTCAATCTCCTGATTTTGACTCAACTCATTTTCTGTCAAATATTCTACGGCGGGCGCTACTACAGGGCTTTTATAGGCTGTTTCAATCGATTGAGTCGGTTCAAAAACTGGCTCTTTGGCAATACTTTTTACTGCCGCACGACTGAGTTGTGATTCGCTAATAGCATTTGCAGGAATGACAGGCTCGGGATGTTTAATTTTTTCAGCAACTCCGGCAAGTTCTTTATCTACATAAGCATCAGCATCGATATAAAAATCTTCAGCCAACACATCTTTTTGCGGCACAATAAACTCACTGTTGACATCTTTACGCAACTTTACTTCTTGCAACCAGTTGTATGCAATTACGCCTGCAATGATTAATGCGCCTAAAATAACAATTACAATTTGTAAATTTGCCATATTTTTATTTTACTTCGAATTGATAATTATTTTTGTATTAATTCAATAATATTTCAAGCATACCTAGCTTGTATTTACGATTGCAAAGTCATGGCGGCTTCAATATCCACGTCCACAATGCGCGAGACGCCTGATTCCTGCATGGTAACACCAATGAGCTGCTGCGCCATTTCCATGGTAATCTTGTTGTGCGATACGAATAAAAATTGCGTTTTTTCGGCCATTTTTTTCACCATATTGCAAAAACGTTCGGTATTGCTGTCATCCAGCGGCGCATCCACCTCGTCCATCAAGCAGAATGGCGCTGGGTTTAGCCTGAACAATGCAAACACCAGCGCTAACGCGGTTAATGCTTTTTCGCCACCAGAAAGCAATTGAATCGTGGTGTTTTTCTTGCCTGGTGGCTGCGCGAATACCTGTAAACCAGTATCTAAAATCTCATCGCCAAGCAATTCTAATCTCGCCTGACCACCACCAAATAGCGTGGCAAAAAGCTCACCAAAATGCTGATTCGCTGTATTAAATGTCTGCATCAATTTATCGCGCGTTTCGCGGTCAATCTTCTTAATCGCATCCTCCAAAGTTTCGGTCGCCTGGCGCAAATCCAACATTTGGCTATCCAGATAGGTTTTACGTTCGGTTTCCGTGGCCAATTCTTGTATCGCCGCCATATTCACTGGGCCAATTTCCTCGATTTGTTGCTGTAATTGGCTGGTTTTGCGCAGCAATTCACTGGTTTTGGCATTTTCAGCCAAACCTACAGCTAACTCTTGCTCATTCATGCCATTTTCCAGCAAACCAGCTTGGCATTGTTCAAAATGCAAACGCGCTTCTTGCTCATTTAAACGGCTTTGCTCTAAGCTATCGCGCATTGGATGCAATTGCTGCTCGTGCTGCATACGCGTGCGCTCCAGCGCCTGCAATTGCGTTTCTGCAACTGCCAAATGGTTGCGCGCCTCTGCCAGCGCGGTCTCACGCGCCTGTTTGGTGTTAATCGCTGCGCTTAGGTTGGCTTTTAGCGTTTCCATCGGCGCGAGCTGTAAGGTTTGTTCAGTTTCAATTTGGCGTTGTAAAAACGCAGTTTTTTCTTGACTATTTACATTAATTTTATTATTTAATTCACTGATATTATTAGTTATTATTTTTGAGTTAAAATTAACTTCTTGATACAGCCTTTCAGCCTGCTGTATCGCATCGCGCAACGCCGAATACGCGGCTTCATCCTGTTGTTTGCTTAACAAATCATTATTTTTTGCTGTTTCTAATGGTACCAATTGTGCCGAAACCGCTTGCAACGCCGCTTGTTTATTAGTTTCGTCACTTGCCAATTGCGCCAACTTGGCATTGGTCACCGCAATTTCGACTTTAATACTGGCCTCGCGCTCCAGCGCAGTTTGTTGCGCTTGCTGCAAACGCGCCAATTCAAGCTGCTGTTGGTAATGCAAACTAGTTGCGGTTTTTAGTTGATTATTTTCTTGCTGTTGCTGCAGTCTAGCCTTATTTAGATTGGCTTCTGCGGCAGTTAACGCATCACTTACTTTGACTACACTTTGTTGCAAATTCGGTAAGTTTTTCTGCAACTTATCGAGCTGCTGCTGTCGTTCTAACACACCATGCAGGCTGGAATTTTCGCCGTGATAAGACACGCTGTGGCGGCTAAATATGTCGCCATACTCGTTCACCAACGTTTCACCCAAATTAAGTTGCTTCACATATTTTTGCACATCTTCGCCAGCATTCAATAGATATGCGCCTGCCAGCCAATCGCCCAAAATAGGTTTTAAATCTGCATCGCACTCTTTAATCACGCTGATGAGCGGCGTTAAATTTGCATTTTGCGCTGTTTTAGTGCTGTCAGACGATGCCCTGTAACCCAATACCAGTGCGGATGGTGGGCGAGTATCTAAATAACCCTTATCTGAAATCAAAGCATTCAATTTTGCACCTAACACGGCTTCTAGCGCGACGCTCCACGCCTCGTCAATTTTGATTTTTTGCCACAAACGCGCATTATTTTTTAAGCCTCTGCCGCTCAGCCAATCGCCCAACTTGCCTTCTGTGTTAAGCGATTGCTGAATTTTTTGTAGCGAGTGAATTTCCGCTTCGCTTTGATTTAACGCGCGTTGCGCTTGGTTCTGCTGATCGCGCAATTGATTAATTTCAGTTTGCAGCGCAGCTTCATCGTTACGCAGTTTTTGCACGGCCTGTTCAATAGTAGAAATGTCCTGCTGCGCTTGTTTTAAGGCGTTTTCGCTAGCTTTTAGCTGCGCCGCATCGGGCAATACCAAATTCGCTAAATCGGCCTGCAGGCGTGTAATACGTTGCTTATTCTCGTTAACGCTTTGGTTTAAAAAATTGATATTGCTGGTTTCGATTTGAATGCGCTGATTCGCCTCAGTCAGCGCGTTTTGGCTGCTTTGTGCGAGCTCGCTAGCAGCTTTTAGCGCTACTTCTTTTTCTGGCAGCGTTTGTTTAAGCGCTTCTAAAGCCAATTGTGCAGCTTGCTCTTTTGTCACAGCGGCAGTTAATTCTACATTTAATTGCGCCAAATTTTGCGTAAATGTCGCCCCCATGTTGACGTTACGCTCAATCGATTGCGCCAATTGCGCCAATTGCTGCGCCATGCGCTCACGCGCTTCGGCATTCTGTTTTACTTGATTTTCAAGGTTAGAAACCTCCGCATTAGCCTCGTAATAAGCAGCCTGCGCGGTATTAATACCTTCACTGGCAGCATAATGCGCTTGGCGACTTTTTTCTAACTCTGCTTCACTCTTGCGCAGTTCTGCGGTTTGCGCTTCGAGTTGATTGACCAATTTATCCACTTGCGTTTTGGCTTTCTCCCAATCGCGGCTGGCATCTCGTTTTTTGAGCAACCACAATTGCCCATCTGCCAGCTTTAATGAGGTCTGCAGGGCATGATATTGTTGCGTGATAACCGCTTGTGATTCAAGTTTGGCGATTTGTTTTTGCAGCTCGCGGCAAATGTCCTCTACTCTAGTTAAATTTTCGCGTGTATCGCGTAAGCGTAATTCGGTCTCGCGACGGCGCTCTTTATACCTGCTAATGC
This sequence comes from Methylotenera sp., assembly GCA_025359405.1. GTDB lineage: Bacteria > Pseudomonadota > Gammaproteobacteria > Burkholderiales > Methylophilaceae > Methylotenera_A. The sequence goes on along the minus strand of JANYGD010000085.1, from coordinate 749 downwards.
CAGCCGCTTCTTCCAAAAACACACGCAGATCTTCAGGTTTGGCCTCTACAATGCGCGAAATGGTGTTCTGACCGATTATCGCGTAGGCACGGCCTCCAAGGCCGGTGCCGAGGAATAAATCTGCCACATCGCGCCTGCGCACGGCGGTGTTATTGATGTAATAAGTAGAGCCTTTTTCGCGCTCAATGACGCGCTTAACGCTAATTTCTGCGTATTGGCTCCATTCGCCAACTGCGCCGCCTAGGCTGTTATCGAAAATCAGCTCGACCGAAGCTCTGGATATGGGTTTGCGATTAGCTGAGCCGTTAAAAATCACCGCATCCATCGCGTCTGCACGCATTTCTTTGGCAGACGATTCACCCAGCACCCAACGCACCGCTTCCATCACATTGGATTTGCCGCAACCATTTGGCCCCACAACGCCCACGCGCTGACCGTGCAAGTGAATGGTGGTTGGGTCTACAAATGATTTGAAACCGGCAAGTTTTAGATGAGTTAAGCGCAAAATGACTATTTAATTTGTGTGTAATTAGGTTTATATTTTTAAGCGTTATAATAACGTTTTTTTACCGCAAAAACCGCAATTACTATGACGAATAAGCAATCTTTAGGCGCAAAACCTAGTGCGCAACCGAGCAAGCAACTGGAAACTTTTGCCAACCCGAACTCCAATCGTGATTTTCATATCCATATGGAAATCCCCGAATTTACTTGCCTGTGCCCCAAAACTGGCCAGCCTGATTTTGCGA
>JANYGD010000070.1 GCA_025359405.1 Methylotenera sp. | reverse complement strand
GCGGACGATGAAAATATTTTCGCCCGAGCCTTCGGCCACAAAGCCATCAACATCCAGCAGCAAAGCTTCATCGTAGCCATCCTGCGCGGCTTCTTGGTGCGCCAAGATGCTGTTCATATAGTTGCCATTGGCTTTGGCTTTGCACATGGTGATGTTAACGTGGTGGCGCGCGAATGACGACGTTTTTACGCGTATGCCTTTGGTGAGCGCTTCGTCGCCCATATAGGCACCCCAGCTCCAAGCTGCGCAGATAATGTGTGTGGAGAGTGTTTTTGCGGCAATACCCATTGCCTCAGCCCCGTAAAACGCCATAGGGCGGATGTAGGCGGATTCCAGTTTGTTTTCACGCACGGCGGCGCGTTGCGCCTCAGCAATAGTTTTTTTGTCGTAAGGCATTTTTATGCCCAAAATATGCGCGCTATTGAACAGGCGGTCGGTATGTTCTTGCAAACGGAAAATGGCGGTGCCTTTATCTGTTTTGTAAGCGCGAACGCCCTCAAACACGCCCATGCCGTAATGCAAAGTGTGGGTGAGCACGTGCGTGGTGGCATCGCGCCAGTTAACCAGTTTGCCGTCGTACCAAATTATGCCGTCGCGGTCTGCCATTGAGCTTGGTATTGCCATGTTGCTGCCTTTTTAACTAAATTTTGTAAAAGCGTTATTGTAAACCAAGCGGTGAATTTATTGCTTATGTTAGAATCAAATGCTTAATAATTAGGTATTCTGCTATGAAAAAACTGTTCATTTTTGCATTTTTGTTGATGTTGGCTGCGTGCAGCCCGGCGCAAGCACCGGCCGCGTTTAATGCTACCGATATCACGGGCGCTGAGTTTGGTAAAGCGTTAACGCTGACCGACCACAATGGAAAATTGCGCAATTTAAGTGATTTTAAAGGCAAAGTAGTGACGCTGTTTTTTGGTTACACGCATTGCCCAGACGTATGCCCAACAACGATGAGCGACTTAAAAAATACCATGAAATTGCTGGGTGATAAGTCTAATGAGGTACAAGTTTTGTTTGTAACAGTGGACCCAGAACGCGACACGCAAGCGGTTTTAGCGCAATTTGTGCCTTCGTTCGATTCTCGTTTCATTGGGTTGCGAGGCAATGCGCAAGAAACCAAACAGACGCTTGGCGATTTTAAAATTTTCTATGCAAAAGTTGCGGGAAAATCCAAAGATGACTATACAGTAGACCATAGCGCTGGTATGTATGTGTTTGATAAAGAAGGAAAAATTAGGCTATACATGAATTACGGCGAAACACCAGCCGAAATGGCGAGCGATATTAAACAGCTGTTATAAACGGTGCACCTAAACCTAAATACGATGTAAAGTTGGCGAAAGTGCTTTTAATTCCTTCTCCACCGCTTTGTAATTAGGAAAGAGACTTTCCAGCACCGCGTAAAATTTAGCCGAGTGATTCATTTGTTTTAAGTGCGCCAGCTCGTGGCAAATCACGTAATTAATGATGTGCGGTGGCGCTTGCAACAAGCGCCAACTCAAGCGAACTTCACCACGATTATTGCAACTTCCCCAGCGTGATTGCGCGTTTGAGAGCGTGAGCGGTGGCGTGGGCACCCCCAGTTTTGCAGCTAAAATTTCTAATCGGCGACCAAAATCTAACTCAGCTTGTTTTTTGTACCATTGAATAACCTTACGGCTGACAGCCGCATGGTTATTTGGCTGCAGGGCATGCATAAATAAAGTGTTTTGATCGAAAACTAATGCTTTATTGCTGCTACTTTGCATAATATTCAATTGAATATCATTGTCCAAAAACAGCAAGTGCTCGCCATCCACCCATTGAATTTTTTCGATTTGATTCGCTTCACGCGCTTGCAGTTTACTCAAAATCCAGCCCGATTTTTCCTGCAAAATTTGATTCAGCTGAAACTCAAATATGCGTTTTGGCGCATGCACAACAAGGCCGTTTTCAGTGATTTTCAAACCCACCGTGCGGCGCGTGCGGCGCTCGAGCAGGTACGAAATCGTCTCGCCATTGGCAAGTGTTAAACTCTGTTGCATCACAGTTTCAACATCTCGTCTTCAATCCAATTTTCAGCTTGCTTATTCAGCGCATCTGCCTTCAAACCCGCAGTTTGTATGGCTTTGCCGATGTGCATTTTAATTACACCAGGCTTTTTTGTGAAGCCATTTTTTGGCCAAAATTCGCCCGCATTATGCGCTACTGGCACTACTTGTGTATGCGTGTGGGTGGCCAACCAAGCGCCGCCGATTTGGTATTTGCCATGCACGCCGGGCGCTTTACGCGTGCCTTCGGGGAATATCACCACCCATAAACCTTTGGCTATTCTATCTTTGCCTTGCTCTAAAAGCTGTATTAACGCCTCTCGCCCTGCTGCCCGGTCAATTGCGATGGGCGACGACATCGCTAAGCCCCAGCCAAATATAGGAATCCACAATAATTCACGTTTTAAAACATAGACTTGCGTGGGGAAAATGGCTTGCAATGCTAACGTCTCCCAAGCTGATTGATGCTTGCATAAAATGATGCTTGGTGTGCTGGGAATATTCTCTAAGCCACTGATTTGGTGTGTAATATTGCAAGTAACTTTGAGCCACCACAGCATGCTGCGCGCCCAGCCGGAGATTAAATGGTTACGGGTGATTGGGTTGAGCGGCAGGGCGAGGAATGCGATGAAAGTGAATATTGGCGCGGTGATGGTTTGGCCGAGAAAAAACAAAAATGAACGCAAAAAAAGCATTAAATATCTTCTGCAATAATGTGCTGCGCTGCCTCGTTTAAATCGGCAAAAATCAACATATTTGGTGGTAAGCTTCCAGCTGCGAGCGTTTCTTCCCCTTTGCCAGACCGCACCAATATTGGCTTGCAACCTGCATCGGCAAAGGCCCGCAAATCGCGCAGCGTATCGCCAACCGCATAAACCTCGCTCAATTCCACCGAAAATCGCCGCCCAATATCTAAAATCATGCCGGTTTTTGGTTTACGGCATTCGCAATTGTCATCCGCCGTGTGCGGGCAATAAAACATCGCGTCAATGCGGCCACCCATTTGTGCCAGCGCGCGGTGCATTTTGTCATTAATCGCGTTTAGCGTCGCCATATCTAGTAGGCCGCGCGCAATGCCACTTTGATTTGTTGCAATCGCTACGCGAAAACCCGATTGATTGAGCAGTGCAATGGCTTCCAAGCTACCCGGCAAGGCAATCCACTCATTTGGATTTTTGATGAAATTGACGGAATCTTTGTTGATGACACCGTCGCGGTCCAAAATAACTAATTTCATAGGTAGACAAGTTTCACGTTAACTCGCTAGCTTGGATAAATCCGCAACGCGATTGGTTAAGCCTGTTACTTCATGTAAAAGTCGAAAGCGATTAAAACGAATATTTTCGTTGTCGGCGTTGACCATTACTGAATCGAAAAATACAGTTACCGGATTGCTAATTTGTACAGTAAGCAACAAGGCATCATCAAAGTTTCCAGCACTAGCTAAATTATTAATTTGATTACGTAATTCGCGAGTTTTAATTAACAAGTCCTTTTCTGCAGGTTCAACACATGATTCTAAGTTGGCTTCTATCCATTCAGAAGACATACCGGATTTATTGATAATGTTTCGGGCACGTTTGTCTGCATTTGCTAACAAATCAAACTCAGCAGGGAAAGAAGTACGAGTTTTTTGAACTGCCTCAAGTCGAGGAATATATTCGGCTGGATTAGCTAAGTAGATTACTGAGTCTGCCTCTTGAGCACTATAACCAGTATCTTTTAAGTAGCCTATTGCTCGTTCTTGCAAGAAGAATTCTAGTTTTATCCAAAGTGGCATAACTATAAAGTCTCCTTCTTTAAACTCAAGCTGCAAAAGGCCAGAAGGGAATGCTGATATTGTAATTTTTAGTAGCTGTTCAATGTTAATGGACAGTTTTTTCTCTGACATCATACGAATTACACCTAACGCATGGCGGCGCAAAGCAAACGGGTCTTTGTCGCCAGTTGGTATGTTGCCAATACCAAACATTCCAACAAGTGTTTCTAGTTTATCTGCCAAAGCAACACAAATACCTACTTGATTACGTGGCAATTCATCCCCTGCAAAGCGTGGTTTGTAGTGGTCTTCAATGGCATAAGCTATTTCATCCTCAATGCCTTCGTGTTGGGCATAGTAACGCCCCATAGTGCCTTGTAATTCGGGGAATTCGCCTACCATATCAGTGACCAAATCTGCTTTAGAAAGGCGTGCAGCCTGTTCGACTTTAGGCACTAAATCAGCTTTTCCAAGCTGATTGGCAATTTCAGCTGCGATTTTTACCACGCGCGCATTACGCTCACCTTGTGAGCCAAGCCTGTTGTGATAAACCACTTTATCTAAACCAGCAATGCGGCTTTCCAGCGTTTTTTTACGGTCTTGGTCGAAGAAGAATTTAGCATCCGCCAAACGTGGGCGCACTACGCGCTCGTTGCCTTGAATCACGGCGCTTGGGTCTTTTGGCGAAATATTGGAGACAATCAAAAACTTGTTGGTGAGTTTGTTGTTGGCATCAAGTAATGGAAAATATTTTTGATTTGCCTTCATGGTCAAAATCAAGCATTCTTGCGGCACTTCGAGATAAATTTCTTCAAACTGGCCGAGCAATATATTCGGGCGTTCCACCAGCGCGGCGACTTCATCCAGCAAGGCATCATCAGCTATTGGCTTGAGGTTTTGTTTGGTGGCAGCGGCGTTTAATTGACGTTCAATTTCCGCGCGCCGCTCGGCAAAACTGGCAATGACAGCGCCTTCAATTTTGAGTTGTTCGGCGTAAGTATCAGCATTTTTAATGGTAATCGTTGGTTTTGCAGCCTCAAAGCGATGCCCTTGCGTAATGTTGCTAGAATCCAATCCCAGTGCGGTAACTGGCACGATTGCCGCGCCATGTAACGCCACCAAACCATGCGCAGGGCGCACAAAATTTACCGTGTTCCAACCATCGGCCAATTGGTAAGCCATCACTTTGGGAATTGGTAACCTAGCTAAAGCCTCATCCAGAGCGGCTTGCAGGCCTGCTTGCAGCGTGGCGCCGGTTTGGTTCAGGTCTAAAAATAACACATCCGCTTTGCCGTCGTTTTCTTTTCTGAGTTTAGCGACAGCAGATTCGCCTGCGCCTAATGCTTGCAGTCTTTTTATAAGGGCAGGGGTGGCCTTACCGTTTGCATCCAAGCCCACGCTGGCAGGCATGAGTTTTTGCGCGACTTGTTTATCGGCGGCCTTGCTCGTGACTTCAGTAATGTGTGCGGCTAAACGGCGGGGTGTGGCAAATGCTGTGGTCACTGAGTTTTCAGCGGTTAAACCTTGCAGTTTTAACGATTCAAATAGTAAGCTAGAAAACGCTTCCCCAAGCTTTTTAAGTGCTTTTGGTGGCAGTTCTTCTACAAATAATTCGACTAATAAGTTACTCATGCTGCTTTCTTTTCTTTTTCTAATTTCGCCAATGCCTCATTTGCCCACTCTCTTGGAGCCATTGGGAAAGGAGGTTCAAGTCTGGCGCGGCTTTCCAAGTAGCAAGCTGCAACACTGCGCGCAATATTGCGGATTTTTCCGATGTAGGCGGCGCGCTCGGTGACGCTAATTGCGCCGCGCGCATCCAGCAAATTAAAGGTGTGTGCGGCTTTTAATACTTGCTCGTAAGCAGGTAAGGCGAGTTTTTCTTTTACCAAATGTTGCGCTTGTTTTTCGTGTGCGATAAAGGCGGTCGACAAAAATTCCACGTCAGAATGTTCAAAATTATAGGTGGATTGCTCAACCTCGTTTTGGTGGAACACGTCGCCATATTTTACGTTTTCGGAATACTGTAAATCGAACACGCTATCCACGCCTTGCAAGTACATGGCGAGGCGCTCTAAGCCATAGGTAATTTCGCCAGTAATGGGCTTGCAATCGATACCGCCAACTTGCTGAAAATAGGTGAATTGTGTAACTTCCATGCCGTTAAGCCAGACTTCCCAGCCTAAGCCCCAAGCGCCTAGTGTAGGGTTTTCCCAATCGTCTTCTACAAAGCGGATATCATTTTGTTTTAGGTCGAAACCAAGCGCCTCCAGCGAACCTAAATAAAGCTCGAGAATATTAGCTGGCGCAGGCTTTAGCACCACTTGATATTGGTAATAATGTTGCAAACGGTTTGGGTTTTCGCCATAGCGGCCATCTTTCGGACGGCGGCTGGGTTGCACGTAAGCAGCTTTCCAAGGCTCTGGGCCAAGCGAGCGCAAAAATGTGGCGGTGTGCGAAGTGCCAGCGCCAACTTCCATATCGTAAGGCTGCAACAAAGCGCAGCCTTGTTTATCCCAATATTGTTGTAAATTTAATATGATTTGTTGGAAGGTCAACATTTGTATGTTTTTATAATTGCGAAAAGCCTGATTTTACTTGGTTTTGCGTTTAATCACAAAAGCAATCGCCGCAAAACAGAACACAATAAACGGCCAATTGCCCCAGCGCACATAAGGCGTGCTGCCAGCGTAGCCTTGGGCTGTCACATTTAGCGTGGTTTTTGTAAAATGCGGAGCGTGGGTGAGCACATAACCATGCTGGTCAATCGCCGCAGTGGCGCCAGTATTAGTGGCGCGCAGCATCATACGGCCCGTTTCTAGCGCACGTGCTTGGCTAAACTGCATGTGCTGATCTGCCGCATAAGACGCGCCGTACCAAGCGTCGTTGCTAATGTTGACGAGTAGTGTTGCCTCGGGTAATTGTCGAATGATCTCATTGCCAAATACGTCTTCGTAGCAGATATTCATGGCGACTTTTTGACTGACTAAATTCATGGGTTTTTGCTGTTTACCACCGCGCGACAAATCACTAAGCGGCATGTGCAAATAATCACGGTAAACCCAGCCAAATACTTTTTTTAATGGAATAAATTCACCAAATGGTACGAGATGATTTTTGGAGTACGATTGGCTAGGCGCGCTGCTGTAGCCAATGGCGCTGTTAAAATATGCATTGGTATTTTCGTTATATTCCACCATGCCAATAATTAAGCCACGTTGTTTGGCAAGCTCAGAGATTGTGTTTTTAATGGAAGGGTCAAGTTGACTGGAAATCACTGGCAGCGCGGTTTCCGGTGTGATGATGAGCTGTGCGTTGCTGGCTTTTATCAAACTTAAATATTGTTCAATGGTGCTTTGCGTGGTTTCAGGCGACCATTTTTCGTCTTGTGCGATATTGCCTTGCAACAATGCGACTGAAATGGGTTTGCCGATTGGTGTGGTCCATTCGACGGCTTTTAGAATGAATCCTGCGACCAAAATTAAAGTAAAAGCTGCAATGGTGTTGCGTTTAAAAATTAAACTTCGAGGCCGATTTGCAAACCAATAGCCAATTAATGCGCCGATAAAAACCGTAATCACTGAAACGCCGTACACGCCTACCAGCGGCATGTAACCTGCCAGCGGACTTTGCGGCACTTGGCTGTAACCTATTGTAAGCCAAGGAAAACCAGTAAAAATCCAGCTACGAATCCAATCGGATAAACCCCATAACACCGGGATGCTGACTATTGGCGAGCCAAGTTTTTTGCTAAGCCAACCCACCAGACCCGCGAACAGCGCCATAAACGCGCACAAACAAAAGGTGGCAAAGCCCGCAAACCACCACGGCATACCGCCGAAATCGTGCAGGCAAATGTAAATCCAATAAATGCCGACACAATATAGACCTAGGCCAAACGCAAACCCTAGCTGGAATGCGGCTTTTGGGTTACCTGCTTTAATCCACAGATAACATAATCCAGCAAGTGAAAGTATGCTCAACGGGAAAATGTAAGATGGCGCGAAACCCAATACAGCTAAGGCGCCCAGCGCTAATGCTATTAGAGACGGCGAGAGATTTTTTAGCATAGATTGCAATACAAAAACAATTGATTAAGCGCGATTGTACGTGTTTGTCACGGATTTCTGCAAAAAAGCAGAATTTAAGTTATTGACAGTTGACGTTCTAAAGTCCTATATTTCAACTGCGGTACTATTAAATAATAATTTTAGGAGAATAAGCAATGAGCATGACATCGGAATTTAAAGACTTTATTAGTAAAGGCAATGTGATGGACCTAGCAGTGGGTGTCATCATCGGTGGCGCGTTTGGTAAAATTGTTGATTCACTAGTGAATGACATCATTATGCCTGTTGTAGGAAAAATAATTGGCAATGTAGACTTTTCAAACATATATGTTGCACTGAGTGGTCAAGCAGCTGGTTTGCCGTTGGCCGAGGCTAAAAAAGCTGGTTCTGTTCTTGCCTATGGTAACTTTATTAGTATTTTGATTAACTTCCTTATCTTGGCATTTGTGATTTTCCAAATGGTGAAAATGGTGAATAGAATGAAAAAAGCAGAACCACCTGCGGCACCAGCACCAACGCCAGAAGATGTAATTTTGTTACGCGAAATTCGTGACAATTTGAAGAAGAAATAAACTTGAATTAATAAAAAAGGCGCCTGTAGTTAAAATACAGTGCGCCTTTTTTATTGCGTTGAACAATTACATACCGGGTTCATTTAGATTAGGTTCAGCTTGCGGCAAATCATACGTTTTACCTTTATCCACGTCTTCCGAGCCGTCGTTATTCAAAAACACCACTTGCACCACTTTGTCGTCAATAAAATCGAGCTCTGTAGTTTGGTATAAAGTACCATCGGCAGCCGTATTTAGGTTGTGATATTGCCAGATCGAGGCGGCAATTTTGTTAGAACCTTTGATTCTTACATTGTCTGCTTTGGCGGGTTCGCCAAGCTGGGCAACGATTTTAGCTTTGTCGTATTGATTAATCGCGTCAACAAAAGCTTTTTCTTCGGTAGGAATTTTGCTGGCTAGAGGCTGAGCTTGGGCTTCGTCTGCGAAGCAAGTGCTTGCAAACAAAATATTCGTTGCAAGTAAAACTGCAAATGGCCAAGTTTTCATTAAGATCTCCAATCTGTACAAGTTAAGAGAATCGGAAATAAATTTAGTTCATTTTGCTCAAGCTTAGGTAGATTCAATCGGAAATGGCTCGCCTGGAATCACTTCTACCAATATAGAATGTAAGCGCCTACTATCGGCGCGCAGCACACTAACGCTTAAATTGTCGATGATAACGGTGTCGCCACGTTTGGGCAAATGGCCGAACTTATTCACCACTAGGCCGCCAATGGTGCTGAACTCTTCATCACTAAATTGTGTGCCGACTGCTTCATTAAAATCACCAATTTCGGTGAGTGCTTTTACGCGGTAATGGCCTTTGGCATCTTTTAAAATATTGTCTTCGTCTTCATCGT
>JANYGD010000064.1 GCA_025359405.1 Methylotenera sp. | reverse complement strand
CCTAATTTTTCACTAATCGCCTTCATGGTTTTACCACTAAAGTTATCTAAAAACTCATTTTCGGTATAAGTTTTACCTGCTGCAAACACATTTGATGCTGAAAGCAAGCCAATTAATAAGCTGCTAATTAAAAACTTTTTCATTGTAGTTTGTGCCATTTCCATTAAAAACCTTATAAATTTAATATTTACGTAACGACTTGTGGCGCGTTTTGTTGACCCAGCCTATATGCAAGTATCAATTAATGTGTAATTTCAAACCATCGTAGCCGACAAAAACATTTTTCGGCAACTTATTCGTTAAAGATGCGTATTCTAATTCATGTGTCATGTGAATCATATAACTTTGTTTAGCTTTGATACGACCAATGTAGGCCAAACTTTGTTCAATATTAATGTGCGTTGGGTGCGAAGTTTCGCGCAGGCAATCTAGTAACACCACATCCAAACCTTCTAAAAGCGCAAGTGAGGATTCTGGAATCTCAGAAACATCGGTCATATAGGCAAGGTTGCCGATTCTATAGCCTAAAATGTGACTTCTGCCATGCAACACAGGTATAGGCGTAATGCGCGTGCCAAATAGCGTGAAAGGTCCATGAATAGTCTCCGTGCGCAATACGGGCAAATCCCAAAAATTACTCGGCTCGCGCAACACATAACCAAATTTTTGCGTAATATGCGCAACCGCATCTTCTTTTGCATATAGGGGAATTTGCTTGCGCTGGATTTGGCAAAATGCGCGCAAATCATCAATGCCATGTAAGTGATCGGCATGCGTGTGCGTGTAAAGCACCGCATCGACGCGTTTAATGTCCTCGCGTAAGGATTGATCACGTAAATCAGGTCCCGTATCAATGAGTATATTCTCACCAGAATCCAGCGTAATTAAGCTAGAACAGCGCGTACGATTATTGCGCGGATTATCCGAGTTGCAAGTAGTACAGCTACAGCCCACTACTGGCGTGCCTGCGCTGGAACCCACGCCTAACATGGTGAGCTGCATACTTAATTTATCAACTTTGCGTATTTAAACAGCGTGAAAAAATTATGTGTAGTCGCTTGCATCACAGCATCTAGGCTGATGCCACGTAAATTGGCTATTTCTTGCGCCACGTATTTCACATACGCAGGTTGATTGGTTTTTCCGCGAAACGGTACTGGCGCAAGATACGGCGAATCGGTTTCAACCAACATTTTATCGAGCGGAATCGCTTGTGCTACTTCTTTAAGTTGCGTCGCATTTTTAAAGGTGACAATGCCAGAAAATGAGATGTAAAATCCCATGGAAATGGCTGCCAGAGCCACTTCCAGGCTTTCGGTAAAGCAGTGCATCACCCCGCCCACTTTATTTGCGCCCTCTTCTTGCATAATGCGTAAAGTGTCGTCAGCAGCACTTCTGGTATGAATAATCAATGGTTTATTAGCTAAAATTGCAGCACGAATATGCGTGCGAAAGCGCATCCGTTGCCATTCCAAATCGCCGGTTAAGCGAAAATAGTCTAACCCTGTTTCGCCAATCGCCACCACTTTTGGGTGCTGTGCAAGCTCAACAAGCGCCTCTACACTAGGTTCTTCAATGTCTTCGTAATCGGGGTGTACGCCAACCGAAGCATAAAAGTTATCATAACTTTCAGCTAGTTTTAGCACTTCAGGAAATTTATCCAGCGTAACCGAAACACACAGCGCATGACCAACCTGCGAATCGTGCATGAGTTGTCTTACAGCGTGAATATTTTCAGTAAATTCAGGAAAATTAAGATGGCAATGCGAATCGACTAGCATACTACATGGTATGAGTCGGCCGATTGGCTTTTAAGGCTCCACCCAAAAGCGCCTCGATTTTATTTTTTACTTCAATGCCACCATCTTTTTCACTAAATTGCACACCGATACCTTGTGGGCGATTGGCTTGCGCAACAGGTGTAATCCAAATGACTTTGCCTACTACTTTGAGTTTCAACGGGTCATCCACCAAACTCAATAACATAAACACTTCCTCACCAATTTTAAAGTTTTTATTGGTAGGAATAAACAAGCCGCCACCTTTAACATAAGGCATGTAAGCTGCGTATAAAGCGGATTTTTCTTTAATCGCAAGCGAAAGCACACCTGGTTTATTGCTTGCTTCTTTAAATTGATCAGTATTGGCTTCCATGTTCAATCTCAGGTTTTTACATTAACTGGCTTAAATATCTGTGTATAGTGTAACAATATATTTTCTAGTTGCAATTCATTACTTAATGGGTGATTTGCGATTTTTTTTGCATCCACAAGCTTTTCTTGAAAACTTAATAATGCCTTCAAGTTTACGCTTTTACTCAAGGCTTGCAAAGCGGCAAGGTGTGTTGCGTGGTAATGCAAACTTTGTGCGAGTCTGTAGGCTGCCAAGTCAAACACCCATTTTTGTAGCGCTTCAATGGCGCGCTCCATGCCAATACTTAAGAATAACGGCGCACAAGAAAAAGCATCTAGCTTAGCACCCAAAGCCAAATTTTTAACGAGGCTTGTATTTACATCACCTTCCCCTGCTATCTGTAAGGCCAATAGCGGCGATCCTCCTGCGTAATTAAGCGCATTTTCAGCGTCTATAACGCCTTGTGTTTTAAGCCATGCAAGTGCATCTGTTTTGCTTGGTAACGGCATTTCAATGGCCCGGCAGCGGCTAATAATGGTGGCCAATAAACGTTGCGGTTGGCTGGCGACCAAAATGAACAGGGTATTGGAGGGTGGCTCTTCTAACATTTTGAGTAGTGCATTGGCAGAAGCCAAATTCAGCGTCTCTGCAGGCGAAATTAAAATAACTCGTCGGCTATTCACCTGATGGTGAGATAAACTTAAATAATCAATGAGTTGGCGAATTTGAGTTACGGAAATTTGGCTTTTTTTGGCAGTTTTTTTCTTGGGCACTTCGTCTGAAATTTCGGCATCTTCTGGCGAAATTAAACGAAAGTCCGGGTGATTGCCTTCTGCAAACCATAAGCAGCTTGGACATTTGCCGCAAGCCACGTGTGGTTCATTCGGCTGACTGCATAGTAAAGTTTGCGCTAGTTCAATGGCAAAATCATGTTTGCCAGTGCCGGCGCGTCCGCGCAGCAGTAATGCATGAGGCAAGCCCGCCTGTTGCTGCATGATGTGTTGCCACTGAGATTTATGCCAAATATACATATCAACTAACTAATTATAATCATATAGTTGATATTATTTCTTCAACTAATACTTTAACTTTTTCAAGTGCTTGATTCGCGTTGATTACATGGAAACGTGCTGGATCTTCTTTAGCGCGTGTTAAATACGCTTGGCGCAATTTTTCAAAAAATTTTGCATCTTCCCGTTCAAATTTATCAGGATCACGGTCGGATGCAAGTCTTTTTCTGCTAATTTCAACTGGAACATCAAACAGCAAAGTCATGTCAGGCTGCAACCTGCCTTGCACCCATTTCTCAAGTTGCTTGATTTTATTGCTAGCCACGCCCTTGGCGCCACACTGATAGGCGTAAGTGGCGTCTGTAAAGCGATCTGAGAGTACATAGGCGCCACGTTTTAATGCCGGCTCGATTACGTTGGCAATATGCTCGCGTCGTGCAGCAAACATCAGCAAAGTTTCGGTTTCTGGGTGCATGGCATCGTGCAGCAATAAAGCGCGCAACTGCTCGCCAAGCCTTGTTCCGCCTGGCTCTCGAGTGGAAACTACTTCTAATCCTCGCGTTTTAAGTAGCCCAATAATATTGGGGATATGGGTACTTTTACCTGCACCATCCATGCCTTCTAGAGTAATGAATTTTCCTCTTTTAGTCTTTTTATTGACCATGCTTAAATTCACCTCTGTGGACTTTTTTTAGTTAACAGTTTAAGCTGATATTTTGCCACAGCGCGGTTATGTTCAACCAAAGAGTTTGAAAATTCATGACTGCCATCACCCTTGCCTACAAAGTACAAGGCTTTAGTTTGCTCTGGGTGCAAAGCCGCTTCAATAGAAGCCAAGCTAGGCATAGCGATTGGCGTGGGTGGTAAGCCATCGCGCGTGTAGGTATTATAAATCGTATCCGTTTCTAAATCTTTTTTGCGAATATTGCCATCGTATTTGTCACCCATGCCATAAATCACCGTCGGATCAGTTTGCAGGCGCATGCCAATACGCAAACGATTTAGAAAAACGCCTGCAATCATCGGTCGTTCAGACGCTTTTCCTGTTTCTTTTTCGATGATAGAGGCCATAATCAGCGCCTCGTAGCTGTCCTTGTAAGGTAGACCGGATGCACGATTAGCCCACGCGGTAGAGAGTTTAGACTGCATATTTTCATAAGCGCGCTTTAGCAACACAATATCTGCAGTATTTCTGTCGAAATAAAACGTATCTGGAAAAAACAAACCCTCAGCATGCTTTTCACCTTTGCCTACCAAGCGCATCACTTCGTCATTCGATAAATCTTGAATAGTCGTCTTGACGGCATCATTTTTCGCTAATTTTTCGCGCATCTGCTTGAAAGTTTTTCCCTCAATAAAGGTAATACTGCCTTGCGTGGCCTTGCCGTGGTTGAGCGACAGCAATAATTGATACGGCGACACATTTTTATTCAGCGTATAATCGCCGGCCTGCAAATATGGCTCCTTGCGCAATATTTTCCCCAATATCACAAATGGAAACGCATCTGGAATTACTTGTTGTGCCACCAGCTGATTGGCGATACTTTTAAGGCCACTATTAGGTTTGATGGTGATTTCTTGCGCTTCTGGCGTTAAATTAAGTGGTGTTTTAGCGTAATGGAAAAGCCATGCGCAGAAGCCTAAAGCGGCAAATAAGCTTAGCCAAACCACCAATTTAATAAGTCGCATCATGCTTTGAGAGCTTTGCGGATATTGGCTGCTAGAGCACCCGTTTTGATTGCTTTTCCCTGAATAGTTTTCACTTGATATGCACCGTATAAGCTATTGCAAATAATGACTTCATCCGCTGAAAATAGTTTTTTTAAATTAAAGGTTTCAATTACGATTTTTAGCGGAATTGTATGCGCCAAATCAATAATGCGCTGACGTGTAATGCCCGCAACGCCGCACTCTGTGAGGCTCGGCGTGATAAGCATATCGTCAAAACGCACAAAAATATTGGCCGCTGTGCATTCAATCACGTTGTTGCCCGTATCCAATAAAATGCCGTCCGCTATGGTCTGCTCGTTCCATTCCATGCGCGCCAGCACGTTTTCTAGCCGATTTAAGTGCTTAACGCCCGCCAATAAAGGCTGTACAGCCAAGCGTGTTTCGCAAATGTGTAAATTGACGCCTTCACTAAACCGTTCCTTAGGATATTGCGGCATGGCGGATTTGGTGACAACCCGCATGGGTGCTGTGATTGCGGGCGGAGTATAGCCACGATTGCCTTCACCGCGAGTAATAATAATTTTCGCTACTGCAGTTTCATCTAGCAAAAACAATTGCTGCAAATCGCTCATTAACAGCTCCACGCTTGGGCAGACAATATTGATTGTTGCGCAATCGGCAACTAATTTTTGGTAATGCAACGGCCAATTCTCGGGTAAGCCGTGGCGCATCACCAAAGTGCGGAAAACGCCATCACCATAAGCGAACCCGCGGTCGAATGGCGAAATGGTGTGATCAAAACTGCCGTTTATTAAATATGTGTGGGTACGTGCCATGAGACTCAATTAAACCACACGCGAAGCCAATAAAAAAGCCTGCAAACACTAATTTGCAAGCTTTTTTGGTGAGATATTTTTTTATATTTTCTTGAAAACTAAACTGCCATTCGTCCCGCCAAAACCGAAGTTATTTTTGAGCGCGTAGGTAATTTTTAAATCGCGCGCCGTGTTCGCGCAGTAATCCAAGTCACATTCTGGATCTTGGTTGAAAATATTAATGGTGGGTGGTGAGATTTGATTGTAGATGGAAAGCACTGTAAATACCGATTCCAAGCCGCCTGCGCCACCCAGCAAGTGTCCTGTCATCGATTTTGTTGAGTTGACGACCAGTTTATATGCGTGATCATTAAAAGTCGCTTTAATCGCGTTAGTTTCGTTCGTATCGCCTAATGGCGTAGATGTTCCATGCGCATTCATGAACTGTACTTGGTCAGGATTAATGCCCGCATTTTTAAGTGCATTAACCATCGACCTGCGAGGGCCATCCATATTCGGTGCGGTCATGTGATAAGCGTCGGCACTCATGCCATAGCCCACAAGTTCTGCGTAAGTGCGTGCGCCTCGGGCTTTGGCATGCTCGTATTCTTCCAACACCAGCACACCCGCGCCCTCACCTATTACAAAGCCATCGCGGTCTTTATCCCACGGACGGCTTGCAGTGGTAGGATCATCGTTGCGGTTGGATAATGCACGTGCCGAAGCGAAACCACCCACAGAAAGCTCGGTAATCGCGGCTTCTGCGCCTCCTGCCACCATCACGTCGGCATCACCATATTCAATCATGCGCGCAGCATCGCCAATAGAATGCGTGCCGGTAGTGCACGCCGTAACTATTGCTATATTAGGGCCTTTTAAGCCAAACATAATGCTTAAATTGCCCGAAATCATATTAATAATAGTACCGGGGATGAAAAATGGTGAAATTTTACGCGGGCCACCCTCATCGTAGTTATCATTGGTAGATTCAATTAAACCCAAACCGCCGATGCCAGAGCCGATAGACACGCCAATTCGCTCGGCATTTTGCTCGGTGACTTCTATGCCAGAATCTTTAAATGCCTCAATACCTGCTGCCAAGCCAAATTGGATAAACTTATCCATGCGACGTGCGTCTTTGGCAGATAAATAATCTTCTACATTAAAGTTTTTTACTTCGCCAGCAATTTGTGAGTTGAACTCAGTAGGATCGAAATTGGTGATACGTGCAATGCCAGATTGGCCTGCGACTATATTTTCCCAAGCGTTTGACGCGCCGACTCCTACGGGAGAAACCACGCCTAAGCCTGTAACTACTATCCTACGTTTAGTGGTCATGGTTTTGACAATATTAAATAGAGATCAGCCCTTCAAATGAAAGGCTGATATTTGAATTTATTTGAGGTTAGTATTGATGTAATCAATCGCTAATTGAACCGTTGTTATTTTTTCTGCTTCCTCATCCGGAATTTCGCAGTCAAACTCTTCTTCCAGTGCCATTACCAGCTCAACTGTGTCGAGCGAGTCCGCACCCAAATCATCTACAAATGATGATGCATTTTTAACATCAGCTTCATTTGCACCTAATTGTTCCGCAACAATTTTTTTAACGCGTTGTTCGATGTCAGACATCTATTTACCCCTTTGATTGAAAATTAGTCGTTTTCCGACTAAGTGCGTATTCTAACAAAACTCTGCCAGAATACAAAAAATACTTCTTAAAATTTAGGCAGAATACATGCCACCATTCACATGAATAGTCTCACCGGTGATATAAGCTGCGCTGGGCGAAGCTAAAAACGCCACGGTAGCCGCAATTTCATTCACATTGCCTAGGCGACCAAGTGGAATATGTTCGAGCATTTTGGTTTTAATGGCTTCAGGTAAATCGGCCGTCATATCGGTTTCGATAAAACCTGGCGCGACGCAATTGACAGTAATATTGCGGCTACCCACTTCCGCTGCGAGTGATTTAGTGAAACCCGCCATGCCAGCTTTGGCCGCAGCGTAATTGGTTTGACCAGCATTGCCCATGTGCCCTACCACGCTGGAAATGCTGATAATGCGGCCTGTACGTGCTTTCATCATCGGCCGCAACACTGCTTGACTCATACGAAACACCGATTTTAAATTGGTATCAAGTACTGCATCCCAATCATCTTCACCCATGCGCATCAACAACGTATCTTTAGTAATACCCGCGTTATTAACGAGTATGGAAATATCACCATATTTACTCACTATTTCAGCCAAAACAGCTGTAATTTGGGCAGCATCATTCACATCTAGCGCCATTCCAATGCCCTTAATGCCAGCTGCTTTCAGCGAAGCATTGATATTTTCTGCACCGCCAGCTGTGGTGGCAGTGCCAATCACGGTGGCGCCTTGTTTACCAAGCTCTTGCGCAATTGCTGCACCAATGCCTCGGCTTGCACCTGTGACTAAAGCGATTTGACCATTTAGTATATTTAACATGAAATAAACCTTTTAACTAATTGATTTTAATTAAATTAATAAACTCATTAACTGCTTCGTTGCTAGTTAAAGCTGCACAAGGTAACTCAGCAACTATACGTTTCGTCAGCCCTGCCAACACTTTACCTGGGCCACATTCTGCGCTGTTGGTCACGCCTTGCGCGTAAATGGCCTGCACTGTTTCCACCCAGCGCACGGGCGAATACAATTGACGTACCAATGCGTCTTTTATTTTTTCAGCATCATTATACGAGACCACGTCTGCATTATGAATCACGGAAATTTGTGGCGTATTAATCATTACTTTTTGTAAGTACCCTGCTAGTTTCACTGCCGCCGGTTTCATTAAGGCGCAATGCGACGGAACGCTTACTGGAAGCGGCAATGCGCGCTTTGCACCCTTCGCTTTTGCCAACTCCATGCCGCGCTCAACCGCAGCTTTATTGCCGGCAATTACGACTTGACCAGGCGAGTTAAAATTCACCGCCTCGCATACTTCTCCTTGCGCCGCTTCAGTGCAAACTTCACGTACAATACCATCTTCTAAGCCTAATATCGCCGCCATCGCGCCCACGCCTTCTGGCACTGCGCTTTGCATGACTTCTGCGCGAAATTTCACCAAGGGCAACGCATCGGTAAAACTAATTGCACAAGCAGCGACTAAAGCCGAGTATTCACCTAGACTGTGACCCGTACAGATACTAGGCTTTGCACCGCCTGCTTGGTTATAAGCACGCCACGTTGCAACGCCAGCAATCAGCATTAAAGGTTGCGTATTTTGTGTGAGATTGAGCAATTCATTCGGTTTAGTCGACATTGCCCAAAAATCCACACCTAAAATATCGGATGCTTCGGCAAAAGTTTGTTTAATAACAGGGTTGTCACCGAAACCGGTCATCATGCCAACCGATTGTGAACCTTGACCGGGAAAGAAAAAAGCTGTTTTCATTTGTAATTCAATTCCTAGGAAATCGCTTCGATATAATTTTATGACAATAAAGATAAGATCCAATAACGCATAAGACAAAAATAACTATTGCCAAATACCAAACCCAAAGTGCGTTATTACCATGTATGCTGACCCCCATAAATCCCAAAGCAATGAAGACTGTAGCTATTAAGAAGCTTATCAATACTGTTACTACCATAGAAATGACTTTAATCATCTCAATATTTAATTAACGCTGAGCCCCAAGTAAAGCCACCGCCAAAGGCTTCCATGAGAATCACATCGCCACGTTTAATGCGGCCATCGCGCACGGCAACGTCCAAAGCCAATGGGATGGAGGCAGCTGACGTATTGCCGTGTTTATCTACCGTGACCACCACTTTGTCCATAGACATATCGAGCTTTTTGGCGGTGGCCTGTAAAATACGAATATTGGCTTGATGCGGCACCAGCCAATCGATATCAGACTTTTGCATATTATTAGCGGCTAAGGTTTCATCAACAATTTGGTCTAGCGTATTCACCGCCATTTTGAATACTTGATTGCCTTCCATCACCACAGTATCGTGACCTCCTGCTTTGCACGGCACATGTAGCATTTTCTCAAAATTGCCATCCGCATGCAGATGCGTAGAGATAATGCCCTGCTCTTGTGAAGCTTGTAGGATAACGGCGCCAGCGCCATCGCCCCACAAAATGCAGTTACTTCTATCGGTGTAATCTGTAATACGCGAAAACGTTTCTGCGCCTATTACCAAGGCGCATTTAGTACTACCTGCTTTGATGAAATTATCTGCTGTGGCAAGCGCATACACAAAGCCGCTACACACTGCTTGCACATCAAATGCGGGGCAGCCGGCAATACCCAATTTACGTTGCACCATAGTGGCGACACTTGGAAATATTTTATCTGGCGTGGTGGTGGCGACTACAATCAAATCAATGGCATTGGCTTCAATACCAGCGCTGGTAATAGCGTTTTTAGAGGCTTCTAGCGCCAAATCGCTCGTCATTTCACCTTTAGCTGCAATGTGGCGTTCGCGTATGCCGGTGCGCGTAAAAATCCACTCATCAGTGGTATCGACCATTTTTTCTAAATCGGCATTACTGAGGATTTTTTTGGGTAAATAACTACCTGTGCCCGTAATCTTCGAGCCTATTTTTTTAAGCTTAATCATGCACCCTCTTCTAACTGCGGCGCCACCGGATGTGGTTGAATATGCTCAATTTCTAACTGCTGTGTAATGCGCAGCAATACGCCGCTGCGCGCCTCTTCTATCGCCACGTGAATGGCGTGATTAAACGCTAGGCTATCTGCCCCGCCGTGACTTTTAACGACAATGCCGCGCAAGCCTAAAAAGCTCGCACCATTGTAAAGGCGCGGGTCTAAGCGCTTTTTGAAAGCTTTTAACACAGGCATGGCGCCTAGCGCCGTTATTTTCGTGAGCCAGCTTCTTTTAAACTCTTGCGTTAAGAATTTGCCTGTCATGTGCGCAAAACCTTCGATGGTTTTTAAAGCCACATTACCCACAAAACCATCACAAACCACTAAATCGGTAGTGCCTTTAAAAATGTCATCGCCTTCCACATTGCCATAAAAATTCAAGTGGCTGGCACGTAGTAGTTCAGCCGCTTGCTTCACTACTTCGTTGCCTTTAATATCTTCAGAACCTATATTCAGCAGGCCAACTGTGGGGTTTGGCTTGTGCTCAACACAACTCACCAGCATCGCACCCATCACTGCAAATTGCAATAAATGCTCAGCTGTACAATCTGCGTTTGCACCAAGGTCTAACATATAAGTATTGCCTTTTTCGCTGGGCAAAGTAGATGCAATGGCGGGTCTATCAATGCCAGATAGCATTTTAAGTACATAACGTGCCGTGGCCATGAGCGCACCGGTATTACCAGCGCTAACACAGGCATTGGCTTCGCCCGACTTAACCAAATTAATTGCCACGCGCATGGAAGAATCTTTTTTATTTTTAAGCGCGCTTTGCGGTGATTCGCACATTTGTACTACTTCACTAGCGTGGTGAATGCGTAAACGCGGGCTGGCGTTGGTTTTGAGTGCTTTGAGCTCTGCTTGAATGGCGTCTTGTAGACCTACCAGCACTATATTGAGTTGATCGTCTTCTTTTAGCGCTTGCAGCGCAGCGGGAATAGTGACATGTGGGCCATGATCCCCTCCCATTGCGTCAATTGCGATTGTTATATCCATCGTGTCAATTAGATGTAATTATGGATTAAATGTCAACGCTAAACTAAGTTTAAGCGAGTGTTAGATGAGCAAACGCCGCACTATATTGGGAGCGCGGCGTATTGATTAGAACCGAAATTAGCGTCAAAAGTCTTACTATTCGCCTTTTGTAGCGACTACTTTGCGGCCACGATAATAGCCGCTTGGGCTAACGTGGTGGCGTAAATGTGTTTCACCGGTGGTTGGTTCTACAGCAAGTGGTGGGTTTACCAAAAAGTCATGTGAGCGGTGCATACCGCGTTTTGAAGGTGACTTTTTATTTTGTTGAACTGCCATAATAAATGCTCCAAAAACTACTTAAAAATACTGCATAAAAATAATCAAGCGCGCATTCTAATGCAATTGCGCTTTAATGTAAATCAATAGCTTGCAGATTTTTTGCTATTTAATCTTTCCTTTTAATATAGCAAACGGGTTTGGTTTTTCGCCGCTTTGCATGCTAAGTTTGCTGCAATCATTCTCATGCATCGGTGCAAACGGCATGGCAAGCAACAATTCATCCTCGATTAATTCGTGCAAATTCATCTCATTATTGGCTTCCAACCAATCCATTTCATCATTTTCGTCTAGCGTATCTAATGCGGTTTCGCTGATTAAATAATCAATGCTCAAGTCTAATTTAAGATACATATTTTCTAAGCAACGCTGGCAAATTGCGGGAAGTCGAGTTTTGATATGTAAGCGCAAGTTAGGATGACTAAACTGCTTGTAAAAGCCTGTTAATTCAAAATTAATTGCTGCTTGCTCAGCATTTTTATCGTTTAGCTTTAGTATTTCTAACAGCCTTTCGCAGCTAGAAACGGCAAAACTATCAGCGAGTTTTAACTGCTTTTGTGCGAATTCTAGGTTGTTAATAATCAGTGTTTTCATGATAAAAAAGATAAATTAATGCAGTTTTTTGTAAATCCACATGTCCCTTAGAGCGCGCTTGCATGTTATACTTTAGCGGTTTGTTGGTTGATGTTAGGGCAATTTTCGTGTTCAAAAAAATTCTAGTCGCAAATCGGGGTGAGATTGCAGTGCGTATTGTACGCGCTTGCTCTGAAATGGGCATTAAATCTGTGGCAATTTATGCCGATGCAGATCGTCACGCACTTCACGTTAAAAAAGCCGATGAAGCCTACAATTTGGGCGCTGACCCCGTTGCGGGCTATTTAAACGCACATAATATCGTCAATGTAGCAGTAGCTGCGGGTTGCGATGCGCTACACCCAGGCTATGGCTTTTTATCAGAAAATCCCGAATTGGCTGATATTTGCGCACGTCGCGGCATCAAATTTATTGGGCCAAACGCCGCAGTGATTCGCCAAATGGGCGATAAAATTGAAGCGCGCAAAGCTATGACTGGCGCGGGCATTCCCTGCACACCAGGCAGTAATGGTAACTTGGCGGATTTGGATGAGGCGATAGCTCTAGCTAAAAAAATTGGTTACCCAGTGATGCTAAAAGCCACTAATGGCGGCGGCGGGCGCGGCATCCGCCGTTGTGACAGTGAAAAAGATTTGCTGAGTAATTATGATCGTGTGATTAGTGAAGCCAGTAAAGCGTTTGGCAAGCCAGAAGTATTTTTAGAGAAATGTGTGGTGCATCCGCGCCATATAGAAGTGCAAGTGCTGGGCGATAGTCTTGGCAATGTCATTCACTTATTTGAACGCGATTGTTCTATTCAACGTCGCAATCAAAAACTCATTGAAATTGCCCCTTCTCCACAGCTCAGTCAAGCACAACGCGAGTATATTGGCGGCTTGGCGGTCAAAGCGGCTAAAGCAGTTAATTACGAGAATGCAGGTACGGTGGAGTTTTTGTTAGATCAAAATAACAATTTTTATTTTATGGAAATGAACACACGCTTGCAGGTTGAGCACACGGTGACCGAATCAATCACTGGCGTGGATATTGTGCAAGAGCAAATCCGCATCGCATATGGTTTAGCATTGCGCTATAAACAGAGTGAAATTAGTTTCCGTGGTTTTGCCATGGAATATCGTATTAATGCAGAAGACCCGAAGAACGATTTTCTGCCGAGCTTTGGTAAAATTACACGTTACTATGCGCCTGGTGGCCCTGGGGTGCGCATGGATGCGGCGATTTACTCGGGCTATGTGATTCCGCCTTATTATGACTCTATGTGCGCAAAACTCACGGTTTGGGCGCTTGATTGGCCAAGTGTAGTTGAGCGTGGTCGCCGCGCGTTGGGTGATATGGTGGTATATGGTGTTAAGACCACGATTCCGTATTACCAGGAAATTATGAAGCATCCAGACTTTAAAAATGCTAATTTCAACACCAGTTTTGTAGAAACGCATCCTGAACTTACCAATTACGCAACCGAATTGCCGCCAGAGTTGTTTGCCGCGGCTATTTCGGCGGCCATTGCGGCGCACGAAGGCATATAATTAATTAAAAAAGAAGTTAAATTATGAGCAAAATACACATCACAGAACTTGTTTTACGCGACGGCCATCAATCGTTAATAGCAACGCGTATGCGCACCGAAGACATGCTGCCAATTTGTGCAAAATTAGACGCCATTGGATTTTGGTCGGTTGAAGCTTGGGGCGGTGCGACGTTTGATGCTTGCGTACGATTCCTAAAAGAAGACCCTTGGGAGCGTCTGGCTAAACTGCGTAAAGCCATGCCAAATAGCCGCATCCAAATGCTATTACGCGGTCAAAATTTACTCGGTTATCGTCACTATTCTGATGATGTGGTACGCGCTTTCGTCAAAAAATCGGCCGATAACGGTGTGGATGTATTCCGCATTTTTGATGCGATGAACGACATGCGTAATCTTAAAACTTCAATCGAAGCCGTTAAAAAAGTTGGCAAACATGCCGAAGGCGCGATTAGCTACACCACCAGCCCGGTGCACGATGTGGCGCACTTTGTCGGCTTGGCCAAAGAGATGGAAGCCATGGGCTGTGACACCATCGGCATTAAAGATATGGCCGGTTTGCTCAAGCCGGAAAGCACCGCAGAGCTAGTAAAAGCCATGCATACTGCGGTTAAGCTGCCAATTCACTTGCATAGCCATGCCACATCTGGCTTGGCAAGCATGAGCCTTATGAAAGGCATTGAAAACGGCGCAACCATGATTGACACTTGCAACTCGTCTTTCTCGGAAGGTGCCAGCCACCCAACGACTGAAAGCCTAATCGCCGCGCTTGCAGGCACAGAATATGACACCGGTTTGAATTTGGCTGCGGTGCAAGAAGTAACCGCCTATTTCCGCGAGGTGCGTAGAAAATATTGGCAATATGAGAGCGAATTTACTGGCGTAGATTCACGCGTATTAGTAAATCAAGTTCCTGGCGGCATGATTTCAAATTTATCCAACCAACTTAAAGAACAAGGTGCGCTAGACCGCATGGATGAAGTCTTGGCTGAAATACCTCGTGTGCGAGAGGATTTAGGCTTTCCGCCACTCGTTACGCCTACTTCGCAAATTGTCGGTACGCAGGCCGTGTTAAACGTAATGACTGGCGCGCGTTATAAATCGGTAACCAACGAAGTTAAAAATTACTTTATGGGTCAATATGGCAAAGCGCCCGCGCCAGTGAACGCAAAAGTGAAACAACTAGCGGTGGGCGACGCAGAAGTGATTACCTGCCGTCCTGCGGATTTATTGGCGCCAGAAATGGCTAAATTACAAGCCGAGTCTGAGCGCATTGCACAATCTGAAGAAGACGTTTTAACCTATGCTATGTTCCCTGATATTGGCAAAACATTTCTGCAAGAACGTAATGCGGGCAGCTTAAAACCTGAGCCGTTACAGACCAAAGAGGCCGTTGGCGCGGCTTCTGCACGTTTTGCCCCTAATGAATTTAATGTCACCTTACATGGTGAAACTTTTCACATCAAACTTACTGGCAGCGGTCACGCAGGCGAAGAAAAACGCCCATTTTATGTATCTGTAGATGGCATTGCTGAAGAAGTGATTATTGAAACTTTAGACGAAGTTGAGGTTGGTGGTGGCAATGGCAGCAACGGCGCAAAAAGTAGCGGTAAGAAAAAACCTTCCGCCACCTCTAGCGGTCGCCCTCGCCCACATCATGCGGGTTGCGTGACTACCGCCATGCCAGGCACCATCGTCGCGGTGAAAGCCAAAGTGGGCGATAAAGTGAAGGCTGGAGACGCCGTTTTAGTGATCGAGGCCATGAAAATGGAGAATGAAATTCAGGCCTCTACCACCGGCACTGTGGTTGCCGTGCACGTCACTAAAGGTGATTCAGTCACACCAGATGAATCACTGCTTGAAATTCAACCTGAATAATTTTGATTGAATTTTAGACCATAAGCCGACAGAATAACCCTGTCGGCTTTTTATTTTAAATATAAAAATGAAACAAACCTTAATTTTAGCGTCGTCTTCTGAATTCAGACGCCAGCTTTTGCAAAAACTGCTCATCCCATTTAACAGTATTTCGCCAAAAATAGATGAAACGCCGCTTGCTGACGAAAAGCCACACGAAACCGCTTTGAGATTAGCACAAGAAAAGGCCAAAAAAATTGGTGGTGAATATCCACATGCGTTAGTGATTGGCTGCGACCAAGTGGCGACGCTGGATGGCGAGCAACTGGGTAAACCGCTCAATCATCAAAACGCAACTAAACAATTGCAATTAATGAATGGTCGTGAGGTTAAGTTTCACAGCGCCTTGTGTTTGTTTAATGCCGCTACAGGCAATATGCAGGCCGAAGTTGTGCCATATTTGGTGCGATTTAGAAAACTGACCGATGAACAAATCGAAAGTTATCTTAACAAAGAGCAACCTTACCAATGCGCGGGCAGCGCGAAATCCGAAGGCCTAGGCGTGGCGCTGATTGAGCGCATGATAGGCGAAGATCCTAATGCGCTGATTGGTTTACCGCTAATTAAACTGGTTTCCATGCTCCAAAATGAAGGCGTCAACGTAATATAAGCGCCATAGAGGCGCGTCAACTAAATAGTTACGCAGCCGTTTTACAGGCTTCAATTCATCTTTTTTCGAAAGGTTGTCCATGTTTAAACGTCGCGCGAACATACTTGCAGCTTCATCGCTTGCTATTACTTCGCTTTTATCTTTAGGATCTGTAGCTGCGGAAAATAATTTAGAAGAAACCAGAAGTACTCTAAACGACCAACAAAGTGTAGCGGTAACGATTTATAACGGCGATTTAGCGCTAGTAAAAGATATGCGTAAAACCAAATTAAAGTCTGGGTTAAATGCGCTGGCTTTGCGCGATGTAAGCGCGCAAATTCGCCCAGAAACCGCGCTATTACGCAGTATTAATGCGCCTGGCAGCTTGACGTTATTAGAGCAAAATTTTGATTTTGATTTACTCACGCCAGAAAAATTACTCGAAAAATACGTTGGTAAAACGGTGAGTTTGGTTAAAACCAATCCTGCCACAGGCATAGAAACCGCCGAGCAAGCGACCGTGCTATCCGCCAATAACGGCGTGGTGCTTAAAGTGGGCAACCGAATCGAAACGGGCGTGCCATTAGCTCGCATTGTATATGACGATGTGCCAGCTAATCTGCGCGACCGCCCTACTTTGGTCACACAAATCAACAATAAAGGCGCGACAGATCAAACCGTTGAATTAAGCTATTTAACGGGTGGATTGGGTTGGAAAGCCGATTACGTGGCCGAACTGAACGACAAAGAAGACAAGCTGGATTTATCGGGCTGGGTGACACTCACCAACACCAGCGGCACAACTTACAAAAACGCTAAATTGCAATTGGTAGCTGGCGATGTAAATCGCGTGCAACAGAATATGCGATCAATGAATATGCAAATGCACGGCAAAGTTGAAATGATGGCAGACGCGGCCGCACCAATGGCGGAAGAGTCGCTGCTGGAATATCATTTATACACGCTAGATCGCCCTACTACGATTGCCGAAAATCAAACTAAACAGGTTGCTTTGTTATCTGCCAGCGGCGTGCCTGTTCGCAAAGAATTAGTTTTAACTGGTGCTGATTATTACTACCAAAGCCAATATGGCGAAATCGGCACCAAGATGAAAGTCGGCGTATTTATTGAGTTTGAGAACAAAGAAACCTCCAAACTAGGTATGCCATTGCCAAAAGGCATTTTGCGCGTGTACAAAAAAGATAGTAGCGGCAACGCGCAATTTGTGGGCGAAGACAATATCGACCATACACCTAAAAATGAAACGGTGCGCTTAAAATTAGGCGAAGCATTTGATGTAACGGCCGATAAAAAACAAACTGATTTTAAATTGTTGCCTAACCCACAAAAAGGCCACAGCGCGTATGAAAGCGCCTATGAAATCACACTTAAAAACGCTAAAAAAGAGAAAGTAACCGTGACAATACAAGAGCCGATTAGTGGTGATTGGGTGATTGTGTCTGAGAGCCACCCTCACAC
>JANYGD010000052.1 GCA_025359405.1 Methylotenera sp. | reverse complement strand
TTAATTGAACGTTCAATTAAAAGTCTAGAAGGCGCATTGCAACTCTCGCCCTGATTGTAAAAAATTGAGCCCGCAGAGGCTGCGGCAGCCTTATCCATATCTTGGCAATCAGCAAACACGATATTGGGCGACTTGCCGCCCAACTCGCACCAAGCGCGTTTTAAGTTACTTTGGCCTGCCATCACTTGTATTTTTTTGCCCACGCCAGTGGAGCCAGTAAAAGCGATACAATCGACATCCATATGCAAGGCCAGTGGTGAACCTGCTTCGGCACCAAGACCTGGAATCACGTTGAGCACACCTGCAGGAATTCCTGCTTGCAACGCTAAATCGCCCAATCGCAAAGCGGTGAGCGGCGATTTTTCAGATGGTTTTAGCACCACGCTGTTGCCTACGGCCAAGGCTGGTGCAATTTTCCAGCAAGCCATTAAAATCGGGTAATTCCACGGCACTATCGCACCGACTACGCCAATCGGCTCGCGCGTAATCATCGCCAGAGTGCTATCCGCTGTCGGCGCAATTTCGTCGTAAACCTTGTCTATCGCCTCGCCAAACCAGCGCAGCGTATTCGCGGCGGAAATAACATCCACATTGAGGCTGGCGGTAATTGGTTTACCCATATCTAGCGTTTCTAGCAGCGCCAATTCTTCACGATTTGCAAGAATTAAATCTGCAAACTTAATCATGGTTTGCTTGCGTTCCTTTGGCGATAACCCAGCCCAACGTCTATCGTTAAACGCTACGCGTGCTATGTCGACCGCCATATCGACATCTGCAGATTTACAACTAGCGACGTCTGTGAGTTTACGGTTATCTATGGGCGAAAAACATTCAAAAGTGGCGCCATCGGCCGCGTTCACACGCTTGCCATTAATAACGGCGCGACCGTCAATTTTTAATGAAGCTGCGCGTGCATGCCAATCAATTGCTACATCGGAGTCCATAGTCTATAGCCCTGCCATAGCGATGTATTTGATTTCGAGATATTCATCAATGCCATGATGTGAGCCTTCGCGCCCAAGCCCAGATTGCTTAACGCCGCCAAATGGCGCGACTTCGTTAGAAATCATGCCTGTATTCACACCGACCATGCCATATTCAAGTGCCTCTGCTACATGCCAAATGCGACCAATATCGCGGCTGTAAAAATATGAAGCTAGTCCAAACTCGGTGCGGTTAGCCAGTTCAATCACTTCTTCATCGGTTTTGAAGCGAAATAGCGGCGCGACTGGACCAAACGTTTCTTCTTTAAAAATAAGCGAGTCTGCGGTCACCCCAGCCAGAACGGTCGGCTCAAAATAAGTACCACCAAGCGCATGGCGCTTGCCACCTTGTATGAGCTTTGCACCCTTTTTAACAGCATCTGCAACATGACTTTCGATTTTTTCAATGGCTGCGTTATCTATGAGAGGACCTTGTGTGACGCCATCTGTAGTGCCATCGCCGACTTCAAGCGCACTCACTTTCACAGCTAATTTTTTGGCAAAGGCATCAAACACGCCGTCTTGCACAAATAGTCGATTGGCACACACACAGGTTTGACCCGCGTTGCGGAATTTGCTGATCATGGCGCCTTCAACCGCAGCGTCTAAATCAGCATCGTCAAACACTATAAATGGCGCGTTGCCACCTAATTCAAGCGATAATTTTTTGATGGTATCTGCGCATTGGCGCATCAATACGCGGCCAACTTCGGTGGAACCTGTAAATGAAAGTTTCGTTACAATCGGACTTTCGCACATCACCGCGCCAATTTCGCGTGCTTTGCCTGTGACCACTTGCAGCACACTGCTTGGCACGCCTGCTTCTTCTGCCAACACCGCCAAAGCTATAGCTGAAAGTGGTGTTTGCTCAGCAGGCTTGATAATCATAGTGCATCCAGCAGCCAATGCAGGTGCGGCTTTGCGCGTAATCATGGCAATGGGAAAGTTCCACGGCGTAATTGCAGCAGTAACGCCGATTGGCTGCTTAATCACCAGCAAACGGCGGTCGTTTGCTGGTGCTGGGATGAGCTCGCCATAGATGCGTTTGGCTTCTTCAGCGAACCATTCGATAAAGCTAGCGCCATAAGTCACTTCACCACGCGCTTCGGCCAGAGGCTTGCCTTGCTCAGCCGTTAAAATGTTGGCTAAATCTTCACGATGCAGAATAATGAGATCAAACCAACGTTTTAATATAGCCGCACGCGCGGCTGAGGTGAGCATTTTCCAGGATTTTTGCGCAGCTTCGGCAGCGATAATGGCACGCTCAGTTTCAGCCTTCCCCATACGAGGAACTTCACAGATGACTTTCCCATTAGCTGGGTTGGTCACCGCAATTTTTTCGCCTGAATCTGCACCCACCCACGCGCCTGCCAGCAAGGTCTGGCCTGGTTTAAGTAATACGGAGTGTTTTAACTCCAAAGAAACTTTTTGAGTAATCATGCAATTTCCCGCTACTTATTCGCATCGCTATAAGCAAGTGCCATTTCACGCTTACGTTTTCGCTCAATATGCGAAGTGTAAAAGCTAGAAGCCACCACTGCGATTGTCACCACGGTGATGGTGACCGTAGCAACCGCGTTAATGGTAGGGTTTAAGCCCAAGCGTGCGCGCGAAAAAATCACCATCGGCATGGTAGAAAAGCCCGGACCAGATAAGAATGAAGATAATACGACATCATCAAAGGATAGCGTAAACGTGAGCAAGAATGCCGAAACTAAGGCTGGCACCAACAGGGGTAAAGTGACCAACCGAAACACTTGCAAGGGCTTGCAACCTAAGTCCATCGCGGCTTCGTCTAATCGTCCATCCATTTCGCGCAAACGTGACGAGACCACAACTGCGGCATAAGCCGTACCTAATAACGCATGTCCTAATAAAATTGTGAATAAGCCGCGCTCGGGAAAACCAAGCCAGTGCTGAATCGACACTAACATCAACAACAATGACAATCCCACAATTACATCTGGCATCACCAATGGCGTAGTAGACATGGAAGAAAGCAGCGTGCGTCCACGAAAATACTTATAGCGAGTCAGCGCAAACGCAGTAAATGTGCCAAAGAAAACGGAGATTAAAGCCGAAATAAACGCAATTTTTAACGATAGTAATACCGCTGAAATTAAATCGCTATCTTGCATTAACGCGCCATACCAGCGCAAGCTAGCATGCGACCACACTGTCACAAGTCTTGAGTCATTGAAAGAAAAAATCACCAAGGTGATAATCGGTAAATACAAAAAAGCATATACCGCAATCATCCAGCCTTTTGCAAATAATTTGTTGGTAGCGAAACTCATGCTTTGCCCCCCGCTTCTTGCTCGGCTTCGGCTTTGTTGAGCATCGCCATCGGCATCAAAATAAGCAGAATCATCACCACCGCTACCGCCGCAGCCATTGGCCAGTCGTTATTGCTAAAGAATTCATCCCATAATACGCGGCCTATCATCAAGGTATCAGGGCCACCAAGTAATTCCGGAATCACAAATTCACCTACCGCCGGAATAAACACCAACATAGAGCCAGCAATAATGCCTGCTTTAGAAAGTGGTACGGTAATAAGCCAAAACGCCTTGAAAGGGCTAGTACCCAAATCGGCGGCAGCTTCTAAGTAGCGCAAATCCAACTTAGATAGGTTGGCATACAGCGGCAATATCATGAACGGCAAATACGAGTACACCATGCCAATAAGCAATGAAAATGAATTGTTCATCATGGCTAATGGCGCATGTATTACACCTAAACTTATCAACACATTATTGATTACACCATTGTTTACCAGAAGTGTTTTCCAAGCATAAATGCGTAATAAAAATGAAGTCCAGAATGGTAGCATAATGAGCATGAGCAACATGGGCTGCAAATGCTTGGGAGAACGCGCCATAAAATATGCAAAGGGGTAGCCAATCGCCAAGCAGAGAATAGTAGTAATCAGCGCATATTTGATTGAAGAAAGATAAGTTTTTACATAAAGCGCGTCGCTAAAAATAAACTGATAATTTGCAAAATTCAGCTTGAGTGTTGGCCAGCCCTGCGACCAACTAATCATGCTAGAAACCGACGTAGCCTCCATTTCTGACAGACTGATTTTAAGCACAATCAACAGCGGAATCAGCACCAGCATAATGAACCAGCTGTACGGAATGCCTATAACGAGTTTATTGCCCTGAAACAAATTTTTAAAATACGATGTAAGTTTATGCATGGTTGCTGTCCTTAAATCGCTAGTGGGTTAACACAATCATCGCCAAGTCGCTCCAATGCATATATGCACGGTCGCCCCAGGTTAAGCCGCAGCTTAAATCACGCGTATTATTGATTTCTTGCGCTTTGATTACGCGCCCACTATCCAGTTTAAGGTGATAGGTCGTATGGTCACCAAAATAGACAATTTCCACCACCTCACCCTCGCACCAGTTATATTTTCCTTTGGGCTTTTCTTTAGAGAGTATAATTTTCTCTGGCCGCAACGCAACGCCAACCGACTGTCCTTTGTGCCCACTGATACCGTGACCCACATAATGCACGCATTCCGGGCAGCGTACAGTGACGTGATCCGCTTCATCTTCTTCCACCACGCCTTCAAACATATTCACATTGCCAATAAAGTCAGCCACTGAGCGGCTATTTGGCATTTCATAAATCTCATCAGGAGCCCCTACTTGTTGGAAGTAACCCTCACTCATCACCGCAATGCGAGAAGCCATGGTCATGGCCTCTTCTTGGTCATGCGTCACAAGTACACAAGTTACGCCAACTTCCTCAATAATATTCACTAATTCAAGCTGCGTGGTTTCGCGCAGCTTTTTATCCAAAGCACCTA
>JANYGD010000002.1 GCA_025359405.1 Methylotenera sp. | reverse complement strand
TTGCATTAATCAGCCAGGCAAAAAACTGCGCGATGCGCTACTGCCTGACAAAACGGCTATTTCGGGCAATATGCCGCTAAATGAAGTGCTGCAAAAAGTGGTGGAATACCCTTGCCCGCTGCCAGTGGTGGACGACAATGGTGAATATATTGGCGCAATTACTAAAACCGTTTTGCTACGCAAACTTTGTAAGGAGACAAAAGCATGAGCTACAAAATTCCATTAGGTGAGTGGGTAGCTGGCGGAGTGAAATGGCTGGAGACCAATGACCACGGCCTGTTAGACAAATTGGGCTCAATCATACAAAGCGCCACAGGGATGATTGAAAATAGCCTCATGTGGATTCCATTTTGGTTGCTAGCGCTTGTATTTATTGGTATTGGCTATTGGCGCCTTGGCTGGAAATTCGCTCTATTTTGCGCGGCATCCATGCTACTTATTGACAACATGGGCTTTGCCAATCAAACCGTCATCACGCTGGCGCTGATTATCTCGGCTACTTTAATCAGCCTTGCACTTGGCATTCCGCTGGGTATTTGGGCAGGCAGAAATGATCATGCCGAAGCAGTAATTCGGCCGATTTTAGACTTCATGCAAACTATGCCAGCCTTTGTTTATTTGATTCCCGCCGCTATGTTTTTTGGCCTCGGCCGCGTGCCGGGTGTAATTGCCACAGTAATTTTTGCCATGCCGCCGGTGGTGCGCTTAACTTCGCTCGGTATTCGCCAAGTGAATAAAGAACAAGTGGAAGCGGGTATTGCGTTTGGTTGCACGCCGACACAATTGCTAATGAAAGTACAAATCCCCAGCGCCATGGCCAACTTATTTGCCGGCATCAATCAAACCATTATGATGGCGCTTTCTATGGTGATTATCGCCTCCATGGTGGGCGCGGGCGGTTTGGGTAACGACGTGCTATCCAGCATCTCGCGCTTGGATATTGGCTTAGGCTTTGAGAGCGGTTTGGGTGTGGTGTTGCTCGCGATTATGCTAGACCGCATTACCGAGAGTTTTGGCGTAAAACGAAATCTAAGATAGAGGAACACAAGGTAACTATCTGATTTAAAAAAATTAATTGGTCGGGACAGCAAGATTCGAACTTGCGACCCCATGCCCCCCAGGCATGTACGCTACCAGGCTGCGCTATGCCCCGAACCGCGCTGCTATTGCTTGCAGCGAGTGAGCATTATAAATGAAAAGCGCTTGGTGCAGATTATACCAAGCGAATTAAAATTAAAACAATTTGAGTAACGGCCAGAAATAACCAAAAATATTTAAGCGCGAAGCAATAGGATGACTTCGCCTATTTCTTTTTTGAAAGCATGAAAATCAAAATCATTGGCTGATTCTGATTGCATACGCGAAGTTTGAGCGCTTGCTTGCGGTATCATGACTGTTTCAATTTTTTCTTCCGCGCCATCTAAACGGTTACGGGCGCCGCTAATGGTAAAGCCTTGCTCATAAAGTAGTTCGCGGATTTTGCGGATGAGTAATACTTCATGATGCTGATAATAACGGCGATTGCCACGACGTTTTACCGGTTTAAGTTGGGTAAATTCTTGCTCCCAATAGCGCAATACATGCGGCTTTACGCCGCACAGCTCACTTACCTCGCCAATAGTAAAGTACCGTTTGGCGGGGATAGGTGGTAATTGCACTTTTGCTGATGGGTCTAACATGATTTTAATTTACAAAGTTATTGAGCGTAATGCTCTTCTACTTTGCTTTTTAATTTTTGGCTGGCGTGAAAAGTCACCACGCGACGCGCCGTAATTGGTATTTCTTCTCCCGTTTTAGGGTTGCGACCTGGGCGCTCAGATTTTTTGCGCAATTCAAAATTGCCAAAACCTGATAATTTCACGCTATCGCCTGTTTCTAAAGCGGTACGTACTTCTTCAAAAAACGCTTGCACCATGTCTTTTGCTTCCCTTTTATTCAAACCCACTTGTTCAAATAACAAATCGGCCAAATCTGCCTTGGTTAATGTCATGCAAATCCCCTGAGCTTTTAATACTTATTTTAAATTAACTTAATTGCGTAACGATGCGCCGAATTGTTTTTCCAGCAATTTGAGCAGTTCGGCCATTGTTGTTTCTGCTTCAATATCCAACAGAGTTTTATGAGTATCTTGCATAAGTACAAGAAATGCAAGGCTTTTTTTATTTTCTGCGATACCTTTTCCCTGATATATATCAAAGAGTTGTATTTGTTGCACCAATGGAATCTTAGCAGAATGCACAGCATCGACAATAGCCTGAACGGGTAAATCCACATCCACCACTACTGCAATATCGCGCCGCACTGGCAAAAATTTAGACACTTCTTGATACTTTGTCACATTAGTTTGCATGAGTGGCACTACCGCCAACTCAAACAACACCGTGTTTTTGGCTAGAGCATACTGCTGTTGCCATTTTGGGTGTAACTTACCCAACCAACCAATTGCTTTACCGTGCAAATACACGCGCGTAGCTTGCCCTGGATGCAATGCCGGATGCGCCTCTTGACGATACTCCGCTTGACCACGCGTCAAACTATCAACGGTCGCTTTTACATCATAAAAATCCACATCGCGCGCCAAGGCACCCCACTGCTCCGGCTGAAAAGCGCCATGGAATAAGCCTGCCACGCGTGTCTCTTCGCGATAATTTTCTTTGCCCGCAAAGTAACTGGTGCCAATTTCAAACAACATGGCGCGCTCTCGCTTGCGATTTAAATTGTAGCTGAGCGCATCTAGCAACCCACCCCACAAGCCACTTCGCATCACGCTCATATTGCTAGCGATAGGATTTTTGAGTTTGATTGGGTTTACATTTCCCATCAAATCGCGCTCGCAGCTTTCATCTACAAAGCTATAAGTGACGACTTCTTGGTAGCCTTGCGCCTGCAGCACATCTGCCACCCAAGCTTTATTTAATGTGGCTTCTGGCGCAGGTAGCATATTTAATGCAGCTTCTGGCGCTATCGCTGAAATTTTATCGTAGCCATGCAAACGCGCGATTTCTTCGATTAAATCTTCCTCGCGCGCGATGTCGAACCTGTAACTAGGCGCTTTTACCGCAAAACCTTCTGTGGTTTCGTTATATTCAAAACCTAGTTGCTTAAGTAAAACGCCAACCGTTTTTTGCGGAATAGAAATGCCAAGTACAGAAAGTAAGCGTGCGTAACGCAAATTAACCGTGCTGCGTGCAGGCAATGA
>JANYGD010000186.1 GCA_025359405.1 Methylotenera sp. | reverse complement strand
GTTGGCCCAGTGACTATCAAAATACCTTCTGGCCGCGTCATCATCAACTGAAGTTGTTCAAGCGTAGTCGTGCGTAAGCCCATGCGCTCCAGCGGAATTATCGATCTTTCACGATCTAACACGCGCAATACAATGTTTTCGCCATGAATGGTTGGGTGCGAAGAAACCCTAAAATCAATCGGCCGACCGCACAAATTCATGTTTAAGCGGCCATCTTGCGGCGCGCGCGTTTCGGCAATATCCATACCGCTAATCACTTTTAAGCGCACGGCCACGCCTGGCCAATAGCTTTTATGCAAGCTACGCACTTGTTGCAACACGCCGTCTATGCGGTAACGAATACGCAAAAAAGCGTATTCTGGCTCAAAGTGAATATCCGACGCGCCACGTTTAACCGCATCCATCAATAACGCACCAACGAGGCGTACCACAGGTTGCGTGTATTCATCACCATCAGCAGTTAAGCTTTGATAATCAATTTCCCCCGTTTCTATCTCGCGTAAAATGCCATCGACAGAAAGCTCATAACCATAAAATTGGTCAATATGTTCTTCTAATTGTGCCTCGGCCGCTAGTACAGGTTTAAGCTGAATCTGCCCACCCAGCATAGCGCGCAACTGGTCTAAGGCGACCACGTTGAACATATCTGCCATCGCCACAATCATAGTTTTGGTGGCATCTTCATAGGCCACGGGTAGCAAGTGATAACGCCGAGAAAAATCTTCTGGCACCATGCTTAAGGCGTCAACATCGGCCACCACAGTGGTTAAATCAATGCTTTCTTGACCAATGGTATGCGCGACCAAATCGCGCACCATATTCTCTGACACAAAACCTAGGCGCACCAGTTGGCGACCTAGCGGAATGTTATTTTGCTCTTGCTCAATTAAAGCGATACGCAGCTGATCCTGACTAATCAGGCCTTGCTGTATCATCAATTCACCTAAGCGTAATTTACGACGTTGTTCCGCCATTATTGAATCGCCGCTATACGCGCTTCTAGCGCGGCTTTATCAATGCCATTGGAGTCAGTTTGAGCCAACTCTAGTGCACGCTGATAGTACGGCAAGGCTAGTTTTGGCTTACCCATTTGATCTAAACTCACCGCCAAATTAAATGCGTTATCAGCGCTTGCATGTAAACTATAAGCATCGAAATAAGCTTGCTGCGCAGCGGGCCATTGATTTTGCTCGGCATACAAATTACCCAGAGCAACATGTAAATTGGCGTCATCGGGCTGTTTAGCCAACATACTTTTGAGACGACTTTCACTATTTGCCTCATTGCCTTGCGGCTGACTATCGAGCAATGCCGCTTGCGCAATGTTGTTGCGTGGATCCACTTCTAGCACCTTAGCATACCACCCATCGGCATCCGCCACGCGACCTTGCCGAGATGCAATCGCGCCTAAACCTAGTAGCGCATCCACATTGCGCATATCTTGTTGCAACACCTGTTTATAGAACTTTTGCGCTTCAGTATCTTTACCCGCGTTATAGGCCTCGTAGGCACTCATTAAGGTTGGATTAACACCAGGTTGCGACTTGGTTTTAGTGACACTAATAGATGCGCTTGGAGTGGCAATAGCCTCGCCAAATTGCAATGTTTTTGATTTGCCGCCTTTTTTGTTGGCTTTTGTTGAAACAACAACTTCATTACCTTCGTCTGTATTTTCATCTGTCGCATTTTCAGGCAAAGCAAACGCTTCATCTTCTTTAACAACTTGCTTTTTAGCCAATTTTTTAATGGGGGCCTCTTGTTTTTCCGCTAGTGGTACCGTTTCATCGGACTCAGATGTTTGAGGCACAGCAGCTTCTGCTACCGCTGTTGGTATTTCTGGCAGGGCTGCATTAGTGTTAATTTCTGGTTGCTGCGGCAGAGCTGGCGCTTGTGCAAGCGGTCGCGGTAGAATCACGTCATCGGGCGTGTTATCCACAAATTGATAAAAATAAGCGCCCATTGCCAGCAAGCTTAATAAGCCTGCCCCTGCAATTAAGGCTAATTTTTTGTTGCTATTTTTTGCATCAATGCCTTTGGCAGAAAATACGTTAGCAGCACTTTTTGATGATGAAGTTGTTGATGCTAAATTTGCAGGAGGTGATACAGTTGCAGAAGTCGCTGAAATTTGGCTACTACTTTTAATTGCAACATTAGGCGCCACTTCAGTGTTTGCGGGCTTAATCTCATCAATTGTGCTGCCCGAAGGACTTAGCGACAGCACCAAATCTGCATCAGCCGCACTAATTTTGCCTATTTCGGCTTGCTTTTGTTTGGCATTAGCACGTTCCGTTTTAGCATCTTCGGCTTGTGCTTGCTCAGTTTTGGCATTCTGGGCTTTATCTAGTGCTTTAATTAGCAGGCTCATTAATCATTCGCCTCACTAGTTAATTCGCTTCTTCTAATACATTTTGTAATTGTTGTGCGGGCAGATATTGTTTATAGCTTTGTAG
>JANYGD010000173.1 GCA_025359405.1 Methylotenera sp. | reverse complement strand
CCACATCGGATAACTGATTGCAAAGTGGTATGGCAAGAAGACATTATTGAAAATGGCAATTGGAAGCTGACGATGGAGAACAATCGTGAGTGCTATCACTGTGTAGCCAACCATCCTGAATTAACAATTTCGCTGTATGAGTATGGTTTCGGATATCAGCCTTCACCAGAAAATGCCGAAAAAGTGCAAGAATTTAATGATTTAATTAAAATAGAAAACGGTCGCTGGGAGGCTTGTGGCTTACCTTCTGCAGAAATTAGCTTACTCGATTCGCGCGCAACTGCTTACCGCACACAAAGACTGCCACTGGATAAAGCCGGCGAATCGCAAACCATGGATAGCAAAGTAGCTTGTCAAAAGTTGTTGGGCGATTTAACGCAGCGCAACTTAGGTGGGCTTTCATTTTGGACGCAACCCAACTCTTGGCACCATTTTATGAGCGACCATATCGTGACGTTCAGCGTGTTACCAATTGATGCTGAACACACGCTACTCCGCACCAAATGGCTAGTGCATAAGGATGCAGTTGAAGGCAAAGATTACGACCCTAAAAAAATCAGCGAAGTATGGCGCGCAACCAATAAGCAAGATTCTACCTTGGTGGAACGCACACAACGCGGCGTGAATAGTGACCGCTATGAGCAAGGTCCTTACTCACCCTACACTGAGGAATTGGTGGAAAAATTCACTAATTGGTACATTCAGCGACTAGAAACGAAAGTTGACAGCATCAAATCTTCGGTAATTCCCATCAAAGTATGTCGATAATGGCATCACGTAACACGCCACAATACTGGGAAACAGTGCTTCCAGCTTGGGATGCTGATAACGACAATACGCTTATTTGTTGCCAGATAAGAAATGAAACACATGACGTAAAAAGTTTCTTCTTTCAGTCAATTAAACCAAGTCAATTTCGATATTTGCCTGGGCAATTCATTACGCTGGAGTTAGTTATTAATGGCGAAACGATTAATCGCTGCTACACCATATCGTCTACCCCTACTCGCCCACACAGCATATCTATTACCGTTAAGCGTCAACCTAATGGCATTGTTTCTAACTGGTTGCATGACAATTTAAAAGTAGGCAGCCAAATTTCTGTACTTGGCGCAGCAGGCGATTTTACTTGCGCTAATCATCCTGCAAGCAAATATTTGTTTTTGTCTGGCGGATCTGGCATCACGCCACTCATGTCCATGGCGCAAGCTTTTCATGACCTTGCAGAAGATGCTGATATTGTTTTTGTGCATAGCGCACGTACGCCAGCCGATATTATTTTTCGCCATGAACTAGATTTAATGATGTTTAATCAGCCACATTTTCGCACTGCTTTTATTTGCGAAAAAGCAGATGCCGAACCGAGCTGGACGATGCAAACGGGTTATTTAAATAGTGGCTTATTAAAGCAAATCGCGCCCGATTATTTAAAACGCGAAATTTTTACCTGCGGTCCTGCGCCTTATATGGCGGCGGTGCGCGTCATGCTGGCAAATGCTGGTTTTGATATGCAACATTATCACGAGGAAAGTTTTAACTTCGATGAATTGCCTAGCAGCGCACAATCTGAAGTCAAAACAAGTGTAACTGAAACTGGTGCTACAAAATTTAAACTAGAATTCACTAAAAGCGGTATGAATATTCAGTGCGCGTCAGATCAATTCGTGCTGGATGCTGGCATTGCAGCTGGCATGCGCTTGCCATCATCATGCAGAAAAGGCTTATGTGGTACTTGTAAAAGTAAGCTCATTTCTGGCAAAGTAGATATGAAGCATGGCGGTGGCATACGCCCACGCGAGATTGAACAAGGCCTATTTTTGCCTTGCTGCTCTAAACCGTTGACCAATTTAGTGATTGAAAAATAATGACTTAGCGAGTAACTTGGTAGGAAATCTGAAGATGTTGTAGTTAAGGGGAAATTTGATGGATGATCAAATAATAAACACAGACGCTACCGCTGAAGCAAAAGTGGTGGTGAAAAATCTGCACAAAGTGTTTGGCAACAAGCCCGACATTGCGATGAAGATGCTAAACGACGGCATGCATAAAGATGAAATCTTAAAGCAAACTGGCCAAGTGGTGGGTGTGCTAGATGCCACTTTTCAAATCAACAAAGGTGAGATTTTCGTGATTATGGGGCTTTCTGGCTCTGGAAAATCTACCTTAATTCGTCTTCTAAATCGATTAATAGAGCCAACCGCAGGCAGTGTGATTGTGGATGGTGAAGACGTGGCCGCCATGAGCAAAGAAAAACTGCTCAACTTACGACGCAAAGACATGAGCATGGTATTTCAATCTTTTGCTTTATTACCGCATAGATCTGTGATTGAAAACGCAGCGTTTGGGCTTGAAATTGCGGGCGTTGATGTGAAAGAACGCGAACGCCGCGCTATGGAAGTACTAGAACAAGTCGGCTTGCACACCTTTGCTAAGCACATGCCATCTCAACTATCTGGCGGTATGCAGCAACGCGTCGGGCTGGCGCGGGCACTTACTGTAAACCCGTCACTGATGCTCATGGATGAAGCATTCTCCGCGCTTGATCCTTTACGTCGCACCGAAATGCAGGATGTGCTGATGAAATTGCAACAAGAGCAAAAGCGCACCATTGTGTTTGTTTCGCACGATTTGGATGAAGCGCTGCGTATCGGCAACCGCATTTGCATTATGGAAGGCGGTCGCGTGGTGCAAGTAGGCACTTCTGATGACATTCTACAACGCCCGGCAGATGAATATGTGAAGGCGTTTTTTAATGGCGTAGATGTAAATAAATACCTCACCGCCAAGGACGTTGCGTTGAAAGAACAAGTGACCATTTTTGACCGCCCCGATGACCCTGCAACTGGCTTTAACGCTGCCTTAGAGCGTATGCGCATGTATGACCGCGTGTATGCTTTTGTGCTGGATGAGCAGCACAAAGTGCTAGGCATCGTTTCGGCAGAATCATTAATGGCTTGCATTAATCAGCCAGGCAAAAAACTGCGCGATGCGCTACTGCCTGACAAAACGGCTATTTCGGGCAATATGCCGCTAAATGAAGTGCTGCAAAAAGTGGTGGAATACCCTTGCCCGCTGCCAGTGGTGGACGACAATGG
>JANYGD010000151.1 GCA_025359405.1 Methylotenera sp. | reverse complement strand
AATAATCCGCGTATAAAAGAAGCGATTAAGCAGCAGTTGGATACGCTGGAACACGTGATGCTGGCGGGATTTACGCATCAGCCAGTAGTAGAGCTTTCTGAGAAATTAGCCAAACTCACGGGCTTGAGTCATGCGTTTTACGCTAGCGATGGCGCCAGTGCGACTGAAATCGCGCTAAAGATGAGTTTTCATTATTGGCACAATAGCGGCAAAAGCAATAAAACCAAATTTATTAGCCTGCAAAATAGTTACCACGGCGAGACGTTAGGCGCGCTGGGCGTAACGGATGTGGCGATTTTTAAAGATACTTATGCACCGCTGCTGACACAATCTACCCAAATGCCAAGCCCAGACTGGCGTTTGGCTGAAAAAGGCGAAAGTGCAGAAGCGTTTGCCTTGCGTTGCGCAGAGTCTTTAGAACAGCATATCAGTGAACATCATCACGAATTGGCGGCATTTATTATCGAGCCGCTGGTGCAGTGCGCGGCGGGTATGTGCATGTATCACCCTACCTATCTAAGACGTGCGCGCGATATTTGCACCAAGTATGAAGTACATTTAATCGCAGATGAAATCGCGGTGGGTTTTGGCCGCACTGGGACGATGTTTGCGTGCGAGCAAGGTAACATTAAGCCTGATTTTATCTGCCTATCTAAAGGCATTACTGGTGGTTATCTGCCCTTATCTGTTGTGCTGACAACTGACAAAATTTACCAAGCATTTTATGATGACAGCACCGCACGTGGCTTTTTGCATAGTCATAGCTATACAGGTAATCCATTGGCTTGCAGCGCAGCATTAGCGACATTGGCGATTTTCGAAAGTGAAAATATTCTTGAAAAAAACATGCAAAAAGCAGCTTATATTAATGGCAAAATGCAAGTGCTCACTAAGCTGCCAATCAAGCATCTGCGCCATCAAGGTATGATATGGGCATTTGATGCTGAAACTAAAAATGCACAATTTTCTAAGCAGTTTTATCAAGCCGCATTGAAGCAGGGCCTGCTGTTACGGCCGATTGGCAATACAGTTTATTTTATGCCGCCGTATACAATTACTGAATCTGAAATGGATTTTATGCTGCAAGCTACAGTTAAAGCCTCAGAGGAAGTTGCATGAAAAAATTACTATTTATTTGCTTGAGTTTGCTGAGTTGCTTTGCGCGCGCAGAGCTGCCAGCTAGCGTCGCGAATGCGCTCAAGCGAGCAGGCATTCCGCAGCAAAATGTGGCGGTGTACGTGCAAGCGGTAGAGAGCACCAGTCCGATTCT
Source organism: Methylotenera sp. (assembly GCA_025359405.1). Taxonomy (GTDB): domain Bacteria; phylum Pseudomonadota; class Gammaproteobacteria; order Burkholderiales; family Methylophilaceae; genus Methylotenera_A. The sequence goes on along the minus strand of JANYGD010000151.1, from coordinate 6,187 downwards.
TAGCCACAATTCGGACAAGAGCATGAATCCTGCATCGGTGATGAAGCTGGTCACCACCAATGCGGCATTGGATTTGCTCACACCTTCTTACCGCTGGAAAACCGAGATTTACAAAGATGGGAATGTAAATAACGGCGTGCTGGATGGCAATTTAATTATTAAAGGCTACGGCGACCCAAGCTTTAAGGCGCAAGAGTTTTGGCGCATGCTTATGAGCCTACAGCAAGTGGGAATCAAAGAAATTAAAGGCGATCTGATTATCGATAAAAGCTATTTCGCAAAAAGTGTGGGTGTTCGTCACACCTTTGACGATGAGACTTGGCGCGCTTATAACGCTGAGCCGAGTGCGTTTTTGGTGAACGGTCGCAATACCAGCTTTAAATTTATTACAACCGAAACCAATGTAAACGTAAGCCAAGAGTTTGAGCTGCCAGAAGTGCAAATAGTGAACAACATGAAGCTCGTGCAAGACGCCTGTGGTGAGTGGCGCAGTCGTTTTGGCTACACGGTTGAATCGCTAGAAAATAAGGCGATTGTCACGTTTAGCGGCAATTTTGCGCCCGATTGTGGCGAGCGCTATTTAGAGCTGAGCGTGTTTGATGACGAAAAATACGCATTTTACACATTTAGAAAACTGTGGCGCGAACTCGGTGGCAAGTTTAACGGCAAGTTGAGGCTGCAAGAGTCGCCAGTAAGTGCAATTAAGGTGATTGAGCAGACTTCTGACCCACTTGGTTACGTGATTCGCGACATCAACAAATGGAGCAACAACTTAATGGCGCGACAACTTTTATTGACGATTGCGGCGGAAAAAAATGGCGCGCCAGCGACAGAAACTAAAGGTGTGGCGGCCATTAACACTTGGCTGCTTGGTAAAGGCTTGAATTTTAATGAGCTGGTGGTGGAAAATGGCTCGGGTTTATCGCGTATCGAGCGCATCAGCGCCGAGCATTTGGGGCGGATATTAGTAAGTGCTTACAATAGCCCAGTGATGCCAGAACTCATGGCTTCGCTACCGATTTTGTCGCAAGATGGCACCGTGAAAAAACGCTTGAATGATAGTCAAACCAATGGCCGTGCGCACCTTAAGACGGGCTCAATAGACGGCGTAAGCGCGATTGCAGGTTATGAGATAGATGCCAATAACCATCGTCACGTGCTGGTGATGATGGTGAATCATGCAAAGGCGGCAGCGAGTAAAGATGCGCAAGATGCGCTAATTGAGTGGGTGCATCAGCAGCCATAGATGTGTTGTAATTGCACGAACTTAAGCGAGTTTGCGGTATCATATTGTTTCATTTGTTTAGGCTCTTTTCACAAATTTTAGGCAACAATTAAGGTTACATTTATGAAGCTAATTAATATTATATTGGCAGGGGCATGCGTTTTTACTATAAGCGCTTGCAAAGCCCAATCATCATCACCTAGTACATCAACACAGGATAAATCCACAATGACAACAAGTATCACAGAATTAAAGAAAATCGACACTCAGGTTGGTACCGGACGTGAAGCCGAGCCTGGCTTTAACATTAGCGTGCATTACACCGGCTGGCTTTATGACGAAAAAGTGACCGATCACAAAGGCAAAAAATTCGATAGCAGTTTAGATAGAAGACAGCCATTCGATTTCGCTTTGGGCGCTGGCCAAGTGATTCAGGGCTGGGATGAAGGTTTTGCCGGTATGAAAGTGGGTGGCAAACGTACGCTGATTATTCCGCCAGAAATGGGCTATGGCGCGCGCGGCGCGGGTGGTGCGATTCCGCCAAATGCGACATTGATTTTTGATGTTGAGCTTCTGGACGTTAAATAGTGAAAGTACGCGTTAAATGGGTTGAAGGCGTGAGTTTTGTAGGTGAGTCCGAAACCGGCCACGCCGTAGTGTTAGATGGCGCGCCAGAGAATGGCGGCCGCAACATTGGCATGCGCCCGATGGAAATGCTACTCATCGGCATGGGCGCTTGCACCTCGTTTGATGTGGTAACGATTCTAAAAAAAGCACGTCAGCCGATTGTGGATTGCGTGGCAGAAATTGATGCTGAACGTGCGGATGAAGTGCCGAAAGTGTTCACCAAAATTCATGTGCATTTTGTGATTACGGGTGATAACCTGAATGAAACGCAAGTACAACGTGCAGTGAAATTATCGGCAGAGAAATATTGTTCTGCCTCGATTATGCTGAGTAAAAGCGTAGAGATTTCACATGATTTTGAAATAAAATCATCTCAAAATGAACAAAATGAATAAGCCTGCAAGCCAATATCCATCTGGTATGCTGGGCATACGCCATGTGGCTTTGTTTATAAAAGAGCTTGAAACTGCGGTAGATTTTTATACAAATATCATGGGCATGCGCATTGAATGGCAGCCCGATGCAGATAATGTGTATTTAACTAATGAGGGTGATGTATTCGCGCTACACCGCGTGGATTATGTGCCGCAGGCGCAGCAGCGCTTGGATCATATTGGATTTGTGTTAAAAACGCCACAAGACGTGGATAATTGGTACGATTATTTTGTGAGGAATGGTGTGAAAATTACTGAAGCACCTAAAACACATCGGGATGGCGCGCACGGTTTTTATTGTTTAGATCCTGTCGGGCATTTACTGGAGCTGATATACCACCCACCAATCTCCAAGCAGCTAAAACAAACTTAAAATCTTAATTTGTAATTAGTTTTACCGTTAACGGTGCTTCGTTTTCAAGCACGTCAATCAGCCTATCTACATTGGGGTGTTTGCCAGGGCAGTTTTCAGCATCTTCAGTGTGTTCTGCATAGAGCGCCAAGCCTTCTACAGCAGCATCCAAAGTAATTGCGCCATACATTTTATAGAGATGATTGTAAACTTTGAGCGAACCTTGACTGCCAGGCTTATTGTCAATCACGCCAGCTGCGTCGCCATTTTCATGGTAAAGTTCAATGCGTTGCACATCGTCTGTGTTATCTAGCGTTAACAAAACATCACAAAATTTTTGCATTTTTGCCTAAATTAAAAGTAATAAGCCATTTTGGTCATGATTTTAGAAGCGAAAGTCATGGCCATTTTTATGGGCGCTGGTAATTCGCTTGCACCAAGCTGATTGGCTTCCAGCGCATGCGCCGCCTCATCTTGCTGCATCTGATTCACAATTGTACGCGTTTTAATGTCGGTTTCATCAAGTTGATTCAAATGGTTTTGCAAATGAATAGACACTTGATGCTCGGTTTCTGCCAAAAAGCCCAAATTCCATTTGTCGCCCAGCGCGCCAGCCATTGCGCCTAAGGTAAAACTGCCCGCGTACCAAATCGGATTAAGCAAGCTTTTACGCCCGCCAAGTTCGTTAATACGCACCTCGCACCAAGCTAAATGATCGGTTTCCTCGGCTGCTGCGTGTTCTAGTGCTCTTACAATGTGCAGGTTGCGCGAGGTGAGTGCTTGGCCGCTATACAAGGCTTGTGCGCAAACTTCGCCTACATGGTTAATGCGCATCAGCGCAGCAGCGTGCGCTTTGTTATTAGCGTCCAGTACTGGCTCATCTAAATGAGCATCTGGGCGCGGTCTAGCTGCCTGTGCACCAGCAAATACAGTGCGCAGGCCAGAGTCAAAAGTAGTGATTAATTTATCTAGCATGATTCTACTTTCATGTGATTTTACTTTCGCGCAATTCAGTTTAATCTAAATTTTCGATTAAGTCCTAAACGCATAAAAAAAGTCCTGCAAGGCTAGCAGGCAGGACTATTGATTTACAGACTTAGAACTCACAGACTTAAATTATTTATTGCTATCTTCAGACTTAGTCTCAGCTGCTTTAACTTCTGTTTTTTGCACTGGCAATCCTTTTAGCACATTCATGGCTTGTACAAACTGAATGTCATCCTTGCTGGCTGGCTCAATTGGACCTTTTTGCTCAGCAAATTTTTTCTCGTTTGCTTTTTGAATTGCTGCGTCTTTAGCCGCATCTTTGGTATCAGCAGGCTTGTTGGCATCGGCATCTTTAGGGTTAGATAAATGCTTCGATAAATCGGCCTCGTGAATACTATTGGTGTGGTCAAATCCGTCATCTACATTAATATCCGGCACAATGCCTTTGGCTTGAATTGAGCGGCCATTTGGCGTGAAATAGCGCGCAGTGGTGAGCTTGATCGCGCTGCCGTTGTTAATCGGCAAAATGGTTTGCACAGAACCCTTACCAAAGCTTTGTATACCCAAAATGGTGGCACGTTTGTGGTCTTGCAAAGCGCCTGCAACAATTTCAGAGGCAGAGGCAGAGCCTTCATTGATTAGCACCACCATTGGCGTTTTTTTATAGTCGGCAGGTACATCTTTCAAATAATCGCCTCTGCCGCGGCGGGCGTAATCAAGCGGCGTTGCAGTTAAATGCATTTTAGAATCGGCAACGCGACCTTCGGTGTACACCACCAAATCATCTTTTGGCAGAAAAGCCGCAGAAACGCCAACGGCAGAATCGAGCAGGCCGCCTGGGTTATTGCGCAAATCTAATATAAAGCCTTTAAAAGCGCCTTTATTTTGATCATGTAGTGATTTCAAGGCTTTAGCAAGATCTTCGCCCGTGTGCTCTTGAAATTGTGTTATGCGCACGTAGCCATAGCCAGGCTCGATATATTTATTTTTGACGCTTTGGGTTTTGATAACCGCACGTATTAAATTAAACGTCAGCGGTTTTGTCTCGCCTTTACGCAAAACAGTTAATACGATCGGTGTATCTGGCTTGCCACGCATTTTTTTCACTGCGTCGTTTAAGCTTAAGCCGCGCACTTGCGTGTCGTCCAGCTTCATAATCAAATCGCCACTTTTTAGGCCAGCTTTGTAAGCAGGGCTATCTTCAATCGGCGAAACTACTTTTACCAAGCCATCTTCCATGGCTACTTCAATGCCCAAACCGCCAAACTCGCCTTGTGTGCCCGCTTGCAAGTCTTTGTAAGCATCAGCATCCATAAAGGTGGAGTGTGGGTCTAGGCCAGCCAACATGCCTGTAAGTGCTTCATTAATAAGCTTTTTATCTTCAACTGGCTCTACGTAATCAGTTTTAACTTTGCTAAATACTTCTGCAAACATACGCAAATCATCAATAGGAAGTTGTGGCGCGGCGACTTTTTCAGCTAAAGCCGAAAAGTTAAGGCTAATCAGTACGCCAATTAAAACGCCTGATCCAATAAAACCAAATTTTTCAAAAGTAGACCGCATGCAAACCCTTTTTAACAAAATAATTAATTTTTTTTGCGCTTAAGCTGTAACCAGGATAGCTATTCGCAACCTATAGCTATGAGCTTACAATAAGATAATAGGTTCATTTTGCGCTATTTCAAGTCATTTTAATAGTATGCTGAGTAAAAATTTAGGAATAAAAACATGAGTGATTATCGCGTAGAAATTCAATATTGCACGCAATGCAGGTGGCTGTTGCGCGCGGCGTGGTTGGCGCAAGAGCTGCTAACCACATTTGAACAAGACTTAACTAGCGTAAGCTTAATACCTGGCACCGGCGGCGTGTTTGAAGTGCGACTCAACAGCGCTGTGATTTTTAATCGTAAGGAGCATGGGCGCTTTCCGGAAAGCAAAGAGTTAAAACAGCTAATTCGCGATGTGATCGCGCCAGAGCGCGATCTAGGTCACAGCGAAAAATGAGCTTAAAAGCTCACAATTTATTGTGAGTTTACTGAGGATTTTTCTGCTACTTTAGACTTTTCAGCTAATTCATCTAAGCGCTGACCACCCTCAAAGCGCCTCGCCCAATAACTATCTTGCATATTTTCAACACGCACAACTGCGCCGGCTCGCGGTGCGTGAATAAACTTGTTGTCACCAATGTAAATCCCCACATGCGAAAAAGCCGATTTTAAGGTGTTAAAAAATACCAGATCGCCAGGTTGAAGTTCATCCTTTTTAACAGTTTTACCAATTTGACTGATGGCGCGCGCGGTGGGCGGCAAAGTTAAATTAGCCGCATTGTGAAACACATAGCGCACAAAACCGCTGCAATCGAAACCTGTATCAGGCGAACTGCCGCCGTATTTGTATTTAATGCCGGTCAGGCTAAGTGCGTTAATCAGCACTTCCTGCGCTTTTTCTTGCCAACCACCTATGCCCTGGTTGCTTGGTTGCGCTTGGTTGCTAGCTTCATCGGCGCTATATAGCGTAATGCCCGCCACGTTTTCAGAAAGCGCTTCCTCTGCAAGTGTAGAG
>JANYGD010000067.1 GCA_025359405.1 Methylotenera sp. | reverse complement strand
GTTCGCCAATAAAGGTAAGTTTTACACGGCCAATTGGGCCGTTACGTTGCTTGCCGATAATAATTTCCGCAGTGCCTTTATCAGGGCTATCGGGGTTGTAAACTTCGTCACGATAGATAAATAAAATCAAATCAGCATCTTGCTCAATGGCGCCAGATTCGCGTAAATCGCTCATCACAGGGCGTTTATCGGGGCGCGTTTCCACGCTACGATTAAGCTGAGAAAGCGCTACCACGGGCACGTCGAGCTCTTTAGCCAAGGCTTTGAGTGAGCGTGAAATTTCAGAAATCTCCGTGGCGCGATTTTCGCCTTGCTTGCCTGCAGGGGCTGACATCAATTGCAAGTAATCCACCACAATTAAGCCAAGCTTGCCCGTTTGGCGATGTAGCCGCCGTGCCCTTGCCCGCACGTCAAAGCTGCTTAAACCTGCGCCTTCGTCAATAAAAATGGGTGCTTCGTTTAGCTTTCCCAGCGCAGTGGTGAGCTTTTCCCAATCTTCATCTTCTAAGCGGCCTGTACGCATACGATGCTGGTCTAATCGTCCAACAGAACCTATCATCCGCATAGCGAGCTGGGTTGAAGCCATTTCCATGGAAAATACTGCGACCGGCAAACCAGTCTCCATCGCGACATTTTCGGCCACATTGAGTGAAAACGCGGTTTTACCCATCGAAGGCCGCCCTGCTACGATGATTAAATCGCCGCCTTGGAAGCCAGACGTCATTGAATCTAAATCAGAAAAACCAGTAGGAATACCCGTGACATCGCTAGGATTGTCGCGCGAAAATAGCATGTCGATGCGCTCTGCCACTTGCGGTAGTAATTCTTGAATGTTTTTAAAACCTTGATTACTGCGCTCGCCGCCCTCGGCAATCTGAAAAATCTTCGCTTCAGCTTCATCTAAAAGCTGCTGAGCATCACGCCCATTGGGGTTGTAGGCGCTATCGGCAATGCCGGAACCCACTACCACCAACTTACGCATCACGGAGCGCTCGCGCACAATCTCCGCATAACGTCGAATATTGGCCGCTGTCGGTGTGTTTTGTGCCAATGCGCCTAAATACGCGATGCCGCCTACTGTTGAAAGTTCAGCCGTGCTTTCGAGCGATTCCGCCACCGTGACAATATCGGCCGGGCGATTATGCTCAATCAGCTTGGCAATGTGCTGAAAAATGGTTTTGTGATCGTGCTGATAAAAATCGTCCGCTTTTAAAATATCGGCTACTTTATCCAGCGCCTCATTCTCAAGCAGCAAGCCACCGATGACCGATTGTTCGGCCTCGATAGAATGCGGGGGAAGTTTTAATGCGTCTAATTGTTCGTCAGCCATAGTCAAATTATACCCAATAAAAGGCATTACTCATGGAAAATAGGTAATAAAAAAGGCTACCTAAGTAGCCTTTTTATTCAACTGATAAAGCTTATGCTTCGGCGACCACTGTCACAGTAATATCCACCACAATATCGTGATGTAAAGACACGGTTAGCGGGAAATCACCAATCGTTTTTAATGGGCCTGCTGGCATACGTACTTCTGATTTTACTACTTCAAAACCAGCTGCTTTTAACCCATCAGCAATATCGCCATTGGTCACAGAACCAAACAAACGGCCATCTACGCCAGCTTTTTGTGTCACTTGCAATACGTAACCAGCTAGTTTTGCACCACGCGCAGTTGCGGCAGTTAAAATATCGGCTTGTTGTTTTTCAAGTTCGGCACGACGTATCGCAAACTCAGCTTTATTAGCATCTGTTGCGCGTTTTGCTTTGCCTTGCGGAATTAAAAAGTTACGGCCAAAGCCATCTTTTACTTTAACAACATCGCCCAACACGCCTAGGTTTGCGACTTTTTCTAATAAAATTACTTGCATATTATTCTCCTTAGCCTGGGTGTTTGTCTGTGTACGGTAACAAGGCCAAAAAGCGCGCGCGTTTAACCGCTGTCGTCAGTTGGCGTTGATATCTGGCTTTGGTGCCAGTCATACGGGCTGGGATAATTTTTGCGTTTTCTGAAATGAAATCTTTCAGTAAATCTACATCTTTGTAATCTACTTCTTTAATGCCTTCTGCACTGAAACGGCAGTAACGGCGGCGTTTATACATCTCTCTTGCCATGATAAAACTCCTAAATATTCTGTATTTCTAACTTTTCAATATGTAATACCAGTTGTGTGCTTTTTGCGCTGCGTTTGGTTAAAAATCCTTTTGCCTTAACGCTAGAACCTAGTTGAATGTTTTGTTTCGCAATGTCACCTAAAGCAACTGCGTTCACTTCACATTCCACTTTTCTTTTTAAACCTGCTTCAATTTGCTCCGAAGCATGTTGCAACACAAAACTTAACAACGGTATGCCTGCTGGTGTGTAGCGTATGGGCTCTAAACCAATAACCACGCCACTCAGCACTAAATTATTCAATTATTCTGCTGCCACAACCTCAGCTTCAGCGACAACGGCGGCTGGCGCTTCATCACGGCTTAGCACCGATCTAGATTTCTCTTCTTTCATCATTGGGCTAGGGGCAGTGGCGGCGGTTTTGGTACCCATGGTTAAATGACGCAATACAGCATCGTTAAACTTAAAGCCATGCTCAAGCTCAGCCAATGTTTCCAGGTTGCACTCAATGTTCATCAAAACGTAATGGGCTTTGTGGATTTTTTGAATTGGGTAAGCCAGCTGACGACGACCCCAATCTTCTAAACGGTGCATGGCACCGCCGCTAGCGGCGATTAAAGCGCGATAGCGCTCAATCATCGCAGGCACTTGCTCGCTTTGGTCCGGATGGACGATAAAAACTACTTCATAATGTCGCATGAAATCTCCTTGTGGTTAAAGCCACCCGTTATGCTAACGGTGTGGCAAGGTTTGAAAGACCGCGATTATAGTCAAAAAGTGTTGATTAATCAAACGCTTTTTAATTAATGATGCTAGCTTGTTTAATTTTCAGCCCGTCATTTCTGCAAAGACGGTAATCCAGCTAAAATTTAAAAAGAATTTTATTGCTAAGGCCTTTGATTTTGCATAAAACATATGTCATGGAAGCCCTATTAATACTGGCTTGCAGGACATGTATTTAAATCAAGGCTTGCGATTGCTTGGCAATTCAAACGTATGTTTTGAAAGGTGAATTTCACGCAAAAAACAGCCTAAGCCTATGATTAAGCTTAACATGGCAATAATAAATAATGGTGAAACCAGCCATGACGAATCCCATCTGATGGACGAGCCCAAAAACAAAGTGCCAATTACCAGCGCCACTAAAAGCAATGACAAAGTGCACAGCGTAATCGCCCAATGCACCCACTCTGCGCGGCACGACAAAATATGCAACTCTTGCTTATAATTAGCACAGCTAGGGTTTTCTGCTTGCGCTTGCGGCGAATCACACTTTTCATTTAGCGCGCGAAAGCGATCCACCACACGCGCCAAACGGCCAGTTAATACGCTTAAAATTGCGCCTATGCCCGTGAGCAAGAACACTGGCGCCACGGCCAGCTGAATCACGTGGGATACGGTTGTCACGCTTTCTATCATATTCTGCATATTCTACTCCTGCGTTTAAATAACATCATAAAATTAAACCAAGTCAGGCATCTCAGCCCCGTAAAACTTGACTTTGAGCTTTTTAAGTTGATCTCTAAAATCCGCGGCTTTTTCAAACTCTAAGTTTTTTGCCGCATCGTGCATGGCTTTTTCTAAGCGTTTCATTTCTTTGGCGATTTGTTTTTCGCTCAAACTTTCATATTTGGCTTGATCTTGCGCGGCCTTGCGCTCGCGCTGTGCCTCGTCTTTGTCATAAACGCCGTCAATCATGTCCTTCACGCGTTTGCTGATGCCAATAGGTACAATATTATTCGCGGTGTTAAACGCCATTTGCACTTTTCTTCTTCTGTTGGTCTCGTCAATCGCCAAGCCCATGCTACGTGTGATTTTATTGCCATAAAAAATCACTTTACCGTTAATATTGCGCGCGGCACGGCCGGCGGTTTGAATGAGGCTACGCTCGGAACGCAAAAAACCTTCTTTATCGGCGTCTAAAACTGCCACCAAAGACACTTCGGGAATGTCCAAACCTTCGCGCAACAAGTTAATGCCTACCAGCACGTCAAACTCGCCCAAGCGCAAATCACGGATAATCTCAACGCGCTCCACTGTATCAATGTCCGAGTGCAAATAGCGCACCTTCACACCATGCTCGGCCAAATAATCGGTCAAGTCCTCTGCCATTCTTTTTGTGAGCGTGGTCGCCAGCACGCGCTCACCTACGGCCACACGCAGCTTAATTTCACCGAGCAAATCATCCACTTGCGTGTCAGCAGGCTTCACCGTAATTTCTGGGTCAATCAAGCCTGTTGGCCGTGCAATCATTTCCACCACTTGTTGCTGATGATTTTTTTCGTACTCGGCTGGTGTGGCCGAAATAAACACCGTTTGGCGCATAATGCGCTCAAATTCTTCAAATTTCAGTGGCCGGTTATCCAGCGCAGAAGGCAAGCGCCAGCCGTAATCCACCAAATTGGTTTTGCGCGACCAATCGCCCTTATACATGCCGCCAATTTGCGGCACGGTGACGTGGCTTTCGTCGATAATCATCAGCGCGTTATCGGGCAAATAATCAATCAGCGTTGGTGGCGGGTCGCCCACATTGCGACCAGATAAATGGCGCGAGTAGTTCTCGATGCCTTTGCAAAAGCCAATTTCGTTAAGCATTTCTAGGTCAAAGCGCGTGCGCTGCTCGATACGCTGTGCTTCCACCAGTTTATTTTCTTTAATATAATGCGCCACGCGGTCTTTAAGCTCGATTTTAATCTTTTCTATCGCTTTAATTGTGGTTTCGCGCGATGTTACGTAATGACTTGAAGGATATATTGTAAACCTTTGAATTTTATTAAATATTTGTCCAGTTAAAGGGTCGAATAAAGTGATGGAATCCACCTCTTCATCGAACAAACTGAGCCGCACCGCAGTTTCGTTATTTTCAGCGGGGAAAATATCAATCACGTCGCCGCGCACGCGAAAACTGCCGCGGCTAAAATCAAAGTCGTTGCGGTCATATTGCATGCCGATTAAGCGCTTAACGGCGTCATCGCGGTTTAGTTTATCGCCCTGCTTTAGGTGCAGCACCATGCCATGATAATCGGTCGGGTCGCCGATACCGTAAATGGCAGAAACAGAGGCGACAATAATGCTGTCTTCGCGCTCTAGCAAAGCCTTAGTTGCAGAAAGTCGCATCTGCTCGATGTGCTCGTTAATGCTGGAATCTTTCTCAATAAACAAGTCGCGCGAAGGTACGTAAGCTTCGGGTTGATAATAATCGTAATAACTAACGAAATATTCCACCGAATTATTAGGGAAAAACTCGCGAAACTCACTATATAATTGGGCGGCAAGCGTTTTATTGGGCGCCATGACGATGACCGGGCGACCAAGTCTGGCAATGACATTGGCCATAGTGTAAGTTTTGCCAGAACCCGTCACGCCCAGCAAAGTTTGAAACTGCATGCCCGCATTCAGCCCGCCAATCAGTTTTTCAATGGCCGCAGGTTGGTCGCCCGCGGGTAAGAACGGCTGATGCAGCTGATATTTACTATTGGGAAAGGTGGCAAACACGTTTATTTGCAATCCATTAATTTAACCGGACATTTTAACAGGCTTTGTAACTTGGTTTGGCATGATAACCATTCATTTGCAAATAGTTTCTAAAGAACTTTGTTGAATTGTTTTAGTCATTTACTATTAGATAATTAACTATGGGGAGAATAGTAATGCGTGCATCATTTCTTGCAATAGCCCTGCTAGCGGCTATTCAGCCTGTCGTAGCCTTCGATAACGCAAAGATGTTCGATGCATTTTTTAGCGTAGTAATGGTGCGCGGCTATAACGCTACAGGCGGCTTGGCATATGGCTCTGGCGTGGTGGTTGGTGATAATAAAGTGATTACTAATTGCCACGTGTTGCGCGCCACTAAACAACCTTGGGTTTCGCGGGGCGAAGATACTTATTTAATCTCCTCGGTAAAAGTGGATGCTTGGCACGATTTATGTTTAGTTTCAACCAGTTACATGCCGTTTAAACCTGCCATTATTGGCAATAGTCTTGGTTTAAAGCGTGGTCAAGAAGTTGCTGCCATTGGTCACTCTAACGGCGTGCCCGCTCCGCTAACCAGCAATGGTGCGGTTAAAGCCTTGTACGATGCCGATCAAGGTAAAATTATTCGCAGCACCGCCAATTTTGCTCTGGGCGCCAGCGGCAGCGGCTTATTTGATATGGATGGAAAATTAGTTGGTATTAACACCTTCAAAACGGCTGGGCGCGGCGGTAGCATTCACTATGCGCTGCCCATTGAATGGCTAGCTCAACTCGAAAAACAACCTGAAACCACCATTTTCCCCATCACTGGTAAAGCCTTGTGGGAGGAAGACGAAGATAAAAAACCATTTTACATGCAAGTTGCGGTACCTGAGGCACGTGGAGATTGGCCGAAACTGCAGCGAGTGGCCGAGAAATGGACGCAAGCAGAGCCAAATAGCACTGAGGCTTGGTATGAATTAGGTTTGGCTTACGAAAATAACACCCAATTAGATCTAGCCGAAAAAGCTTATACACAATCTGTGAGCCTTGATAACACTAACTTTGACGCACTAATGCGGCTGGGCGCGCTGGCCAAAACACGTGGCGATGCCGCCGAAATGCACCGTATTCAAACTGCATTGAATGACATTAATAAAGATGTCGCGGCTGAATATAGCGAAATGCTAGGTTGTGGTGCGGCTTGCTAGCTAAAAAATAGCACTGTCATGCTGAACTTGATTCAGCATCTGGTGAAATGGTGCGCAATTGAGGATCCAGTCCGCAATGATGGTTTGTCTGTCTTTTACTATTTTAAATTTCCGAAAAGCCGCTTTTTTGCGTAAAATAACGTTTTCTATGCATGAGTATTAAATCAAGGATTTATTTTGAGTCACTCTGTTTTATCGCACCGCGTTCAATCCATTAAAGAATCCCCCACCCTTGCCATCACCGCAAAAGCCGCTAAATACAAGACTGAAGGCCGCGATGTGATTGGT
>JANYGD010000114.1 GCA_025359405.1 Methylotenera sp. | reverse complement strand
ATTGTTCGTGGTGAAACCTATCACTTTGAAGTGGTTGCAAATGAGTCTGCGCGCGGTATTTCAGAGGTTCAGCTTAATACAGGTATCCCGGTCGCTAATGCAGTTTTAACTACCCAAGATGATGATCAAGCGCTTGCCAGAATGCACATAAAAGGCGCTGAAGCGGCACAAGTAGCGATTGAGATGGCGAATTTGGTGCGTGCGTTATGATCGAGACTAAGCTGAAAGTTAAAGAGGTTAAAAAACCAAAGGTGAGTCAAAATCGTCGCAAATCACGAGAATTGGTTTTAAAGGCGGTGTATCGTGGCATGATTAATGCTGGGGATATAAAACAAATTATTTTGGATGCACAGGATGATCCGGAATATATAAAAGCAGACGAGGCTTATTTTAAGCATTTGTTGGAAGGAGTGACTGGTAAAATAAACGAGCTAGACCAACAAATTTCAACCTTTATCGATAGAAAAATACAAGAATTGAGCCCAGTGGAACACGCAATTTTGCGTATTTCATCGTTCGAGTTAATGTTTGATATAAGTATTCCATACCGCGTTGCGATTAACGAAGGCGTTGAGCTGGCTAAACTGTATGGTGGTACGGACGGCCATAAGTATATCAATGGTGTGTTAGATAAAGTAGCAGCAGCAGCCAGACCGCAAGAGTTTAGGCGACAATAAGAGATGGGGATGTAATGGACATTGTCATTATTTATACATTAGTGGGTTAGAAATTTTGAATGTATCTAATGCCATAAAAGTAGTACGACAGACCAATGTGGGCTTGCTTAGAGAGCACAATGAGGACGCAGTTGCGAGTGATTTATCGATAGGTTTATTGTTGTTAGCTGATGGCATGGGCGGTTACAAGGCGGGCGAAGTGGCGAGTGAAATTGCCGCGCTAATGATAGCAGCAGAAATTACAGAATCCATGCAAAATAAAACTAGCATTGGTAAATCTGAGCCAAATCGATTGCCTGAATCGCTGATGCTGATAGATGCGGTAGAAAAAACGAATGCGATTATTTATCAAATATCGCAAAAGCAGCCGCAATGTGCTGGCATGGGCACCACATTAGTAGCCTCCATTTTTACAGATAATAAATTGGTAGTGGGGCATATTGGCGATTCGCGGATGTATCGTCTGCGTGGAGAAACGCTGACTCAGCTCACTGAAGACCATTCGTGGATACAGGAGCAAATTAATGCTGGGTTGATTACCCGAGAGCAAGCGTTGTTAGCTAACAATAAAAATTTGGTGACGCGTGCTTTGGGAATAGACCCAAAGGTAGAACTTGAGTTACAAGAGTTCGATGTAGAAGTAAATGACATTTATTTGCAATGCTCTGATGGATTGTCGGATTTGGTTGATGATGCGGAAATTACGAAAGTTCTGCTCGAAGCGAACGGTAATATTACGCATGCTGCAGACAAGTTAATTCAAGCAGCAAATGAAAATGGCGGTACAGATAATATTTCGGTAGTGATAGCAATAATAAAAAAGGCGTTTATAGCTGAAAAAAGCTGGGTTAGAAACTTATTTGGAAGAAAGTCTAAATAATAAAACCCGAATAACGAAACAAAAGTGACAAACTAAGAAATATGACAGGGTGATTATGGCAAAGTTACATTTTTCATTAGATGGCAATTCGCTAGGCGAGTTTGGCTTAAATAAAGAGCGTACTACTATAGGCCGTCGTCCAGCTAATGACATTCATATTGATAATTTGGCGGTTAGTGGTGACCATGCGGTTATTACGACAATTGGTAATGACTCGTTTTTAGAAGACCTTAATAGCACCAATGGCACCTTGGTAAATAATAAACCCATTAAAAAGCATGTGCTTCATCACGGTGATGTCATTGAGTTTGGCAAGTATCAGTTAAAGTATGTGAACAAGACACAAGAAAAAATGCCGGTAAATCGCGATGGTTTTGAAAATACCGTTGTAATGCGACCTACAAAACTAGATGTTTCTACCCCCGAAGTGAAGACTGATGTTGAAGAAAAACCGGTTGAGTTAATTAAAGAACTAAGCAATGATAGTATTGCGCCAGTGCCGGCTGTAGCTAAACAAGAGCCCATAGAATCAACTGGAAATGCACAAAATATAGGCCATCTGCTGGTATTAAGCGGTACCAATTCTGGCCGTGAACTTTTGCTTAATAAGGCACTGACAACACTTGGTGTACCTGGCGTGCAACTGGCTGTTATTACCAAGCGACCACATGGCTATTTTATTACGCATGTAGAGGGCGAAAAGCTACCTTTAGTAAATGGACAAAAAATTGGGGTGCAGGCGCATGCTTTGAGTGACCATGATGTGATTGACCTAATCGGCCTCAAAATGGAATTCTACTTGTCTTAGACAGACTATTAATGACTAGTTTATTTGATGCATTTAATTTAAAGATGATGTTTTAAATTTTAATGCAAACACTTATGCAATCCCAAGGTATGTTAAATCAACTCGAACGCCTGAATTCGATAGGTGTAGCGCTGTCGGCTGAGCATGATAATAATCGCTTGCTGGAAATCATTTTATTGGGGGCAAAAGAGCTTACCAATGCCGATGGCGGCACTTTATATACGGTGACGGAAGACGCAAAACTCAAGTTCGAAATTATGCGTACGTTGAGCCTTAATATTGCGATGGGCGGCACAACAGGCAAAGAGATTCCATTCCCATCACTGCCCATTTATCTTGATGACGGTAAGCCAAATACCAATATGGTAGCGGCTTACAGCGTAGTTAATGCTAAAACGGTGAATATTCCAGATGCTTATTTGACGGAGGGATTTGATTTTTCTGGCACACGAAAGTTTGATGAAAAAACCGGTTATCGCTCAAAATCATTTTTAACGGTGCCGATGACAAATCATGAAAATGAGATTATCGGTGTTTTGCAATTAATCAACGCAATTGATCCGCTCACCAACCAAATTATTGCTTTTTCAGAATCACATCAACGCTTGGTGGAGTCTCTTGCTTCGCAAGCCGCCGTGGCGCTTACTAATCATAATTTAATTAATGGCCTAAAAGCTTTGTTTGAGTCTTTTATTAAATTAATTGCCGATGCGATTGATGAGAAATCCCCCTATACAGGCGGTCATTGTCAGCGTGTGCCAGAACTCACAATGATGTTGGCAGAGGCAGCGATTAAGACCAATGCTGGTCCTTTGAAAAATTTTACGATGACCGAGAAAGAGGTGTATGAGTTAAAAATTGCGGCCTGGTTACACGATTGCGGTAAAGTGACGACGCCAGAATCGGTGATGGATAAAGCAACCAAGTTAGAAACAATTTTTGATCGTATTCATTTGATTGACCATCGCTTTGAGCTACTTAAAACGCAACGAGAGAATGCACATTTACGCAAGGTTTTAAAAGTCGCCCAAAGTGGTAAAAGTTTGAATGATAAACGTCTTGAGCAAGAATTAAGGACAATTAGAAGTCAGCTGGATGTGGATAAGAATTTTATTCGCAGGGTGAATTTTGGTAGTGAAACGATGAGTCCGGAAGATCAACAGCGAGTAAAAGATATTGCCAATTACGAATACACAAGTGATTCTGGTCACATCGCAAAATTTCTGAGTGAAAACGAAGTGTATAACCTAACCATTGCGCGTGGCACGCTCACACCAGAAGAGCGCATGGTCATCAATAATCATATTGTGGTCACGATTAACATGTTAGAGTCACTATCTTATCCAAAAGATTTACGGCGTGTACCTGAGTATGCAGGGGGACATCATGAGCGTATGGACGGTAAAGGCTATCCTAAAGGATTAACGCGTGAACAGATGTCGATACCAGCGCGCATGATGGGCGTTGCAGATATTTTTGAGGCACTTACTTCTAAAGATAGACCTTACAAAAAAGCTAAACCACTTTCAGAAACGTTGAATATTTTAGGAAAAATGCGGTTGGATAATCATATTGACCCAGATATTTTTGATTTATTTATTCGAGAAAAAGTTTACTTACAATATGCCGAGAAATTCTTAGGATCAGAGCAAATTGACAAAGTAGATCATGCTAACGTGCCAGGCTATATTGAATAAATATTTTTAGTTTTTTAAAAATATTTTTGCGGCTTTAATAATTTTGAGCAGTTTTTTGTTTGAAACCGCATGAAAAAACTCACCATCTGGCATTAAACGCAGGTTTGGTCCGACGTTGCAAAAGCCTATACATTGTATTTCTTCGATTTCAATCGACACATTTTTTGTGTGTAATTGCCGTGTTAACTCAGCCAAAATTTCTTTACTACCACGTGCTGCACATGAGGGCTGGTTTGGGTTCGCGCGATAGTTAGTGCACACCAATAATTTTTTTTTCATCAATTTCTAGCTAGCTAGCATTTGCGAATGGCAGCCATTAGCACTTAGTTTAAGATAGCTGCCTTGCTCGTACCAATCGCCTAATACCCAACGTTCACATACGCTTCCTCCAACTTCATGCACGTGCTTATTGGGGCGGTGCGTGTGGCCGTGTATAAAGATAGGCGGATACGAAAATTTGCGAAGCAAGTTATTAACAGCGGTTGAATTCACGTCCATAATCTGCATGGATTTAGTGGATTTTTCTTGCTCACTTTTAGCACGTAATTGCTCAATATAGGCAATACGCTTGGCTAAAGGCTGGCCTAAAAACTGCACTTGCCATGTAGTGCTGCGCACTTCGCTGCGAAATTGTTGATAAGCAATGTCGTCAGTACACAACGCATCGCCATGACTTAGTAATACAGGTTTACCATAAAGCGTGATTAAGCTTGGGTCGGGTAAAATTTTAATGTCAGTAGCGTTTGCAAAGTCTTTGCCCAATAAAAAGTCCCGATTACCATGTATCAAAAACACTGCTACGCCACTAGAAGTAAGCTTGTGAAGGGCATGGATAGTCGCTTGATACGTACCAACCGCAATAGAATCGTCACCCGCCCAATACTCAAATAAATCGCCCAAGATATACAGCGCTTGCGCTTTAGCGGCGGTTTTTTCTAAAAACTGATTGAAAGCCTGCGTAATATGCGGGCGAGAATCACATAGATGCAAATCTGAAATAAATAAGCAGTAATCCATGTGACAATAAAATTAGCTATTAAACAATGCTGGCTTTTTCGATGATTACAGGTTCAACAGGCACATCGCGGTGTCCAGCCTTGCTAGTGGTTTTTACCGCTTTTATTTTATCAACTACGGCCATACCTTCGACCACTCTGCCGAATACGCAATAGCCCCAGCCACTTGATGTCGGCGCCGTGTGATTTAAAAAATCATTGTCGCCAACGTTAATAAAAAATTGGCTACTGGCAGAATCGGGGATGGATGTGCGCGCCATGGCGATGGTGTAATTATCATTAGCCAAGCCGTTATCCGCTTCATTTTTAATTTCGGCATCGGTTTTTTTTTGTTTCATGTCGGTGTCAAAGCCGCCACCTTGAATCATAAAGTCATCGATTACGCGGTGAAAAACTACGCCGTCATAAAAACCGCTTTTTACATATTTTAAGAAATTAGCGACGGTGATTGGTGCTTTTTCAGCGTTAAGTTCAAGCGTAATATCGCCTAAATTGGTAGTGAGTTTAACCACGAGAAATCCTTAATAATTCAGAATTTTTTTTGAAATGCGAAATTTACTTAGCAACTTCTGCAAGTAGTTTTACACTTTTAATGGTGATAGCTTTAATGGGTACGTCAGCGTTTCTACCCACGCTGGTGGTGGGGCTGAGGCCAATTTTTTGCACAACTTCAAAGCCGCTGGTAACCTTACCAAACACGCAGTAACCGATTTGTTCGGGGTCTGGGCTGGCATAGTTTAAAAACTGGTTATCGGCCAAATTTACAAAAAACTGCGCTGTTGCAGAATTTGGGTCAGCTGTGCGTGCCATAGCGATAGTGCCAGGTTCGTTTAACAAGCCATTGTTCGATTCATTCACAATCGGTTCGCGTGTATTTTTCTCAGTCAAGTCACGCTCAAAGCCGCCGCCTTGGATCATAAAACGATTGATGACACGGTGAAAAATGGTATTTTCATAAAACCCATCTTTCACATATTGTAAAAAATTAGCCACTGTCTTAGGCGCTTTTTCGGGGTAAAGTTCTACCGTAAAGTTGCCTTGTGAAGTTTCGAACTCGACGCTAGGAGCCGCGAAGGCGCTTATTGAGACACTGAGCAATAAGCCACAAAAAAGTTGTTTGAGCATGATTAAATTAGCCAGCACCTTCATAAATTATTTTCCATTGATTATTTTCATTTACCCAGTATTGGCGTTTGCGCATTTTATTTTGCAAAGTTGGGCTTTTAAAATCTTGCTCAAAATTAACCACGATAGTCGGCTGCTCAGAATCTGGGTAACCAAACATGCTGATGTCCTCAATCTGAATAGATACCTTGGGTTTGCTCGCTTGAATACCACGCTTGTAGTCCGCCCATTGGCTAAGGCTGCCATCACTATAAAAAAACTTTTTCGAATAATGACTTAAGTAATTGTCGGTGTTTTGCGAAACCCAGTCTTTACGCCAATCTTCAATGGCTTTTTGCAACGCTTGTTTATCGGCGTCTTGCGCCTCTAATTTTTCACTCGATTTATCGCTTTCTAACCACTCGATATTGTTTGCAATAATGACAGGCGTTTTGCCCGTCTGTAAAATCGGCTGCAAGGCTTTTAAATCAGGGTTGCTCAGCACCACGCAGCCGTCGCTGGCGCGCGGTGGGCGGCTGTAAGTGTCTGTAGGTGTACCGTGCAACCAAATGCCAGAGCCATTTTTGTTTTGATGTTGATCCAGTTCATTCGGGTAGTTAAGCGGGTAAGCTGCGTCACCGTAAATATCATCTAAGGGCTGAGTAAGTCTTGTGCCGGCAAAATAAACGCCTAGCGGCGTGCGTTTATCGCCTTGGGTTTGTTTGCCCACGCCATTTTTGCCTACGGTTACATAATAATCAGCCGCATATTGCAGTGCACCATCGACTTTTTTATATAAGTAAAGTCTTGATTTAACGGTATCTACCACAATTAAATGTTCTTGCTCATCACTCAATTTAACCAGCAAGTTGGGTTGCTGTGAGTTTTTCTTTTCAGATAAATAATATTCAATACGTGTGCGTGCTTCTTCTCTTAAGCCTTCTATTTCCTCGCTGTTAGGCGCGCCGCTAACGTCACCAGAACTTGTGGAAGTTGCAGAATCGCCAAAGTTTTTCAATGTACCGCTTTGCGCTGTAAGTAAATCACCACGAATTAGATAAGCAAGTTTGAAGTTTGGTGCTGCGTGAATAAGCTCATTCACTGTTTCGAATGCTTGTTTGGTATTGCCCTCGGTGATTTCTAGCAGACTTTTTACCAACAGGCTTTCGACGAGATTGCGGCCAAGTTTTTTGCTTAGTAACTGATCTGTCATGCTACTGTGGTTAATGGCAGTGGCATTCCAAGGCAATATGATACAAGCGGCTACAAAAACAACCTTTAAAAATCTAAATTTTTGAATCAATAGCATTTCTATCTTCGGTCATTCCTACTTTGGTTTTGCTGTTCTTTCATTAGTGTTCTGGAAAAATTAATTCGACGCAATTTCTTGCTCAATCAACCAAGTGCCGTCAACTTTCTTCATCATCAATGTTTTATCGGTACGAATTGCGTTGCCACCCGCACGATAACTTTGTTTGAAGCTCACTTTTGCGCTGTCGCTGCCATCTAACACCACTTTAGGGTTTCCGATTTCAACATTAATGCTGGCTGGTTTGCTAATGCGTTCACGGCGCGTTTGCTCCCAAGCCTTGTGGCTTCCACCTTTTGCGGGCTTAAAGTCATCTGTATAGCTCGCAAAGTATTTGTCTAAGTCCTTGCTAGACCACGCTTTTGCCCAATTGTTTACCGCATTGCTAATATTTTTTTCTTCATCAGCGCTTGCATCAGCAGGCGTCTTATCCACCTCAGCTGGTTTTGCGGGCTCCACTTTTTTATCTGCTGCGCGAATCGGCATCGTTCCAGTTTTAGCAGTTTTACTCGTATCAGTTGCTTTGGCAGCCACATTCGTTTTGTTGCCAAATAAATCTTTAATCATCAATAATTTGCTTTGCGCACGCGTGTTGCCACTATCAAGCTGCAATGCCTTGTCATAAGCCTCTGAGGCCATGCGTGCATAAATGTCACCCAAGTTTTCATGAGCAGTTGCATAACTTGGATGCGTTTTAATAGCCGTTTCCAATGCATTTTTGGCTTTATCGTATTGGCCTGCGTCGGCATATAAAACGGCCAAGTTGTTATAAGGCTCTGGCAGATTAGGATATTTTTCGGTTAATTCGGTAAAGCTTTTAATCGCATCGTCACGTTTGCCGCTTTCGGCTAGAATAATGCCTTTCATAAACATGGCTTGCGCGTCTTTTGGGTTGGCCGCCAAATAAGTATTAATGCGTTCCAGCGCGGCAGCTTGCTGGCCGTTTTCCGCCATTTGTGAAATGTCTTTTAGCTCATCCGCAAATGCAACTGAACAAGTAAAAGTTAATATCAATAATATTTGTGCTAGTAATTTAGCCTGTAAAGCGTTGCGGATTATCATTATGTTATACTCAAACGAGTTAGTAAAAACGCCATTCTATCAATTACATAGCTAACATCCAATAGCCCTATTAGCTTTAGGGCACTTATTTACATTTTTTTATCTATTTTTAGTGGTTTAACACTTTATAATTCGCAAATGTTAAAAATTTACAACTCCCTCAGCCGCGAAAAGCAAACATTCACCCCAATCGAAGCAGGCAAAGTTCGCATGTATGTGTGCGGCATGACCGTGTATGATTTTTGCCACTTAGGTCATGCCCGCGTTATGGTGGTGTTCGATATGGTTTCGCGCTGGTTCCGTACCAGCAATTATGATGTTACCTATGTGCGTAACATTACCGATATTGATGACAAAATCATTAAACGCGCCAATGAAAATGGTGAAAGTATAGGTGCGCTCACTCAGCGGTTTATTGACTTCATGGATGAAGACTCTGCCAAACTAGGTATTATTAGGCCAGACATTGAGCCACGCGCCACGACCTATATTGACGACATGATTACAATGATTTCTACCTTAATTGAAAAAGGTCATGCCTATTTGGCAAGCAATGGCGATGTGTTTTATTCAGTGCGCAGCTTTGCCAATTACGGCAAACTTTCTGGCAAAAGCCTGGATGATTTGCGTGCTGGTGAACGGGTGGAAGTCGATACGCATAAAAAAGATGTCATGGATTTTGTATTGTGGAAAGCCGCCAAGCCAAACGAGCCAAACTGGCCATCCCCTTGGGGAAATGGCCGCCCAGGCTGGCATATTGAATGTTCAGCGATGAGTGCCAGTCTGCTCAGCGCGCACTTTGATATTCATGGCGGCGGACAAGATTTGCAGTTTCCGCATCACGAAAATGAAATCGCCCAAAGTGAAGCCGCACACAACTGTAAAATGGCCAATTATTGGATGCACAACGGCTTTGTGCGCGTGGATGATGAAAAAATGTCCAAATCACTCGGCAATTTTTTTACTATTCGAGAGGTGCTGAAAAAATACGATGCCGAAGTGGTGCGCTTTTTCATTCTGCGTGCGCATTATCGCAGCCCGCTCAATTATTCAGACATGCATTTGGATGACGCCAAGGCTTCACTTACAAGGCTTTATACTGCCTTGCGTGGCCGCGAAGTAAGCACTAACATTATTGATTGGAATCACCCGCAAGCCGCGCGCTTTAAAGAGGCGATGGATGATGATTTCAATACGCCAGAAGCAATGGCCGTGTTGTTCGATTTGGCTAATGAGGTGAACAAAACTGGTGCGGTTAAGACAGCAACGCTGCTGAAAAATTTGGGTGGAGTAGTCGGTTTATTGCAGCGTGATGCAGATGCGTTTTTGCAGGGCGAAATCATTTCTATTTCTAGCTCGATAACTGAGGGTGCTGATATATCCGTTGGGCATATTGAAACACTTTCTATTGATGACGAGACTGATGTATCGCTATTATATGCTCGTGATATGGAAACAATCGATCAGTTGATTGACTTACGTATTGAGGCTAAAAAAGCCAAAAACTTCGTCGAGGCCGACCGCATTCGCAAAGAGCTGGCAGATAGCGGTATTATTTTAGAGGATACGCCACAAGGCACGACTTGGCGCCGTACTTAAGAATTAGAAAGTAAAAAGGATTAATGAATGCCCGTTAAGTTGACTGCCCCAGAAGCCTTATCCCTATTGCCTGTCAGAGGTGTTCAATTGGGTTTTGCCAAAGCGTATGTGCGCAAACCAAACCGCAAAGATGTATTGGTGATAACACTGGCAGAAGGCAGCCGCGTGGCTGGTGTGTTCACCAAAAACCGCTTCTGCGCTGCGCCAGTGATTTTGTGTAAAGATTTCTTAGCGCAAAAGACAGATATTCGCGCCTTGCTAGTGAATACGGGCTGTGCCAATGCGGGTACGGGAGAAGATGGTTTAAACCGTGCTGAACAAAGTTGTGTGGTTTTAGGTAACTTATTGAATATTAATACGAATCAGGTATTGCCGTTTTCAACGGGCGTTATTTTAGAGCCGTTGCCGGTCGATAAAGTGATTGCAGGTTTACCAGCGGCGATTGAAAACCTAAAAGAAGATAACTGGTTGAATGCAGCTGAAGCAATTATGACGACAGATATTGTCGCCAAAGGCACTTCACGCAGGCTCATGTTGGGCGGCAAACAGGTCACCATTACGGGCATCAGCAAGGGTTCTGGCATGATTCACCCCAATATGGCGACCATGTTAGGTTACATCGCGACCGATGCGGCTATCAGCCAAGATGCACTGGAAAGCATCATTCAGTATGCGGTGAATAAATCGTTTAATTGCATCACGGTGGATGGCGATACTTCCACCAACGACAGCCTGATAATGATGGCAACCAATCAAGCAGGTAGTGCGGAAATTACCGAGAAAAACACTGATTTTACTACACTCCGTGATGTTTTAACGGATGTGGCAATCGAGCTGGCGCAGGCGATTGTGCGCGATGGCGAAGGCGCGACTAAGTTTATGACTGTGACTGTAGAAGCTGGTAAAAACGAGACAGAATGCCGCAAAGTGGCGTATGCGATTGCGCATTCACCACTGATTAAAACTGCGTTTTTTGCGTCTGACCCTAATTTGGGGCGTATTCTGGCAGCCATTGGTTATGCAGGCATTGATGATTTGGACGTGAATGCTTTGCAACTTTATTTGGGTGATGTGTTGGTAGCGGAAAATGGCGGCAGAGCGGCTTCGTATAGGGAAGAGCAAGGCGCAGCGATTATGCAGGAGTCTGACATTTTGGTGCGTGTGGTATTGAATCGCGGCAAGGAAAATATCACCATTTGGACTTGCGATTTTTCGTATGATTATGTGAAAATTAATGCTGACTACCGAAGTTAATTGGAGGTTGAAATGATCTACAAAGGCAGTTGTCATTGC
>JANYGD010000083.1 GCA_025359405.1 Methylotenera sp. | reverse complement strand
TTTGGCGTGGTTGCGTCTGGTTTTTGTGTAATCAGCAATGCTAAAAACGGAATTAGTGCTAGCCAGCACGGGCCAGTCCAGTTGAGTTTGCTCGGCCTAAATAAGCTAAGAGAGGCGAATACCAACACAGGGAAAAGCGTCAGCCAGGCCAAAACAAAATAACTGCGAGGCAGACTGGAAGCCGCACCAACATTGGCTTGCAGGCGCGCTAAAATCGTACTTTTATACTTCACCAGTGTGATAAAGGACATGACACCAATTGGTGTAATAAAAATAAGCACGTTGCTAATAAAGCGCGGTAACGAAAAATGGTTGCCGCTGGCAACGCGGCCTTCACTTTGAAAAGCAAACGATGCCCACGCATGCTGCATGTTCCAGATGATGGCGGGTAAAAACAACACGCAAGCTATAACCAACGCAATGTAAGACTGCGGCCGCATGAGCCATTTTCTGGATGGCTTATCAACCAGCAGAAATAACGCAATCGTGCCGCCCAATAACACAATGGTGTATTTAGAAATGAGACCTAAACCAAGCGCGATGCCTACGCCTAGCCACGCTTTTTCGTTATCTTTTACGATGACTTGATGGAAATAGTAAATGACTGCTGCCCAGCACGCGGAGAGCGGTGCATCAGGGCTCATAAACCAGCCAAATGAAAAGTAGGCGGGTAGCACGGCAACAAGCACCAGCGCCCAATAAGCGCTCGCTTCGTTCAAAACTTCACGCGCAAGTTTGAAAATATAATATGTCGTTACAAACCAGCATAAAAAAGCACCAAATCGCACAGCAAACTCGTTGGTGCCCAATAAACTGGTGAAAAGTTTGATTATCCACGCCACCATTAAGGGATGATCCAAGTAGCCGATATCCAAGTGTTGCGCGTAATTCCAGTAATACGCCTCCTCAAAAATCAGCTCGGGCGCGCCCAAATAAAACAGTTTTAGCAAAATCGCATACACCACCACGCCCAAGCAAAAATATTTGCTTTTGGTTTCGGCTGTTAAATTGTTTGCTTGAAGCGTGTAAATAGTGACAAGATAAAGCAAACCAGCAGAAAATAAGGCGCAAACCACAATTGCCGCCAGCGCAGGCAGATGCACCATTTGCATGATCGACGCCAACAACCCGCCACGCAACAGCGCCACCAGCAAGGCAATCAGCGCATAGCTTAGCGGCTTGTTTGGTTTGAAATAGCTTGAAAATACAATATAACCAAGGCCAGCCGCCGCTAAAAAGCTCGCGAGGTGCGCAAACGCCACCGAATGCGCTTGTGACAGAAAATGGAAAACGACGACATCGACACACGCCGTGAGCAAGCAAAACATCAACAAGTGCGGTTTGCTGATAGGCGAGGGGATTTCTAGTTTAAACATTTAGCTGAATTTAAGCTTTTGAACTACGCGTAGATTGCTTTTTTACAACTTGTTTTTTTACTAGCGCCTCACGCAATTGGCTCAACACCGCGTCTGGTTTAATCACTTGCAAGCACACATTGTCGTTACAAGGCGTTTTGCGGTGGTTGGCGGCACTCACGCAGGGCGAGCATGCTAAGCCTGCGTAAATTGGCGTGCTGTTGCCTAGGGAGCCGTATAACAAGGGAGTTTCTGGGCCGAAAAGCACAAAAGTACGCAAATCCGTCACCGATGAAAAATGCCCAGGGCCGGAATCGTTGGTGAGCATCAATTCTGCAATTTGGTATAACGCAGGTAATTCCTCTAACTTTTGCTTGCCAGCAAAATTAACGCAACGCTCGTGATTCACTTGTTCTTTTAAGCGCTGTGCCTGTTCACGCTCGGCCGGCGCGCCGGTAATCAGCACCAGCAAATCTGCGCTATTTGCCAATAAATCACGCATTACAGTCACAAAATTCTCTGGCATCCAACGCCGTTGCGGCAGCAGGTCACTGGCATTCGGGTTAATCAAGACAATGCGATGACGCTTTTCGTCATAAGTTGGAAACTCTTCACTTATGCGCGCGCGCATAGCCGTTTGGGCGCTTGCATCCACGCTGGCGCGGGCGAGCTTGATTTCGCTGTCGTCAACGAATGTTTTGGAATACGGACGTTCGGCCTTGTTTGCCAGCGCCGCATTTACCAGCGCGATGAAGTTTTTGGCGATGTGCAGCGTGGGGTTATAGGCCACGCGGTGCGTCAGCATGGCACCTCGGTATAAGCCTTCGTTATAAAACGCATGAAAACCAACGCGCTTAGCCGCACCGCAAAGCCCCGTCAGCAGGGCGCTATAGCGCGAAAACAGCTCCAAATCTATAACCGTATCAATGTTGTTTTTGCGCGTCCAAACCAAAAAACGCAAGCTATCGATGGCTAGATTTACAAGGTTATCTTCTCTGATAGTAAAGACATTGCCTATTGGCACGGTATTTAGCAAGCGCAAACTTGCCGCATTGCCTTTAAAAATCACAAAATACAAATTGGCATTGGCGGTTTTTTGTATTTTGCGCATGGCCGGGTCCACCAAAATGGCGCTGCCCATTTCAGAGAGTTCTATAAACAATACGTTTTTGGGCGCGCTGGTTTTTTGTGATGCGATTAGGCTGGAAAGCTTCACCAGCAAGGTCGCCACAAGGCATAAGGGCACGCCTGCAAAGTAATCCACCTTGCGCATCAGGTCTATATTCATATGTGCTTTTAACTTAGGTTTTTTGGCTATAAGAGACGCCGCAAATTATAACACCAAGCCTTAAAACCAAATTCTGTTTTTAAATATTGCTTGACATGCAACTAAACGGTTGCATATAATGCGCACATGGTGACTGATGAAGACAAAGTATTCAAAGCGCTGGCTGATGCCAGCCGCAGACAGCTGCTTGATAAACTGCGCCAGAAAAACGGGCTGACGTTAGGCGAGCTTTGTGAGGATCACGATATGAGTCGTCAAGCAGTAACCAAACACCTTGTTTTGCTGGAGGCGGCGAATCTTGTCGTCACCGTCAAGCAGGGGCGTGAAAAGCTGCATTACCTTAACCCTGTGCCTATTAACGAAATCTACATGCGCTGGATAGGTCAATTTGAGCAAAGCCGATTGGACGCGCTATACAACCTTAAACAATCACTAAAGGAGAATGACCATGAGTAACGATTTTATTTACACCACCTACATTAAAACCACAGCTGAGAAGGTATGGGCTGCCATCACAAACCCTGAATTCACGCGCCAGTATTGGGTGCATGATAACGTTTCCGACTGGCAAGTAGGCTCAACATGGCAACATGTTGCCAGTGAAGGGCAAATTAGAATTGTCGGACAAGTACTGGAAAGCGTGCCGCCTAAACGCCTGGTGCTGTCATGGGCTAGCCCTGAAAATCCAAGCGACGATTCTCGCGTAACATTTGAAATTGAAGCCATCGAAGATATGGTGCGCTTAAATGTGATGCACGGTGACTTTAAGGCCGATTCAACAATGGCAGGCGCTGTAGCTAAAGGCTGGCCGCTTGTTCTTTCCAGCATGAAATCGTTTCTTGAGACGGGAAAGGCCATCGATATCATGGCCGTGAAAGTTTGTAGCAAATAGGGCGGTTGGCAGCGATGGCGGGCGCAAGCCCGCCAATAATCACTAATACTGTATATTAGCGCTACTATATTGCCTCAGCTAAATCAAATTCATCCATTTCAATCGATTCTGTTGCTACCTTATATTTAGATACGTGCTGAACAAGACGCAATAAATTACATGTGTATCCATACTCGTTATCATACCAACCCACCACTTTAACAAAAGTGGGGTCAAGCATAATGCCTGCGTCTGCATCAAATACGCTGGTGGCGGATTCCCCTCTAAAATCAGTGGAAACCACTTTTTCATCGGTATAAGCCAGCACGCCTTTTAGGTGGCCGTTCGCAGCTGTTTTCATTGCCGCACAAATCGCCTCATAAGTCGTTTCTTGAATCAATTCAACCGTTAAATCTATCACTGAAACATCGGCAGTAGGCACACGCAACGCCATACCCGTGATTTTTTTATTAAGCGATGGAATCACTTTACCTACCGCTTTTGCCGCGCCAGTGCTTGAGGGGATAATGTTCTCAAACACCCCACGGCCACCGCGCCAATCTTTTTTGATGGGGCCATCTACCGTTTTTTGCGAGGCGGTTGCAGCATGTATGGTCGTCATCAAACCACGTTTGATTCCAAAATTATCGTGTAGCACTTTAACCAGTGGTGCCAAGCCGTTTGTGGTGCACGATGCCGCAGAAACGATTTTTTCACCAAGGTAGGCCAGATGGTTAACGCCGTACACAAACATCGGTGTATCGTCTTTACCAGGGGCGGATTGCACCACCTTTTTTGCACCTTGATTAATATGTGCTAAACAGGTTTCTTGCGTTAAAAACACTCCCGTGCATTCCACCACCACATCAACGCCAGCGGCAGCCCAATCAATCTCAGAGGGAGCACTTTTTGATGAAAGACGAATTTTTTTGCCCTCAACAATTAAGTTTTCGCCCTCAAAATGTGCATCAAATTTAAATCTGCCATGTACTGAGTCATACTTCAGCATATAGAGCATGTAGTCCGGCGCTTCTAAACCATTAATCGCAACCACTTCAATATCTGCAAACTCAGCCTTATCCAGTGCGGCTCGCAGCACCATTCGCCCTATGCGACCAAACCCGTTTACACCTACTCTAATAGTCATTTTAGGCCTCCAAAGCAATGAACTTAATAGGGTTATAAGCAAGTTTGATGCTAGCTTATTAAGATTTGATTAAAAAACGGATGCTCTGCGAGAAAATATCCATGTGGGGGTGAGACGATTACATTATAAGGGTTTGGATAAAATGTGGTCTGTTCCGTATCATTTCAATGTTCACGGTGCGCGCAGGCGAGGTGGAGGAGTGGGGTCTTGGGTTAGTCTGCATTTCCATACCTCCGTTGGAGACTTTGAATGTGCTCAATGTCCGTTTGCCGTGTAAGTGCAAGCCGGTTGGTTTCTAGGCGACCGACACAGAACTGGATTCGATTCTCCGACAGGAGTTCAGCTTTTCGACTGTGCAGATATGCAATCAGGTTATCGAGAGTGAAAACACCGTCAGGAATGGGTGTCATGAACTCGGCTTCGCCCGTGAAGACAACGACTGAGACCACTGCTTCCGCAGGAAGAAAGTCCAGTAGTGACTGCACGGCGCGGACATGTTTGTAGTTCTGATGAATGGGGTTCTGAAACTTGAAATCGCACGTGAAGAAGGTTTGTGTCCACGACGCGTGTTTTGGGTCAGCAAAAATCCAGCCTTTGTAGTCCTTTGTCTCGATAACGAAGACGCCGAATTTGGACACTAGGTATGTGATCGACTTGTGTCGTGCCATCTTGTACACGCAAGGTGACGTTGTTCATAAGTTGGTAGTCAGGCGCAGAAAAATTCTCCAGCAAATGCCCTGCCAGCAGAGCTTCTCCCCTGTTTTGGATGGAATGTGCTTGATGGCGGCCTAAGGCAAAGCCGAAGATAATTGCAAGCAGGATGACGAGTAGTATGGTCATGAGCAGATAGCGCCCAACAGTCTCACCTTTTGATGAGATTGGTAACTTTCGATTGCGTTCAAGACCACTTTATTACTAGATCTCACAATAGACGCACAGTTTGTCGCCATCTAAATCGCGAAAGTAACCTGCGTAAAAATTATCACCGCGAAAGCCAACTGCGCCTTCATCTTTTGCGCCAAGTACAAGCGCTTTGTTATACACACGTTCTACTTTCTCTTTGGCATCTACGCTAAAAGCCACCATCACGCCATTGCCAACGCTTGCCGCATTGCCATCGTAAGGTTTTAAAATCGATAGTTGGGGCGCGTTTTCCGCGGCTCCCCAGCCAATGCCACGTTCAAACTCCCACATACGTTTTGCGCCGATTTCAGCAAAAAGTTGGTCATAAAATGCGGCGGCGGCCGGTAAATTATTAGTGCCGAGCGATACGTATCCGATCATTTGCAGGTATCCATTAAAAATAGCTGATTAGTTTTTTATGATGGTACGCCCTAAAAACAAAAAAACCACCTTGCGACGAAATGTTTATCTCTATATAATAATGATTCTCATTTAGATTAGTAAACTATTCTTATGCCAAGGCACTTGTTTATTGCATTCGTTCTGTTAATGCCCGTCGCTGGCTTTTCTGCACCGCGACAGGATTCGCCTGAACTCGTGCAGCTAGGAAAACGATTGTTCTTCGATACTCGTCTTTCTCAGCCCTCTGGTCAATCGTGTGCCAGCTGCCATAATCCTGCAGTCGGCTTCGCAACGCCACCTGACAAGATGCGAAACGGTATCGCGCTGGGTGCGAATGGTAAATCTTTCACCGCCCGCAATGCACCATCAATCGCCTACAACATAATGAGCCCAAAACCACATTTTGACAAAGAATCTAACACGGTGGTCGGCGGCCTGTTTGTGGATCAACGTGAGCCAAACGCCGAAGCGCAGGCAGAGAAACCGCTGCTGAATCCGCTAGAGATGGGCAATCCGGACAAAGAGGCCGTTGTAAAAAAACTGATTGAGGCTGGCTACGACGCTGAACTGCGTGCCATATTTGGCGAGAAGGTAAGCAGTGATGTAACAAGTCAATTCAATGCCATGATTATTGCCATAACTGCTTTTGAGCGCAGTGCTGAAGTGAATGCTTTCAGTTCAAAATATGATGCCTACTTAGGCAAACAGGCTAAATTGTCCCCACAGGAATTGCGTGGCTTGAAACTATTTAATAGTAAGAAGGCGGGTAATTGTGCGGCTTGCCATCCTAGCGCACTCGATCATGGCAAGCCTCCGTTGTTTACCGATTTTACCAATGATAATCTCGGCGTGCCCCGAAATCCGGAAAATCCATTCTATGCAATGGCAGCGCCGCAAAATCCGTCAGGCAGTGCATATATTGACCGCGGCCTGGCCGATAGCGAGTTAGCACGTAAGATTTTGTCTCACGCCCATCGTAAGCCAGAAGAGTATGCGGGGAAATTCAAGGTGCCCACCTTGCGCAATGTCGCCGTAACGGCACCCTATATGCATAACGGTGTATTTACAAGCCTCAAGGACGTAATGCGCTTTTATAACACCGCCTGCGCAAAGGGAAACCCTGACCATTGGCCCACAGCAGAGATGGAAAAAGGGCGTAATTGCGATGAAGTGGGCAACCTTAAACTGTCTGATAGGCAGATGGAGGACATCATTGCTTTCATGAAAACACTCACCGATGGATACCCGAACGAGGTGCAAGCCACCTCGGTACTGAGCGATACATCAAGCGCTCGCTGAAAATACTCAAGGCAAAGCCAAAAACAAAAAAACCACCTTGCGGTGGCGTTTTAATTTTTGGCGTCCCCACGGGGATTCGAACCCCGGTCGCCTCCGTGAAAGGGAGGTGTCCTAGGCCTCTAGACGATGGGGACCTTGGAATTTAAACCGATACAACGAGCAGCATTTTACTACATTTACCGCTTTTTCTAAAATGAAATTACCGCATAAAACCGCAAATTTGGTGGAGGTAAGCGGGATCGAACCGCTGACCTCTTGCATGCCATGCAAGCGCTCTCCCAGCTGAGCTATACCCCCGTTTGACTTCAAAAAATTTGGGTTCTTAAATTGGCAACAATTCGAGAAGGCGCAATATTAAAGACGGGGAGGGCAATTGTCAACGAATTTCTGAGTTGAATTGCGTTTAACCACGCGTGTTAGATTGCGATTTGAATTGCGCTAAATCCACTGGTGTTTCAGGCAGCCAGCCCGTTTTACGATGCTCCGCAATAACATTAGTAAAAATACCGCCGCGCACGAAAAATTTGGCGGTAACGCGCATAAATTTTGGCTTAGTCGCCGCGCTCAAATCATCCAAAATTTGATTGGCTACGGCTTCGTGAAAGCAACCTTCACTGCGGAAGCTCCAAATATACAGCTTCAAACTTTTCAGCTCCACACAAAGTTGGTCGGGAATGTAGTCCAAGTAAATCGTCGCAAAATCAGGCTGGCCAGTTTTGGGGCACAGGCAAGTAAATTC
>JANYGD010000059.1 GCA_025359405.1 Methylotenera sp. | reverse complement strand
TTAAATACTCACTTTTGTTGGCCGCGTTTGTGGTTAAAGTACGTAAGGTAATATCGCCGATTTCCGCAGGGCGTAAATCGGCATATATCGCCTCGCGGCCAATGGCTTGATTCGCCTTAATAAGCCTAGAAACCTTATTTGACGTGCGTGCACCCGCATTTTCAAAACCATAAAATGCTGGCACAGATTCTTGCAAGCGTTGAAATTCACTGTCAGATTGACAGAAAATTTTAGGATTACCCCAATTTTTGCCACGCACTATATTGCCATCGGTATCTTCAATAAAAATGCCGCGCGAAATTGCCCAAGTGAGGAATTCCGGAGCAGGGCGTAAATTATAGGTTTCACGCAAGGTTTGGTCGTCATGGCCGCTAGTGTCAAAATACGCCAGCATGCGGTCGGTGCCCAAATACACATCCATAAAAAAGTTAGCACCCGCCGCCGTAAGCAGTTCAGTCGCCATTTGTTGACCTTCAATGGTAACCTGAGAATGCAGTGTGTAACATGGTGCCATGCCCATAGGCAAGCCTAACAACTTGCCCATAAAGTGATCTTGCAAGCAAGAATAAGTCATTTCATGGTTATCTAAATGCGTTTCTGGGCCAATAAAACCCGTGACATTGTTCACCATAAACGGTGAATAGCGGCGCGCCAAGCCATAACATAGCGCCTCGGTCGTGGTCATGTCCATACCGTCGTGCTTGTTGTAGGTGAGCTCGCTACCTTGACCCGTTTCAAAATATAGTAAGTTTTCGGCAACATCGCGCAACGGGCTTTTCGTACGCATTACCTCATACGCATGGTCTAGCAGCTCAACTGTCACATCAAATTCGTCCGTTAAAGTGCGCTCAGTACCTGCCAAACTTTGAAACATAATTTCTACTGAAGCGCCATTTTTCAGGCATTCCAACTGGGTTTTAATGTGCGATAGCACGCAAATCTGTGTAGGCGCGCCGGTTTCGCGGCGGATTTTATCCAAATGCTGTAAAGTCGCACTGATGTTCGCCACGTTATCAATGGCAGGATTCAAACCTAAAATTGCATCGCCCGAACCCATGCTCAAGCCCGTGTACAGCAGCATGGTGATGCCGCTTAAATTGTCTGTGGGGTGGTTAGGTTGCAAGCGTGAAGATAGGGTGCCCTGTAAGCCAACAACGGTGCGAGCTTTAGCAGAGGCACCATTTTTAAGTTTTTTAGCTAAAAAAACCAACTCGTGAACGTCTAATAACTTGGTTAGTGCGGCGACCATTACACCAGTGAGTGCACTGCCAATTTGGCGAATACGCACGCTGTTGGTTTTCAGCAATTCGTCTTTTAACTCGCCCAATGTGAGTTGCGATATTGTTGCAAATACTGCGTGATTAATGTCGTAATTTACGCGCATCACGCTATCAATTTGGCCGTGGATATTGCTGAGCGGGTTATCATAAAAATGTTGCAACGTTAAGCCAGAAAGCACACTGCGCGCAGCTTCTCGCATAATTTCATCTGTTGCCGCAATGCCAGCTTTACGATCCCCAGCTTTGCTAATATCGGCCGCACCAAGTACGTGTTTCAGGCTCGCAAAAGTAAAACTTCTATCGAGCAAGATTATGCTGTAAGGCCTGTCTGTATTAGGCTTTGGAACCCGTATTTGCTCGATTTTGCTTAAAGTTTTCATCAATTATTAATGCAATTTTATTAATTTAAACCATAAAATGAAACGGGAATCATTTGTTGATGCAGGCGACCAATATGCACAAAATGCGCATCACGCAACACCACTTCATCAATCACTATCACATTTTGCATGCTTTGCCCCCAATTGGAAATATAATTGCCTAAAGCCTTGCCAATATTCGCTTCGACTAAGATTAGCAAAGGTCGCGAAGGCTCATATTTGCTAGCGTGCATGCAATTGCTTATTTTCTGTGCCAGCGCGCGGATTTGTTTGAGTGTATTGGCTGTTGTAATTTGTATGCAAGCGCCATGTCGACATTTGGCGGCTAACGTAAAAGCGCTATGCCATTGTTCCATTGCGTTATCTGCCGCTAATTTGGCCACAATCGGCAAATTACGCAGCGGCAAGCAATCTGGCTTGGGTAAATAAATAGTGTTGCCAGATATTTCTGTACAATGTAGCGTTAAACCAACCACCGTGGCGCGACCTTTGTGTTCTGGTACGCAATGTTTTAGATTGGCTGAAAGTATCGGCGAGCGTGAAATTGTTAGCGCTAGATCAATGCCGAAATCACCAAAGTAAGTCGTTGTTGGCAGCGTTTCGCCAGCCGTAATTTTATAAATGAGTTCACCCACGCCACCCGAAAAAGTAATGCTAGATTTCGTATTTGGAGTTAAAGTAATGGCGACTTGACTGTGTTTTTGTGTGATTTCTGAATCAAAAAAATCGGCATCACTCGTCACAATGGCTTCCAATGCGCTTACATAAAACGCCATAATTTCGGCTATTTCACCCTCAGTAAACGTCTCACCAATACGCGTATGAATATTTAGCACATCAAGCAAAGCCAAGCCGTAGCTAGACATTGCTATTAATTGATAGCTGCCAGCCACAAACTGAAAGTGTCGCGCGCCGATGAAAAAGCAGCCCGTTTGTAGCACATCGCCATTTATGCCAAGCGCTGTATTAGTCGTGCCGCCACCAATATCAAAATTAATAATTGGCACATCTACGTGGTAACGACTCAGTGCGGAGCAACTACCCATAAACGCTAACCACGACTCTAAACATGGATCATCTGCAGTGGCGATGATGCTATCACCGACGATGCTGGTAATGAGTTTCGAAAGCACGTCGGCATTATCAGCCTGCGCCGCCAAGCCAGTAATCATGCTGCCGCCAGAGAAAATTTCATCTAACTTTATACCGCTTTGTTTAAGCCATTGCGCGATTAATACAGAGGCTTTTTCGGTATCAATGCGTTGATTGATAAATGGCGTAAATGCTGGATCAGACTTATATGTAACTGCAACGTCAGCAAGCTGCATGCGGCCTGTGGCGCTACTGCTAGATACTTTAGCGCTCGTTACTAGGGCGCTACTGGTGGTTGAGCCGAAATCTAGGCCTAGCAAAGTCACGCGCTCGCTTGGTTTGAAAGTGCTAGCTTTAATTATTGCGGCCTTATCAACTAACATATTCATTTATTTACCGCTGCCCGCAATAGCTTCTGTGCCGCGCGTTAAGTAATAGGCGCCGATAATTGGTATCGCAGTAATCAGCATCACCATCATGGCGACCACGTTGGTAATGGCGGCGTCGCGCGGGCGAGCGAGCTGGTTGAGCAGCCAAATCGGTAACGTAACCTCGTGCCCAGCGGTAAAAATCGTCACAATCAATTCATCAAACGAAAGCGCAAATGCCAGTAACGCACCCGCCAGTAAGGCGGTAGCGAGCTGCGGCAATATGATATGGCGAAACGTCATAAAGCCATCCGCGCCCAAATCCATCGAGGCTTCTACCAAGCTATGCGGCATACGCCTAAAGCGCGCCACCACATTATTGTAGATTATCACCACGCAAAACGTGGCGTGACTCACCACTATCGTCCAAAAACCCGGATCAATTTCGAGTATATTCATGGCGGAAAGTAGCGCGATACCCGTGATAATGCCTGGCAATGCGATGGGCAGAATTAACATTGTTGTAATCGCTTCTTTGCCAAGAAAGTTGCGCCTATATAGCGCGGCGGCGGCCATGGTGCCCATGATTAGTGCTAGAAAAGTCGCTACAGTAGCCACTTTTAGCGATAATGCGATGGCCGACATCACATCATCGCGCGCAAACACGGCACTAAACCAACGTAGAGTAAAGTGAGTGCGGTTACCATCGTTCGCCACAAAGGCGTTGATTAAAATAAAAATAATTGGAAAATGCAAAAACACCAGACCGCCATAGGCAAGGGTTTTGAGCCATATGGGTGACTTGTCAGAGTGCATCGAATGCCCCCGCGCGTTTCGCCAGCATGAGGTAAATGCTCACTAAAATAATTGGTACCACGGTAAACGCGGCCGCCAGCGGCATATTGCCGATAGAGCCTTGCATGGTGTACACCATTGTGCCAATGTAAAGGCCGCTAGGGCCGATGAGTTGCGGAATAATGTAATCACCTAAAGTTAACGAAAAAGTAAAAATGGAGCCCGCGACTACGCCTGGAAACACCAGCGGAAATAATACCTTACGAAAAGTTTGTGCAGGTTTTGCACCCAAATCAGCGGATGCTTGTAGCAAGTTGGTCGGCACGCGTTCCAGCGCTGCTTGAATCGGCAAAATCATAAACGGTAACCAAATATAGGTGAATACAATAAAGCGCCCTAATTGCGAGGTGGCGAGCGTGTTGCCGCCGATGACGGGCAATTGTAGTAAAGATTCAAGTGCTGAAGTTAGGTCTAAGTGATTGAATAACCAGTATAAAATTCCTTGTTGCGACAAAATCACCGTCCAGGCATAAGTCTTTACGATATAGCTCGCCCACATCGGTAACATTACTGCGATGTAGAAAAAACCTTTTTCGGCACGGCTGCCATAGCGTGTCATGTAATACGCGATAGGGAAGGCGATGCAAGCGCAAGCGAGCGTCACTGCAACCGCCATACTAAGCGTGCGTAGGATGATATCGAGGTTGGTTGCATCAAAAAGAGAACGGTAATTTTCAAACGTTAAATCGTTTGAAACCGACATGCTAAAGCTATCAAAGGTATAAAAGCTTTGCCACAATAAGGCGAATAATGAACCTAAGTAAACTACGCCAAACCATAATAACGGCGGGGTGAGTAGCAAAAATAGAAACAGGTTATTTTTGCGGTATAGCGTGTTGGAAACGGTTCGACTTAATTGAGGCATGATGTTACTTGTCATGTGATTCGGTAAAGCCACGGCACACAGCTGCAAGTTTATTGCCATCTGGGTCGCGTATATAAGCTGCGTAAAAGTCGGCGTCGTACTGGGGGCGAAGCCCAGGCTCACCTTCGGATTTACCCCCGTTGGCAATAGCTGCAGCATGAAAAGCGTTTACTTCCTGCCATGACTTAGCTTGCAGGGCAACCATAGTACCATTGCCGGCGGTAGCCGGATTTCCGTCAAATGGTTCACACAACCATAGTGCCACCTCTTTTGTACCATGGCCTTCGTATATTCCCCAACCAACCCATCCGTCCCAGTTGGGTTCGGAGGATGCATCGCAGCGCTTAAGGTCAAGTGCACCAAGTGTTGCATCGTAAAACTGTGCGGCACGCGCTATGTTATTGGTACCTAAGCAAATGTAAGTGAACATATGAAAGTGCTCAAAGGGACAGCTCAAGTTGATTCTTCATACAGATTATTCCAACATCACCATGCGGTTTCGTGGCCAAGATAATGTGAGCTTCTGGCTGATTTTAGGCAGCTGTGCTTCGGTGTTTTCAGTGTTGGAAAGCACCATAGACAATAGCTGGCTACCAACTGCAAGCTCGATTTTACTGGTTGCACCGTGGTATTGAATATCGACCACTTCGCCAGCTACTTTTAGCACATTTTTTTGATTCGAAAGAATGCTAATATATTCGGGGCGAATCGAAAATGGTTGATTATTACCAGTAATTTGCAGTGCTAAATCACTGTTTATAATGTTCGAAGTGCCAACAAAATCGGCCACAAAGCTGGTTTTTGGTTGAGTGTAG
>JANYGD010000039.1 GCA_025359405.1 Methylotenera sp. | reverse complement strand
AATTTTTTTTATCCATAACTTCTCGAAACTTTCTCAATTTTTTTGGGCATTAAAAAACCCGTAGTAGCTAGCGCTAAAACGGGTTTTTAAGCTTGGTTTACAAGCACTCGCTTTAGCAGAATTTATTATGCGCTCGCAAGCCGAGTAAGGCTTTGTTTGATATTGGCCACTCAAATCAGCGCAATTAAATGGTATGCCTAACAAATCCAAACGTCAAGCAAATGTTAGCTTAAGTTTCAAATTAGGCTTCGGCCACTTCTTCCGCGTCTTCATCACTGTCTATAAGGTTCAAATCCATCTGGGTACTGGCATTGGCGGGTTTATGTTTTTTATTCATGTCTCCGCGCGCCGCCTCAATGCGATTTAAATAGGCCGCATCCACATCACCCGTGACGTATTTTCCATCAGAGCAGCTGCAATCAAATACTTTCATTTTGGGGTTGGATAGTGAAATATCTTTGACCAAAGCATCTAAGTCTTGATAAATCAGTGCATCGGCGCCAATTTCTTGGCAGATTTCCTCATCAGTGCGACCAGTCGCTAATAGCTCATCGCGGCTTGGCATATCAATGCCATACACGTTGGGAAACCGCACTGGCGGTGCGGCAGAGGCGAAATACACTTTATTGGCGCCAGCATCGCGCGCCATTTGCACAATTTGTTGTGAGGTAGTGCCGCGCACAATGGAATCATCCACCAATAGCACGTTTTTACCTTTAAATTCAATGCCTATTGGGTTGAGTTTTTGTCGTACTGATTTTTTGCGCAAAGCCTGACCAGGCATAATAAAGGTGCGGCCAATATAACGGTTTTTAATAAAGCCTTCACGATAATTCAACCCTAAAGTAATACCCACTTGCAATGCGCTTGGACGACTGGTGTCGGGGATAGGAATCACCACATCAATCTTGAGATGGCTCCAGTCACGTTTTATTTTTTCGGCAAGGCTAGTACCCATATCTAAACGCGTCTGATACACCGAAACGCCGTCAATCACAGAATCTGGTCTTGCTAAATAAACATACTCAAAAATACAAGGCGTGAGTGTAGGTTTTTCGGCACATTGGCGGCTGAAAAAATTACCCTCCATGTCAATAAAAACGGCCTCGCCAGGCTCTACATCGCGGATTAACTTAAAACCCAGCACATCAAGCGCCACACTTTCGGAAGCCACTATATATTCGGTGCCTTTTTCAGCATCCAACTTGCCAATTACTAATGGACGAATACCGTGCGGATCGCGAAATGCCAGCAGCCCGAAGTTGGCAATCATCGCAACCACTGCATATGCACCTTTGCAGCGTTTATGCACGCCAGCAACCGCATCAAACGCCATGTCGGTATTCAGCACCGCGTTGCGTGAAGTTTTTTCAATTTCGTGCGCAAGTACATTTAGCAAGACTTCTGAATCTGAACTAGTGTTAATGTGACGTAGATCTTGGCGGAACATTTCAGATTTTAATTGCTCGGAATTGGTGAGATTGCCGTTATGACCCAGCACAATACCGAATGGCGAATTGACATAAAATGGTTGCGCTTCTGCTGCGCTGGAGGAACCCGCTGTGGGGTAACGCACGTGGCCGATGCCAACATTGCCAACTAGGCTGCGCATATGGCGCGTATGAAATACATCTTTCACCAAGCCATTGTTTTTATGCATAAAAAACGTGTTTCCATCGCATGTCACAATGCCTGCGGCATCTTGCCCACGGTGTTGCAGCACCAGCAAACCATCGTACAAAAGTTGGTTGACTGGATTTTTACCTACGATGCCTAAAATTCCACACATAAAGGTATTTGTTCCTTAAAAGTTAATTCTAATCGTATTTCACGTGTTTGGCGACAGATTGCGGCAGCAAAGGTAACATGCTTTTTACCAATGCCTCCAGCGGCGAGCTAAACATCGCATTGGTCCAGCGTGCATCTTTAGGAAAGCTGGTTAATCCCGCCAAAAATACTAGCACGCACACAATTAACAAGCCGCGTGCAAAACCAAAAAATGCACCTAAAAACCGATTAAACCAATTTAGGCCAATTTTTTTGATTAAACTGGAAAGCGCAATGGTTAATAAACTGGATATTAACAATACGCCCAAGAATAATATCAGGAATGCGGCCAGTACTTTAAGTGACTCAGTGGGTATATCGACTGGCAACAAGGGAATTAGCTGGGTTGCGTAAGTTTTTGCCACATAAAACGCGGCTAGCCAACCAATAATTGCCAGCACCTCGCGTACTGCCCCGCGCATCATACTCACGACAATCGAAATGCCAATAATGAGTAAAACGGCGTAATCGAAACTAGTCATTTAACACAATAAGCTTCCATTATTGGCTAACCACCATTCCAGTCAAACCGGCATCTTTAATGTTCTCCAGTGCGATTGCTGCTTCATTCCTATCGCCAAATAATTGCGTGCGCAAGCGAATTTTTTTACCTTTTTCGGTGTCAATTTTTTCGGTTTGCGATTTATAACCCAAATCGCTCAATTTGCCTTGCAATTGCTTTACGTTGACTTCATCCGAAAAAACGCCGATTTGCACATAAAACTTATGATTGGCTTCGTCTTTTGGCTTGTTTGTTTCTTTTACCGTGGCTTCTTTTGTGGGCGCTGCTTTTTCAGGCTTTGCTGGTGCGGCCTCAGAATCGACTGTGGCGGCAGACTCTGGCGTATCCGCAACAGGTGGTTCAGTGGGCACAATGCTGGAATCGAAATCGGAGCTCACAGCAGGTGTAACCGTTTGTTGCTCACTTGGTAGCGTGATAGTGATTTTATCTTGTGGTTGCGTCGAGGCGCGGTCTTTCAGTATCATCGGCAGCACAATTACCATGAGTAACACCAATGCAATTGCGCCCACCAAGCGCCTGCGTGCGCGCTTTTTTAAATTTAACTCTTGGTCGTTAGATGGGTCTCTTTGCATGTAACTTACCTTTGGAAATGCGCTTTCAAATATGCGCAATCAATAATAATGGCGATGAAATGCGACTTTTCAAGTCGCTGCACCCTTCCAGCCTATAGCATCCGCCACTGTGTAAAATGAGCCAAATACGATTATTCTATCATTTTTATCGGCATCTTTATAGGCGGCAGCGAGTGCTACGCTCACCTCCATAAACAATTGTACGCTAGTTGTATTTGTTTGCTTGGCGAGCGCTTTCTGCAAGTCTTGTGCTGTTGCACCGCGCGCACTATGATTATCCGCCACAT
The DNA here is from genome assembly GCA_025359405.1 of Methylotenera sp. Classification (GTDB taxonomy): domain Bacteria; phylum Pseudomonadota; class Gammaproteobacteria; order Burkholderiales; family Methylophilaceae; genus Methylotenera_A. The sequence continues at coordinate 1,324 of JANYGD010000039.1, read as the reverse complement.
ACCAGTGCGAAATAAAAGGCGCCACTTCGCTAACAACGCCTTCAATATCTTTGTCTGCCAACATGGCAAGTACCGCCAACGTTTTTCCAGCGCAGGGGGTAGATTGCAAGTTTTGTGCAAGCGATTTTGCCGCCTGCGGGTTATGCGCAACGTCAACGATTATTGATGGTTCTGTTCGAATTTGTTGAAAACGGCCTGACAATTTAACTTGTGCTAAGGCCGCGTAGATATTGGCTTGCAGGCCTGCACTGGAATGCCTGAGTCCAGTGGCAGGTAATATTTCATTTAAATGTTGCACAGCACACACTGCACAAGCCGCATTATTAAGCTGAAAATCACCCGCTAAACCAAGATTTGGAAGCTGTAACTGCGCATCCACCGTAGAATATTGCCAGCCTTGCGCGGTTTTTTTCACCTGAAAATCGCGATTAATTAACGTTAAATTTGCTCCAATTTTTGTCGCGTAGCTCACTAAACTTTCAGGTGGATTTTCATCGCCACAAATCGCCAATTTATTGGCGCGAAAAATACCGGCTTTTTCAAAACCAATTTTTTCACGGGTTTCACCCAAATATTCCATGTGGTCTAAATCAACTACGGTCACAATTGCACAAGTCGGCTCAAAGATATTCACCGCGTCCAGTCTGCCTCCTAGGCCAACTTCTAAAATTACTATGTCCAAATTTTGGCGGCAAAAATGCCACATCGCGGCCAGTGTGCCCATTTCAAAATAGGTCAGCGCGACATCGCCACGCGCCGCTTCAACAGCGGCGAATGCTGTGCACAAATCGTCATCTGAAATGGTTTCAAGATTCACGCAAACGCGCTCGTTATAGCGATTTAAATGCGGCGAAGTGTAGCAACCCACGCGATAACCACTTTGCGCGTAAATCTGGCTGAGCATTGCGCAAACAGAGCCTTTGCCGTTGGTGCCGGCCACCGTGATTATGGGAAATTTTGGGTTTAACTCGAGTTTGCTTGCAACAGCTTTTACCCTATCCAAACCCATGGCGATAGCTTTGGGGTGCAAAGCCTCAATGTAAGCCAGCCACTCAATTGCGGTGTTTGGCTTAGTTTGAGCGGTTGTCACGTTAATTTGAATTAAGCGGCTTTGGGCGCTCGCATCAAGCTTGATAATAAATTAGCTAGTTTTTGACGCATTTCGCGTCTATCAACAATCAAATCTACCGCGCCGTGTTCCACCAAAAACTCCGCGCGCTGAAAGCCTTCTGGCAAGGTTTCGCGCACGGTTTGCTCAATCACGCGCGGCCCGGCAAAACCAATTAAGGCATTGGGCTCAGCAATAATAATATCGCCCAACATG
>JANYGD010000032.1 GCA_025359405.1 Methylotenera sp. | reverse complement strand
ATGCGATGAGACAAATTGCAGACAAAGGCACAGGGCCAAAAGAGCAGATTGCTAGCATTGGTTGCAGCATCAAGTGGAGCGAAGCATGAATAAACTCAATTGGGGCATTTTAGGCGCGGCGCGGGTGAATGAGCGCTTGCTGCCCGCGATTATTGAGGCGCCCAATTCACAATTGGTTGCAATCGCCAGCCGCCGTGTGGGCGCGGCAAAAGCGACCTTGGAAAAATACGCACCCTGCTATGCGAGTAGTGTGCAATGCTACGACGATATGGATGCGTTGATTGGCGACAAAAATATCGAAGCCGTGTATTGCCCGATGGCGAATGAAGAGCACGCAGAATGGGCACTGAAGGCCATTAGCGCGGGCAAACATGTGCTCATCGAAAAGCCGATGGCGTTGACGGCAAAGGACATCGAGGTGATTGAAGCTGCCGCTGCCAAAAATAAGATGAAGGTAATGGAAGGCTTTATGTATCGCTTTCATCCGCAGCACAAGCGCGTGCAAGAGATTGTGGAAAGCGGCTTAATTGGCGATGTGCTCTCGGCTCGTGCTTCGTACTCGTTTTTGATGAAGCAAGCGCGCATGTATCGCATTAACCGCAGCATGGCCGATGGTGGCGGTGCGATGTGGGATATTGGCCCTTACGCGATTCATTCTTTGCGTTGGTGCTTCCAAAAAGACGGAAAACCAGCCGAGCCTAAATCTGTCATCGCCCACGCTAAGTTAAATGATGTCGGCGCAGATATTGTCACCAGCGGCGTGTTCGATTTTGGGCAAGATGCCGAAGGTCGCGCGCGCTTTGGGCATTTTGATATCAGCTTCGAGCGCAGTAGAAAATCAGAATATGAAATCATCGGCACCAAAGGCTGGGTAAAATGCCACGCCGCGTGGGTGTTTCAAAACGATGTGCCGGTGATTAGCTGGGCGCTGGAAGATGGCAAATACGCCGAAGAGCGCTTTGCACCTAGCAACCACTTTACTTTAGAGATTGAGCACTTTAGCGATTGCGTGCTTAACAACAAGCCGCCGCATTTAACGTTTGCAGATGCCAAAGCCAATTGCAAAGCGATTGAGGCGGTTTTGCAATCGGTAGAGACTAAGCGTATGGTTGCTTGCTAACTCATTAAGAAAGGCTCTGCCGTGAAACGCACGTTTAAATTTATCCTCGCCACATTATTTTTTGTGCTTACCTTTTCTGCTCAAGCGTTAGAGGTGAAAGGCGTAAAAGTGGATGAAACCGCGCAAGTAGGTGGCAACGCGCTGGTGTTAAATGGTGCGGGGGTTCGCACTAAATTAATGTTTAAAGTGTATGTGGCGGCGCTCTATTTAACGCAAAAGCAAGCCAGTGCAGATGCAGTGTTAAGCGACACGGGCAACAAGCGCGTAGCCATGCACTTTTTGCGCGAGCTAAGTGCAGAAAAACTTTTGCACGCATTGGATGAAGGTTTTGAAGCCAATAACAGCGCGGCTGAGATGGCAGCGGTAGAGCCGCAAATGAAAGCGTTTCGCCAAATGATGACCTCTGCCAAAACGGTAAAAGAAGGCGATGTAATTTTGCTAGATTACACAGCAGCAGGCACGCAAGTCAGCTTAAATGGCAAGGCGCTGGGTGTTGTTGAGGGCGCGGCGTTTAACCAAGCATTGTTGCGCGTTTGGTTGGGTGGGAATCCTGTTGATGCGTCGTTGAAAAAAGCGATGTTGGGACAGTAGAGTGGAAAAACGTGGCCTGTCTTCTATTGTATGGTTCTAGTTTTGAAGGTGGCTACAAAAGATAGCCTAGCTATTTTTTGAATGACAAGGTAGCTGAAATGAATAGTCAGAATATCTATAAAACACAAAATCCTGTTTTAGGATTTTTTGCATTATATCTGCATCCAGCTAGGTATATTGAAATGGCGGTTACACACAATATTGCCAATGAGCTGACCGACCCAACATATCAAAAAGCTTACGAGGCTGGTGATTATCATTTAGAAGATAGACGAAATATATTAATGTCAAACTGCGAAGCGAGTAGAGATGTGCTGAAAAACTCAATCAAAGTGTCATTCCTACGGGCCATAAGTATTTCACTGTTAGCTCTCCTAATTGCATGGTTGTTAGGGGAAATTAGCCCTTCTCTCCCTTTGGCGTCAAACAAACTTTTTTTTGCTGTTAGCGCATGTTTAGGTGTGTGGGGCGCTACTTTGCAGTTAGACCCAAAACCTGAAAGCTATGATAGAAATACATTAGCCGAAAAGATACATGGGATTATTTCAAGCGTTTTGTTTGTACCAATATCAATCGCTGCAATACTCCAAGTCATGTTTTGAATCAGCCAGCGTAGAAATTTAAGGGGTCAGCTTCACATTATTTTTTTGAAGCAGGAATGCAAGCTGCTCTATTAATTTAAATAAGCATACCGCCTGAAGCTTCGATACGCTGTGCATTTACCCAGCGGTTATCGTCCGATAGTAGCGAGGCAATTACGCCACCAATATCATCTGGTAAGCCGACACGACCTAGTGCGGTTTGGCTGGCAATATAGCTGTTTATTTCTGCGTT
>JANYGD010000058.1 GCA_025359405.1 Methylotenera sp. | reverse complement strand
TTATTTTTTGCGCTTACTTTATCTGTAAATGCTGTAGAGGTTAAAGGCGTAAAAGTAGATGAAACTGCTCAAGTAGGCGGCGCTCAGCTAATGTTAAATGGTGCGGGGGTGCGCACCAAATTAATGTTTAAAGTGTATGTGGCGGGGCTTTATTTAACGCAAAAACAGACGGATGCTAACGCGGTGATTAACGACACAGGCAACAAGCGTGTGAGTATGCACTTTTTGCGTGAGTTAAGCTCCGAAAAGCTATTGCATGGCATGAATGAAGGCTTTACCGATAACAATAACGCGGCAGAAATGGCGGCGATAGAGCCGCAAATGAAAGCGTTTCGCCAAATGATGACATCTGCAAAAGAGGTTAAAGAAGGCGATGTGATTGTCCTCGATTTAACAAGTGCAGGTACGCAAGTGAGCATCAATAGTAAAGCGCTCGGCAATATAGAAGGCGCGGCGTTTAACCAAGCTTTGTTACGCGTTTGGCTGGGCGGAAATCCTGTTGATGCACCGTTGAAAAAAGCGATGTTAGGGCAGTAAAAAACGTGATTCAGCCTATTTTTTTTGAGTACTAGGATCATCTTTTTGACCCTTTGTTTTCTTAGCAATCTTAGATATGTAGCGGATTTCATCATGATTTAATATTGTTATTTTGGGGTTTTCTTTCACTCGAAGTTCTGCTGCATAAATCAATCCATTTTTCTGAAGGAGTAGTCGTAAAACATCCCCGTTTATATTCTCTACAATGTCCAATTCTGATTGTTCAGGGTGTGCGTCGCGTATTCCTTCCGCAGTCCCCAGCGAACCAGAGAAGAATAAAAACAAAAAAATGAATATGGAAGCCACCCAAATATCATTGCTATGCCATTTGAAATTGTTTTCAAAAAGCCTTAGCGCTAGCACACCAAAGTTTAAACCTACTATTAGTGCTAGCAAGAATAACGCACTCCAATAAGTTGCTGCAGAATTAGCATAACGTTCATTCCAATTCTCCCAACCAGCAAAGCACATGCCAAAAAAAAGCAGTGTAATACAGATGATAAGGGCGGTATTTTTTCGTTTTTCGAAAAAATTTCTATCAGCCACATCGGAAAAAGTTAATAACATACCGATTACAAAAGCGAGGACAGGCCAATAACTAAATGAAAGCAGACTAAGTGTAGTGAGTTCTGATGTGAGCCATTTTGCACCTAAGGAGCTGTAATAAGAGTTGGCTCTCTGCCAGCCTAGAAGGCAAGCAAGTAGCCAAATACTTAATAAATATGAAGCTATAGGTGCTAATGAAGTAAGTGTAAATTGGTAAGCGCTAGTGACCTTTCGGTTCCAATCTTGACCCGTTTCTTCCTCTTTACTTTTCTTTAAACTCATTGTTGAATCTCTAGATTTTTTGTTATTCTAATCTTGTTATCATAATATTCGTACGATAATTAAATAGAACTAAAAGGGTTAGCTTCACATTATTTTTTTAATTTAGACTTGGTTCCCGCTTTCGCGGGAATGACGGATGTAGGTGATAGATGACGGAATACTTTAAATATACATGCCGCCAGAAGCTTCGATGCGTTGCGCATTCACCCAGCGGTTATCTTCTGCAAGCAGCGATGCAATCACGCCGCCAATATCATCCGGTAAGCCGACACGACCTAGTGCGGTTTGGCTGGCAATATAGCTGTTTATTTCTGCGTTATCGCGCACGGCGCCACCGCCAAAATCGGTTTCAATCGCGCCTGGAGCAACCACATTTACCGTTATTTTGCGAGCGCCAAGCTCTTTCGCCAAGTATTTGGTCAAGGTTTCGACGCCGCCTTTCATAGTTGCATAGGCCGCGTAGCCAGGTAATGCGAAGCGGGTGAGGCCAGTGGAAACGTTCACAATGCGGCCGCCATCTGCAATGAGCGGCAACAATTTTTGGGTAAGAAAAAACACGCCTTTTAAATGGATATTCACCATTTGGTCAAACTGTTCTTCAGTTGTTTCCGCAAAGCTGGCGTGAACGCCAGTGCCTGCGTTGTTGACAAGGAAATCAAAATGTTCACTATGCCATTTTTGTTTTAAAGCGCTTTTTACTTGGTTAGCGAAATCAGCGAATGATTTGCTGTCAGAAACATCCAGCTGCAGCGCAACTGCTTTTTGCCCAAGCTGTTCAATTTCTTTTACTACTTCATCTGCCTCCGCCTTTTTGCTGTGGTAGGTGATGATGACATCAACGCCTTTTTTGGCTAAGGCCAACGCAGTGTTTTCTCCCAAGCCGCGGCTGCCGCCAGTGACTATTGCAATTTTTGTGTTCATATCTCTTTCTCCTTTGAATATTGTTATTGTGAATTAAATAATACTAATTATTTACTTACCTAAACGTCTGCCATAACTCACTGCATAAGCAGCTGGTCGCGCTAGTAAAATGGGGTCTTCTGACGCTTCAATACCATCTACCAGAGATAGCGGATTAAACATATTGGCTTTCTCAAACTTTACGCCATCAGGGTCTATCGTTTTAAGGGTGAGTGTTCCAAGCAAGATTTGCTTTCTTTTTTCCGGCCAAACTGCGGTAGCATCATTCACGTTGTCATTTTTTCCAGCTAACTGAGCTGTCAACTTAAATTGCACAGGTTTCTTAGCCAATCGTATCGGTAACTCATCCATTAAATAATTGGGAGTCGCCTTGGCTGTTTGTGCTGCCGTTAAAAATTGAGTACCTTTTACAGGGGTAATGCGGTAACGCGCATACTGCACCTTGCCTTTTGCATTAGTAAATTTAAAGGCATTTACTCCGTAGAAAGTTTCTGTTGCAAAGCTCACAGGGGCAGGTTTTGGCATCTTAACAAATTTCACAGCCGCAGGATGGGTACTTAAAAACTGTTCTACTGGCGATGGTTTTGCTGCTTCTGGGCCGCTTGCTGCAATAGCGTTAAGCAAACCCAAAAAATCTTCTGGCGTAGCAGCTGGAAAACCATTTGTCGAAATACTCACAATATCGGTGCTGGTGTCATCTGGCAGCATAAAACGAATTGCAATACCTTTAGGAAATGCATTGCCATCTGCGTCCGGAATAGTGGGCACGCCTGTAGCATTAGAAAAACGCACAATGACAGGACTTTTTGTCGTTTGTAAATGAATCGCTTTGCTAAGGCTGGCCGCAGTTTTTGCCGGTGTAAACTCGCCTTGCACCACAATACCCTTGGCGTGGTTGGCACGATAGCCTTCGTGCGGACCGCCTGCTAATTTAGTCATGGTATCAACCAGCTGCTCTGTAACTGGTTTGCCGCTAGTTGCAACAGGGTTATCTGCGTAAACTATGCTAGACGTTGCCATCATTACTGCAAGTACGATGGACTTTATATACATATTTTGAGGGGATTTCATTTTAATGCTCCTTTGAGTTGTGTAGTTTGTTATTCATAATTTTCATGTTTTAGAATCCAGAAAGCACGATCTTACCTAGTGACTTTCCTGATTCAACTAGAGCGTGTGCCTTTATGAGGTTTTGCGCATTAATTGGACTTAACAGTTGATTCAGCGTAGTGCGAATTTCTCCACGATCAACGAGATCAGCTACACGATCAAGCAATTGTCCTTGCTCTGCCATGTCTCTTGTTTCGTAAAGCGAACGCGTAAACATCATCTCCCAATGTAGTGACAAACTCTTACTTTTCAAATCAATTAGATTAAGCGGGGTAGCTGGGTCTTCAATCAATGCGATACGACCCTGAGGAGTAGCAACCTCAATAATGCTTTTCCAGTGCTGGTCTATATGAGTTAAGCATGCCACCATATCAATCTGTTGATGGCCAATCTTAGTGAGCTGCTCGCCGAATGGTTGGCTGTGATCAATCACCTCATGGGCACCTACAGAACGGCACCAGTCTTGGCTCTCTGGCCGACTTGCAGTGGCTATTACAGTCAGTTTGGTGAGACGGCGAGCTAACTGGATAAGTATTGATCCAACGCCACCCGCTCCACCAATGATAAGTAAACCCTGCCCATCACGACCGCCTTCGCTAACGCCGAGACGATTAAACAATAGCTCCCACGCCGTAATAGTAGTCAGTGGCAATGCTGCTGCTTCTGCATCTGATAAAGAACTCGGTGCATGACCGACAATGCGATAATCAACTAAGTGATATTCGGCATTGCTACCTAGTCGATTGATTGCGCCGGCATAATAGACACGGTCACCTACCGCGAATCCCTGCACATCAGTACCAACGGCATCAACAATACCGACTGCATCCCAACCTAAGATCTCTGGCTTTCCTGCTTGTGGCTGACGGTTTTTGCGTACTTTGGTATCAATTGGGTTCACCGAGATGGCGGCGACTTTTACACGCAGATCGTGGGAACCCGGTTGAGGAATTGGTAATTCAACATCAACAAGTGCATCAGCCCGTTCAATCGAACCTGCTTCTAAATAACCCACTGCTTTCATGATGCTCCTCCCAAAAAATGCTTACTTTAAAATTGACTTTAAAAAATTTAAAGCATACACATTAACGTAAGCCGCCCGTGATATAGAGTGTTTCGCCAGTAATCCAAGAAGCATCTTGTGAGGCAAAAAACACCACTGCCGGTGCAATATCTTCTGGTTGACCGATACGACCTAAAGGTGTGAGAGATGCCATATGGTCACCCTGTGCAATAATGCCTGTTGCGTGTAAACCTTCTGTTTCGACCATGCCAGGATTCACTGAGTTCACGCGAATCTTGCGTGGGGCCAATTCTTTAGCTAATGAGCGCGTCACTGCATCCACAGCTGCCTTGGTTGAACTATAAACAGACATACCAGCCAGCCCTAATGAACTCACGACAGAACTTACATTGACGATACTGCCGCCAGCGGAATTAAAATGTTTGACGGCCTCTTGAGTGCTCAACAATAAACCCAGTACATTCAGATCCACTTGCTTGTGGAAGTGTTCTTCGGTGATTTCTTCAAGCGCTGCTGGCGTATAAATACCCGCATTGTTAACTAGAATATCGATTGCACCAAAAGCATTTTTAGCGGCGGTGAACAAACGTTCTATATCCACTTTTTTCGATACATCAGCTTTAACGGCTACCGCTTTGCCACCACCCCGAACGATTTCAGCAACTACTTGATCTGCACCACTTTGGCTAGAGGCGTAATTCACCACAACTGAGGCGCCTTCTGCGGCTAAATGTTTGGCAATTGAAGCGCCAATGCCCTTTGATGCGCCCGTTACTACTGCGACTTTACCTGTTAATTTTTGACTCATGATAACTCTCCTTAAATAAATGTGTTTTCGTAATTGACATTTTTATCAATCGTTTAACATTGGAGCCAGTATATTCACATGATCTAACAAGATAAATAAGGTAAAATTAAAAACACTGTATTAAAAAACTGGACAATTGTTATGGATAGGTTCGATACGATGCTGGCATTTACCCGCGTAGTTGAGCTTAACAGCTTTACCAAAGCGGCCATTTCTTTGAATATGCCCAAGGCCACACTTTCTGCTCAAGTGGCTAATTTAGAAAAACGCTTGAATGTGAAACTATTTCACCGCACCACGCGGCATGTGAGTGTGACGACCGATGGTGCTGTTTACTATGAACGCGCGATGCGTTTATTGAGTGATTTGGAAGAAACGGAATCGGCAGTGAGTCAATCCAACCTGTCGTATCGCGGGAGGTTACGGGTAGATACTTCTGGCACATTGGGCCGTCAGATTATTTTGCCAGCATTGAACGATTTTTTTAGACGTTATCCTGATATAGATTTGGAATTAGGCTGCACCGATAGAGCCGTTGATTTACTTCAAGAAGGCATTGATTGTGCCATACGTGGCGGCATGCCGATTGATGAATCATTGGTTGCCAGAAAGCTTGTTCAGACTCGGCCAATTACTTGTGCAACACCAACCTATCTTGAGCAGCACGGAACTCCGGAGACGCTTGATGATTTGAAAGAACATTTGGTTGTGAATTATCTATCTCAAAGAACAGGCAAAGTAACAGGATTTAACTACTTGCAAGATGGGAAAAAAGTTGAAATACATGGTCGTCGTCGAATCGCGCTAAATGATATCGATGCCTGCGTAAGTGCTGCGCTTGCCGATATTGGCATCGTACAATTACCATTTTTTAGCGTTAGAAACCATATACAAACGGGCAGATTAGTGCGCATATTAACTGATTACCCGACGGAAATTGCGACTGTATATGTGGTCTATTTGCAAAATCGCCACCTTTCCGCCAACGTCAGAGCTTTTATCGATTGGGTGGTAGCGTTATTTGCAAAAGAGCAGGAAAATTACCTGAAGTGCTGCCCAAATGCTTTATAGCGACATATTTTTATTGCGAACTTAAGCGATAACTAAAAATGCGTAAAACTCGATAAGCAATTGCACGCCAGCCACTTGCCGAAAACGGCTATCTAAGCAATAATTACACACTTTATAAAAACAGCGTTAAAAACGCGTTTTTACAGATTTAAATCGCGGTTTTGGTAGTATTTTTTTATCAAAACCGATTAAGTTTTAGCTAATTAGGGAGAAAAATCATGGCAACGCGTAACGATTTAGCCAACGCCATCCGTGCGCTGGCAATGGATGCAGTACAAAAAGCAAATTCTGGCCACCCTGGCGCGCCTATGGGCATGGCAGAGATTGCGGAAGAATTGTGGAATCACCATTTAAGCCATAACCCAACTAACCCGCATTGGGCGAATCGCGATCGGTTTATTCTCTCAAATGGTCATGGCTCGATGCTGATCTATTCATTACTACACCTCACTGGCTACGCGTTGCCGATGGAAGAAATTAAAAACTTCCGACAATTGCACTCAAAATGTGCTGGTCACACGGAATATGGCTATGCGCCTGGCGTTGAGACAACTACTGGCCCACTTGGTCAAGGTATTTCAAACGCAGTTGGTTTCGCGATGGCAGAAAAACTAATGGCAACCCAATTCAATAAGCCAGGCCATAACATTGTTGACCATAACACCTATGTGTTTTTAGGCGATGGTTGCATGATGGAAGGCGTATCGCATGAAGCTTGTGCGCTGGCTGGCACATGGGGCTTGGGCAAATTAATGGCTTTTTGGGATGACAACGGTATTTCGATTGATGGTCATATAGAAGGCTGGTACACAGACGACACCGCGAAACGCTTTGAAGCATACGGCTGGCACGTGCAATCTGTGGATGGTCATGACGTACACGCGATTCACAAAGCGATTGAAGCAGCGAAAAAAGTCACTGATAAACCATCATTGATTTGTTGCAAAACTATTATTGGTAAGGGTTCTCCAAATAAAGCGGGTTCTCACGATTGTCACGGTGCCGCATTAGGCGAAGCCGAAGTTGCTGTAACTCGTGCAGCGATTGGTTGGGATCATCCAGCGTTTGAAATTCCTGCAGATGTATATGCAGGCTGGGATGCGAAAGCCAAAGGCGCGAAAGCAGAAGCCGATTGGAACGCAAAATTTGATGCTTATGCAAAAGCATTCCCAGCAGAAGCGAAAGAATTTAAACGCCGCATGGCAGGCGATTTGCCAGCTCATTGGAAAGCGGCAGCGGATGCATTTATTGCTGCTACCAACGACAAAGCAGAAGGCATTTCAACTCGTAAAGCTTCACAAAACGCAATTACCGCTTTGGCTATTGTTTTACCAGAGTTTTTGGGCGGCTCTGCCGACTTAACAGGCTCTAACTTAACCTCATGTCCTAGCTTTACGCATGTGAGCGGCAAAGCGCCAGGTAACTATATTTCATACGGTGTGCGCGAATTTGGCATGGCGGCGATTATGAACGGTGTGGCGCTGCACGGTGGTTTATTGCCATTCGGCGGCACGTTTCACCAGTTCACGGATTACATGCGTAACGGCATGCGCATGTCTGCTTTGATGAAGCAACGCGTGATTTACGTGCTGACGCACGACTCTATTGGCCAAGGTGAAGACGGCCCAACCCATCAACCCATCGAAACCACTTCTGGCTTGCGCTACATCCCGCGTATGGATGTTTGGCGTCCAGGTAGTGCGACCGAAACGGCAGTGGCTTGGGTTGCGGCAGTTGAGCGCAGAGATGGCCCAGCAAGCTTGGTGTTAAGCCGCCAAAACGTGGCCGCCTTGAAACATGATGCCAAAGATTTTGCGGGTATGCGTCGTGGTGGCTATGTGTTATCTGAAGTTGCAGGCGCGCAAATCACTTTAATTGGGACGGGTTCTGAGCTTGAATTAGCGGTAAAAGCAGCAGCTGAATTGAATGCGAATGGCGTGAAAACCCGCGTGGTTTCTATGCCTAGCACCAACGTATTCGACCGCCAAGATAAAGCTTACAAAGACAGCGTATTAACTAAAGGCAGCAAACGCGTGGCAATTGAATGCGGTGTAACTGACTTCTGGCGCAAATATGTGGGCTTGGATGGCGCGGTTGTGGGCATTGATACATTCGGTGAATCAGCCCCAGGCGGCGTGCTGATGAAACACTTTGGCTTTACGGTTGAAAATGTGGTTGCTGTAGCCAAGTCAGTATTGTAACGGCTTAGTGGTTAATAAAGAGCCTCCACAAGAGGCTCTTTTTATTTGTTAAAATGGCATATGAGTTAAATTTGTATTAAGGGATCAACATGGCAGTTCGTGTGGGAATCAATGGTTACGGGCGTATTGGACGCAGTGTGCTACGTGCGGTAGTGCAAGAAAGCGAATTTAGCGACATTGAAATTGTGGCGGTTAATGGCACACAAGAGATTGATTATATGGTCTACATGTTGAAGTACGATTCTGTGCATGGGCACTTTAAGGCGGATGTACGCGCGGAAAATGGTCATTTAGTAATCAATGGCAAAAAAGTTAATATCACCACCGAGCGAGAGCCTGCAAACGTTAATTGGGGAGCGAGCGGGGTTGATATTCTTGTGGAATCGACAGGTATATTTTTGACACAGGAAAGCTGCCAAGTGCATTTGGATCATGGTGCCAAAAAAGTGGTGCAATCAGCACCTGCCAAGGATGACACGCCGATGTTCGTATATGGTGTCAATCATCAGGATTATAAAGGGCAAGCGATTATTTCTGCAGCTTCTTGCACAACTAATGCATTAGCGCCGCTTGCAAAAGTGTTGCACGATAATTTTGAAATAAAACGCGGTTTGATGACTACCGTGCACGCGGCTACAGCCTCACAAAAAACTGTCGATAGCACCAGCAGAAAAGATTGGCGCGGTGGCCGTGGTGTGTTTGAAAATATTATCCCCTCCAGCACTGGCGCAGCCAAGGCGGTGGGTAAGGTGATTCCAGCGCTCAATAAAAAACTCACGGGTATGTCGTTACGTATACCCTCGGCCGATGTATCGGTGGTGGATTTAACGGTAGATTTGGGCAAAGAAACCAGCTACGAGCAAATTTGCGAGGCCATGAAAGCGGCGGCGAATGGCGAACTAAAAGGCGTATTGGCATATACCGAGGAAAAATTCGTTTCAACCGATTTTCGTGGTAACCCAGCAGCTTCAATTTTTGATGCAGATGCTGGCCTTATGTTAGATTCCACCTTTGTGAAAGTGCTGGCTTGGTATGACAACGAGTACGGCTATACCTGCAACTTGTTGCGTCTAGTGCAACACATCGCCAAGCAATGAAACATGTCATCAATCATTAAAATTACCGACCTAAATTTGGCTGGCAAGCGCGTGTTTATCCGCGCCGACCTCAACGTGCCAGTAAGCCATGGCAAGGTAACTTCGGATGCACGTATTACCGCTAGCATGGCAACTATTGAATATGCACTAAAACAAGGTGCAAGAGTGATGGTGACATCACACCTTGGTCGTCCGGAAGAGGGTGTTTACAGTGAGGAAAATTCACTGCAACCGGTGGCGGATGTAATTTCTGCCAAGCTTGGTAAGCCTGTTCGATTAGTTAAAAATTGGTTAAGTGCAGAGGCGCCCGCAGGTAGCTTAACCATACAAAATGGCGAAATGGTGTTGCTGGAGAATTGCCGTTTTAATGTGGGGGAGAAAAAAAATAATGATGAGTTGGCTAAAAAATACGCCAGCTTGTGCGACGTATTTGTGATGGATGCATTCGGCACTGCACACCGTGCGGAAGCGAGTACGCATGGCATTGCCAAATTCGCGCCAGTAGCTTGTGCAGGCTTGTTGTTGACTGAAGAGTTAGATGCGCTTGGCAAAGCGTTACTCAACCCAGCGCGGCCTATGGTCGCGATTGTAGGAGGTAGCAAAGTTTCAACCAAATTGTGTGTGCTAGAAAGCTTATCCGAAAAAGTAGACCAATTAGTAGTGGGTGGTGGAATTGCTAATACTTTTTTGAAAGCAGCAGGTTTTGAGGTAGGAAAATCGCTTTGCGAAGATGATTTAGTGCCCACAGCAAAGGCATTGATGGAAAAAATGCGCCAGCGTGGTGCGGCAGTACCTATTGCTGTGGATGTAGTGTGTGGTAAAAAATTTGATGCTAATGAGCCAGCAATCAAAAAGGACGCGGCCTCAGTGGCAGCTGATGATATGATTTTTGATATTGGCGCGAAATCTGCTAGTGAATTAGTAGAAATTATTATGAATGCGGGCACAGTGGTTTGGAATGGCCCAATTGGCGTGTTTGAGTTTGACCAGTTTGGTGAAGGCACTAAAACCATTGCAAATGCGATCGCGAACACCAAAGCGTTTACTTTGGCGGGCGGCGGAGACACGATAGCGGCTATTCAAAAATATGGGATATACGACAAGCTTGATTATATATCCACAGCAGGCGGCGCATTTTTAGAGTTTTTAGAGGGTAAAACTTTACCTGCTGTGGAAATTCTAGAAAGTCGTGCAAGAGGCTAACATAGCCGCTTTTTGCGAGGGTAACACAAAAAAGCTTAACACTTTTTTACTTTAGGCAACAACATAAATGGTGCTACGTAAGACTAAAATTGTAGCAACACTAGGACCAGCATCTACTAGTGAAGAAATGATTGCGCGTTTAATTGTTGCTGGAGTCAATGTAGTGCGACTTAATTTCTCACATGGCAGTGCGCAGGATCATATAAATCGTGTAGAAATTGTACGTAAAATTGCGACTAATCTTGGTCGCCCAGTGGGTGTGCTGTGTGATTTACAAGGCCCTAAAATTCGTATCGGCAAATTTGAGCAAGGAAAAGTCACCTTAAAAACGGGTGATTTATTTGCATTAGATGCGGATTGTTATTTAGGTGACCAATTTCATGTAGGCTTGGATTATAAAAACTTGCCGCAGGAGGTTGTCGCAGGCAATATACTATTGTTAGACGATGGTCGAATTACGCTTTCGGTAGATCGCATTAAAGGTAATCAAATTCACTGCTTAGTCCTTACTGGCGGGGCGCTATCAAACAACAAGGGTATCAATTTACAAGGCGGCGGCTTAGCTGCAGATGCGCTTACAAAAAAAGACATCGAAGATTTAAAAACTGCTGTGGAGCTGGAGGCTGATTATATTGCAATCTCGTTCCCTAAAAGTGCACAAGATATTTTGTCTGCTAAAGAATTAGTGAAGAAGGCAGGCGGCACGGCTAGTATTATTGCCAAGATTGAACGCGCAGAGGCCATCGACAACTTAGAGTCTATCATAGAAGCCAGTGACGCCATTATGGTAGCGCGTGGTGATTTGGGTGTGGAAGTAGGCGATGCTGCAGTACCAGGCTTGCAAAAACGTATGATACGTATGGCGCGCGCGCAAAATAAATTAGTGATTACCGCTACGCAAATGATGGAGTCGATGATTAGCAGCCCGATTCCAACCCGTGCGGAAGTATCTGACGTCGCGAATGCTGTGCTAGATGGCACTGATGCGGTTATGTTATCTGCCGAAACTGCTACGGGACAGTACCCATTAGAAACGGTGCAAGCGGTGAATCGGATTTGTATAGAAGCGGAAAAAGAATACGAGGGTCTGCAGCGGGTCAAACGGCAGGTGCAGCAATTGCAGCATACCGATGAAGCATTGGCCGCCGCGGCTATTTTTACGTCTCAGCATTTAAATGTGAAGGCGATTGCAGCATTAACGCAATCTGGCAACGCAGCACAGTGGCTATCGCGTGCTGATAGTAGTGTGCCAATTTATGCGTTATCACCTGATAGGGTGGCACGGCGAAAATTGACACTGCACCGCAATGTATTTCCATTTCCCATTGAGCAAAGTGGTAAAAATAGAGATGAGATTTTGCGTGAAATGGAGCAAGTGCTGCTTAACAATGATGCGGTGCAGACTGATGATACGGTACTACTTACATTTGGTGAGCCCATAGGCAGCCCAGGTGGCACTAATACGCTCAAAATCATCAAGATTGGTGAACGTAGGCCAGCATAATAATTTATAAATTGGCATCAATTGCATGCACAACCTATAATTGCAGTTTTCGCTCCGTAAAATTACATAATGATTCAGCCCTTAGTAAAAACTAACATTAAAAGCCTAAACTTAATCCATCAAGGCAAGGTACGAGATATTTACGCTATTGACGATAAAACCATGCTGTTAGTAAGCACCGATAGGCTTTCTGCATTCGACGTAATATTACCCACCGGCATTGCCAATAAAGGCGCTATGCTCACGCAAATGGCCAATTTTTGGTTTGAAAAATTAAAACATATTGTGCCAAATCATCTCACGGGTATTGCACCAGAAAGCGTGGTGAGTGCCGACGAGCAGGCGCAAGTTAAAGGTCGAGCGGTAGTGGTAAAAAAACTTAAAGCTCTGCCGATTGAAGCCATCGTGCGTGGCTATTTGGTGGGCAGCGGTTGGAAGGAATACAAAGCGAAAGGCACCGTGTGTGGCATTCAATTACCAGCTGGCCTACAAGAAGCTTCAAAGCTACCGCAGCCAATATTTACGCCATCCAGCAAGGCAGCAGTAGGCGAACATGACGAAAATATTAGTTTGCAACAATGTGCGGATTTGATTGGCGCAGAGATGGCGCAACAAGTAGCGAAAGTGGCGATTCATCTTTACGCTGAGGCTGCTGAATACGCACTCACGCGTGGCATTATTATTGCGGATACCAAATTTGAATTTGGCTTAGATAAAAATGGCGTATTGCACGTGATGGATGAGGTGCTGACGCCAGATTCATCGCGCTTTTGGCCACTGGAGAGTTATAAAGTGGGCAGCAATCCTCCCAGTTACGATAAGCAATATGTCCGTGATTGGTTGGAATCTATTGGTTGGAACAAAGCACCGCCCGCGCCAGCATTACCTGATGACGTTGCGCAAAGTACAAGCGAAAAATATTTGGAAGCTTATGAAAGATTAACTGGTAAAAAATTGCAAACTTATAAATGAGTATAGGCGAAAAACTCAAACAAATCGCGTCAAAACTCAAAGCCGAATTTGAATTTTATCGGCGCTTGCAACAACATCCACAAACGCCAATACTCGCTAAAGCCTTGCTATGGCTGGCGATTAGCTATGTGCTCATGCCGTTCGATTTAATACCAGATTTTTTGCCCGTTATCGGCCAATTGGATGACCTGGTGATTGTGCCAATACTGCTATACTGGGCGCTCAAATTAACCCCTGCCACCGTCATTGCGGCCTGCAGAATTGAGCTTACAATATGATGCAGCTTTGGCATATGATTTTGAATTTCGACGCGCATTTGCCGCAACTGGTGGCCATGCACGCCAACTTTGTTTATCTCATATTATTTGGCGTGGTGTTTTTGCAAATTGGCGTTTTGCCTTTCTTTTTTCTGCCAAGCAACCCGTTTTTATTCGTGTGTGGCGCTGTGTGGGCGGCATCGCAACTCAATATTCTCTTGCTGATTGCGGTGCTGATCGTCGCTGCCATACTCGGTAACTTTTGTGGCTATTGGCTGGGCAATACGGTGGGCCAAGTATTTTTTGTGAATTATTTAAAATGGCCAAATCAAGCGGCCTTAGACAAAACTCGTGAGTTCTACAATAAACACGGCGAAAAAGGCTTTTTGTTCTCACTGTTTTTACCTGTTGTGCGCACGCTGGCTCCATTTTTGGCGGGTGTGACGCAAATGCGTTTTGCGGCATTTGTTCGCGCAGTGTCATTGGGCGCGGTGTTTTGGGTGCTGGTTTGTGTATTATCAGGTTACTTTTTTGGCAACATTCCTATCATTAAAAATCACTTGGGCTTGGTTACCTTGCTGGGTCTGGGTTTGGTGATAGTGGCATTTTTGCTTAAAAAAGCTTGGGATATGTTTGCAAAATCAAACCAGCTCTAATTTTGCAACAAAGTAATAACAACCTAGCAACAATCTTGGCTTATAATTGCGCCTTTTCCAACACTAGGCAATATTTACTATGTCACTTAATTTAGTCCCATCTGGCAAAAATCTTCCATATGATTTCAATGTAATCATCGAAATCCCCATGCAGGGCGACCCTGTTAAATATGAAGTAGACAAAGAAAGTGGTGCGCTTTTTGTCGATCGCTTCATGGGAACATCAATGCAATATCCGTGCAATTACGGCTATATTCCGCATACGCTGGCCGATGATGGCGACCCAGTAGATGTGTTAGTAGTTACGCCTGTGCCCCTGCTGCCCGGTGTGGTGGTGCGCTGTCGTGCACTTGGTATGTTACAGATGACGGATGAAGCGGGTGGAGATGCTAAATTGCTAGCAGTGCCAGTGGAAAAAGTCTGTGGTTTATACGCTTATCAAAAAACTTACAAAGATGTTTCACCATGGCGCCTAGAAATGATTGCGCACTTTTTTGAGCATTACAAAGACTTAGATAAAGGCAAATGGGTGAAAATTGAAGGCTGGGCGGATATTGATGAAGCGCACAAAGAAATTATGGATGGTGTCGCACGCTTCAATTCGGCCGAAGTTAAACCTGCTTTCTAGGCAGCAACCACCCCAAATAGGCTGCCAACACCGGCAGTGGCGCCCATCGCAAGTGCACCCCAAAAAGCTACTCGCGCAGTGCCTTTCCACATATTGGCGCCACCTGCTTTTGCGGCTAATCCGCCTAATAGTGCCAAAAATACCAATGACATAATTGATACATGGGGTACTATATTAGGCGCGGAGGCTGCATACGCAACTAATAAAGGCAAAGCTGCGCCTGTTGCAAATGTGCCCGCAGAGGCAAGCGCAGCTTGCACGGGTTGCGCATTCATGGTTTCGATAATGCCAAGTTCATCACGCGCGTGCGCACCAAGCGCGTCATGCGCGGTAAATTGCACCGCCACTTGGTGCGCTAAATCGGGCGTTAAGCCGCGCCCAATATAAATCCCAGCAAGTTCTTTCAGCTCACTTTCGTGATCAGTTTCCAGCTCCAAACGTTCGCGCGCCAAATCAGCTGTTTCGGTATCCGATTGTGAGCTGACTGATACGTATTCGCCCGCCGCCATCGCCATGGTGCCGGCAGCTAAGCCAGCAACACCAGTGAGCATAATGGTGCTGTGCGAGGCATGCGCAGCCGCCACACCAATAATCAAGCTGGCGGTGGATACAATGCCGTCATTAGCGCCCAGCACGGCCGCGCGTAACCAGCCAATGCGATGTGTGCGGTGAAGTTCAGAATGTCTTAACATAGATACCTCTATTTGATATATGCACAGTGTAATAAAAAAGGCGACTTACGTCGCCTTTTTTATTTACTAAAATCTAATTACATATGTAACAGCGGCACAATTAATAGCGCCACAATGTTGATAATTTTAATCAACGGATTTACCGCTGGGCCCGCTGTATCTTTGTACGGGTCGCCAACCGTGTCGCCAGTCACAGCCGCTTTGTGCGCCTCTGAGCCTTTGCCGCCGTGATTGCCATCTTCGATGTATTTCTTGGCGTTATCCCAAGCGCCGCCGCCTGTACACATAGAGATTGCCACGAATAAGCCTGTTACAATTGTGCCCATCAACAAGCCACCAAGCGCTACAGGGCCTAATAATAGGCCTACAGCAATAGGTGCAGCCACCGGCAATAATGATGGAATCATCATTTCTTTAATCGCAGCTGTGGTGAGCAAATCGACCGCTTTGCCGTATTCTGGCTTGCCAGTACCATCCATAATGCCTTTAATATCGCGGAACTGACGGCGTACTTCTTCAACCACAGAGCCAGCCGCACGTCCAACTGCCTCCATCGCCATGGCGGCGAACAAAAATGGAATTAAACCGCCGATAAATAAACCAATAATGACCATTGGATCGCTTAAATCAAACTTAACATCGATGCCTACGCCCTGTAATTTATGCGTGTAATCGGCAAATAAAACCAATGCTGCTAAACCTGCAGAGCCAATCGCGTAGCCCTTAGTCACTGCTTTAGTGGTGTTGCCAACTGCATCCAATGGGTCGGTAACATCACGCACGCTGCTTGGTAGCTCAGCCATTTCGGCAATGCCACCAGCGTTATCAGTAATCGGGCCATAAGCATCAAGCGCAACCACAATACCTGCCATGCTGAGCATAGAAGTTGCGGCGATTGCAATCCCGTACAAGCCGCCCAAATGGAACGCCGCCCAAATGGCTAGACACACTGAAAGCACAGGCCAAGCCGTTGATTTCATTGAGATGCCAATACCTGCGATGATGTTGGTTGCGTGGCCGGTAGTAGAAGCTTGCGCGACGTGTCTAACAGGCGCGTAATCAGTGCCAGTGTAGTATTCGGTAATCCACACCAAGGCCGCTGTTAGCACCAAGCCGACCGCACATGCACCAAATAACTGGTTGGCAGATACAGTTAAATCACCCGCAACCAAACCTTCTGGGAATATTTTCATGGTCACAAAGTAGAATGCGATGAGTGATAACACACCCGCCACTGCTAAGCCTTTGTACAAGGCTGGCATGACGTTTTTCATACCCGGTGAAGCTTTAACAAAGAAGCAACCAATGATAGAAGCCACGATAGAAACCGCGCCTAGCATCAGTGGATAAAGCGCGCCGTTGGCACCTGCATCGGTGATGAGCAGGCCGCCCAATACCATGGTCGCGATTAAGGTTACCGCATAAGTTTCGAACAAATCGGCCGCCATACCTGCGCAATCGCCCACGTTGTCACCAACGTTATCAGCAATTACAGCTGGGTTACGCGGGTCATCTTCTGGAATACCCGCTTCTACTTTACCGACCAAGTCGGCACCTACGTCTGCGCCTTTAGTGAAAATTCCGCCACCTAAACGCGCAAAGATAGAAATAAGAGAAGAGCCAAATGCCAAGCCAATTAACGGGTTCAAGTCAGTTGCAGCTTCGCCACCCAAGAACCAATAAAAGCCTGCTACGCCAAATAAGCCTAAGCCGACTACCAACATGCCAGTAATCGCGCCGCCTTTAAACGCCACGTCTAGGGCTGAGCCTATGCCATTAGTTGCTGCTTGAGCGGTGCGTACGTTGGCTTTCACTGATACGTTCATGCCAATAAAGCCACATGCGCCCGAAAGTACCGCGCCTAGCACAAAACCAATAGCAGTTAATTTGCCTAAAAATATGGCAATTAAAATGGCTAATACCACGCCAACCATGGCGATAGTTTTGTATTGGCGCGCCAAATATGCTGCTGCGCCTTGTTGAATTGCGCCTGCAATTTCTTGCATACGCGCGTTGCCAGCTGGCAAATTGGCAATCCATTTACTCATTACTACGCCATACAACACTGCTAAAACTGCGGCAGCAATGACGATCATTATTGATCCTGACATGACTTCTCCCTATCTATTTTATTAATTTGGAACGTAATTATCTGAAACGTTATTTTTACAGCAGGCCGCGTATTATGGCATTAATAGTGAGGTGAGACAACCGCTTACGGTGCCTTATGCAATTAGGTGGAAATCAGACCTAGCAACATTTTGCAGCCAATAACGATTAATAATAGCGCAAATATTTCCTTCAATTTTTTTACGGCTAGTTTTTGTACCAAAACCGCGCCAACAGGCGCACTGATTAAACTCGCAAGTGCGATAATGACAAATGCGGGTAAGTAAACAAAACCAAAACTGTGGCTTGGTAAATTAGAAATGTGTAGCCCGGAAACCACATAACCAATTGCGCCTGCAATTGCAATTGGCAAACCAATAGCGCTGCTGGTGCCAATAGCGCGTTTAGTATTGATGTTGCAATAGATTAAAAATGGCACCGAAAGCGTGCCGCCGCCAATGCCGACAAAGCTAGAAATCCAACCGATACCCATTCCAACTAAATTAAGAGCAGGCCTGGAAGGCAATGTCCGCACGGGGTTAGGCGTGTAGTTACTTAATATTTGAAGCGCAACCAAAAAAACATAAATAACGAATAATGCTTTGAGTATGGCTACATCAAGCTTTGCTGCGACCAAACTACCCAAAAACGCGCCCAATATAATGCCTAAGGCAACTTTTTTAACTATCGTCCAGTCTACGTTATGGTGCTGATGGTGCGCGCGGCTAGAAGCGATTGAAGTGACAATAATCACCGCAAGCGAGGTGCCAAGCGTCATTTGCATGATGTACTCTGGCGCGAAACCCAGATGAACAAAAATAAAGCTCAGTACTGGCACCATAATCAGCCCACCGCCCACGCCCAGTAAGCCTGACAGCAAGCCGGTAAATAGGCCGGTGGTTAAATAAAGTAAGTATTCCATTTTTTAGGTTTTTTGGGCCAAAGTGTTTAATTTGGCGGCAAGTGGCGATTCGCCTAAATCTTGTGCTAATTTTCTAAGGCTAGTAGCGGCGCCTGTTGAGAGCCTGCGTGGTGTTTTTATAATAGGTTTTGGGCGAGATTTTACTTGCACTTTCACCACAATTGCAGTAACTTTACATTCCCTAAAAGTTTGATGGGTCGCTTGCAAATTTTGTAATTGAGTCAATAAGCTAGCTTGCGTGAGTTTGATTTTATTGGCGACAATTGCGCTGTCAGCGTAAATCGTTAATTGGCCACTAGTTAAGCTGCTAGCAACACTGTTTTCACTCAACAATTTTGGCGCAGCCGTATGCCAAAGCTGTTGTAAACTTTGGTACGCTTGAACGTTTTTGGCCAGCTTATTAAGCTCGCTGTTTTCTGTAAATAAGGCGTTAATTTTACGCATAACGAATTGTAACTAATTACAGAAGAATATAACTGTTGAATATTATCTTATGAATATAATTTTGGTTTCTAACAAAATGGCAAAAGCCAAAAGCTTGTCGGTTTTTCAGGCTGGCTTGTTGATTGCTGGCTTGGTGTTGGTGCCGGTTTTGCTAACTTTGTTATTTATTACGCCTAAAAGCGAAATTAAAGAGCAAGGCATGCGAGCCTTACTGCCACCGCACCTTAAAAGCTCGATTATTTCTTCGCAAGTGCATTTAGATGCCTACGCTAAAGAGTTGGGTGAGCTGCAGGCACGCATGATGCGCCTAGATGCGCAAAGTCAGCGTTTGGCTAAACTGGCGGGCGAAAAAGACAAACAAGTTATTAATGTCAATTTAAGATCAAAGACTAATGCAAACTCCCAGACCAATTCACAACCCGATACGAGTTTGCAGTTAGACGGCCGTGGTGGTCCGCTAGTTAACGCGCGCCCCATGACAGAGCCAGATTTACAAGCCGCTATTGCAGAGCTGGTAGATGCGGTTGATGCACGTGATGATTCATTAAGCTCACTCGAAGCTAAAATTTTGCAGCAAAGCGTGTTAAAAGATATGTTGCCTAACGGCACACCAGTAAATGCCGCCTACAATTCCTCTAGTTATGGCTGGCGTATTGACCCATTTACTGGTGGTAAAGCTTTTCATGAGGGTTTGGATTTCCCCGCAAATACGGGAGCGCCCATACGCGCGGCGGCTGACGGCATTGTATCTGAAGCCGAACACACCTCCGATTATGGTAATATAGTAAAAATTGAGCATGGCGCTGGTTTGGAGACGCGATATGCACATGCGTCTAAGCTATTAGTTAAAGTAGGCGAGCGTGTAGTAAAAGGTCAAGTAGTGGCAGAAGTAGGCAGTACAGGGCGCTCTACTGGGCCGCATTTGCATTACGAAATACGGCTAAATGGCGAAGCTTTAGACCCACGCAAATATTTGCAAAACTAACTCTAAACGTAACTTAAGACATATTTAAACCTTGAAATAAACATTAAAACCCCCAAATAAAATCTAGTTTAAATAAAGCTTAAACCCAATAAAAAGTAACTTTTTCATCCAATCTAATTAGAGGTTTCCGTTTAAGTCGGAAAATCGGTGTCCCTTCATGTTATCCAAGTTGTTCAGAAAATTCCTCGGTAGTCGAAACGATAGGCTAGTTAAGCAATACGGCCAAAAAGTCAAAGAAATTAATGCGCTAGAACCTGCAATGCAAGCCTTATCCGACGAGGCCTTACGTGCAAAAACAGAAGAATTTAAACAGCGTTTTCAACAAGGCGAAAGCCTAGAAAAATTATTACCAGAAGCGTTTGCCGTGGTGCGTGAAGGCAGCGTGCGGGCGCTTGAAATGCGTCATTTTGATGTACAAATGATTGGCGGCATGGTGCTAAACGCAGGCAAAATCGCCGAGATGCGCACTGGCGAAGGTAAAACACTGGTTGCGACTTTACCTGTTTATTTAAATGCGATTACAGGTAAAGGCGTGCATGTGGTGACAGTGAATGACTACCTCGCTAAACGTGATGCCGAGTGGATGGGCAAGCTCTACAACTTTTTGGGTCTCTCGGTAGGTATTAATTTATCGCAAATGCAGCACGACGCCAAACAACAGGCCTACGCCGCTGACATTACCTACGGCACCAATAATGAGTTTGGCTTTGATTACTTACGCGACAACATGGTGTTTACTGCTGAAGAGCGCACGCAACGCGGCTTGAGCTATGCGCTTGTGGATGAAGTCGATTCGATTTTGATAGATGAGGCACGTACGCCGCTGATTATTTCTGGTCAAGCCGAACATAGCATTGATTTATATAACCAAATCAACGAAGTCGCACTGCAACTTAGCAAGCAAACTGCAGAAGATGGCGCGGGTGATTTTTGGGTGGATGAAAAAGCGCAAACTGTGACTATGTCTGAGGCTGGTCATGAGCGTGCTGAAGCAATTTTAGCTAAGTCTGGTTTAATGGCAGAAGGCGCTAGCCTGTACGAACCTGCCAATATTACCTTGGTGCATCATTTATATGCATCGTTGCGTGCACAAAACTTATTTAACAAAGACCAACACTATGTGGTGCGCGATGGTGAAATTATTATCGTCGATGAATTTTCTGGCCGTATGATGCCTGGCCGCAGATGGTCAGATGGCTTACATCAAGCGGTAGAGGCGAAAGAGGGCGTAGAGATTCAAAAAGAGAATCAAACATTGGCTTCGATTACATTCCAGAATTATTTCCGTATGTACCAAAAATTAAGTGGCATGACTGGAACGGCGGATACTGAAGCTTACGAATTTAACCAAATTTATGGCTTGGAGACGGTAGTAATTCCAACGCATCGTGACATGCTGCGTAAAGATGCGATGGATAAGGTCTATCGCACATCCAATGAGAAATATAACGCAGTGATTGAGGATATTCGCGCTTGCCAGGCCATCGGTCAGCCAGTATTGGTTGGTACGACATCGATTGAAAACTCTGAGTTGATTTCTACTTTTCTCACAAAAGTTAAGTTGGAACATCAGGTTTTAAATGCGAAGCAACATGAGCGCGAGGCGCACATTGTGGCCGAAGCTGGTAGCCCAAGCGCGATTACCATTGCGACCAATATGGCGGGTCGTGGTACCGATATTGTTTTAGGGGGAAACCCAGAGGCTAGTATCCATGCGGTTCGTAGCGATGCTAATTTAAGCGATGCTGAGAAAGAAACAAAAACTGCACTACTTAAAAAGGAATGGCAACAACGGCATGACGCGGTTGTAGCGGCAGGCGGTTTGCATATTATTGGTACCGAGCGTCATGAGTCGCGTCGTATCGACAACCAATTGCGTGGCCGCTCTGGCCGCCAAGGCGATCCAGGCTCGAGCCGCTTTTATCTGTCATTAGACGATCAATTATTGCGTATATTCTCGGGCGATCGTGTTGCTGCGATTATGGAGCGTCTAAAAATGCCCGAAGGTGAGGCGATTGAGCATGCAATGGTCACGCGCGCGATTGAAAACGCACAACGCAAAGTGGAAGGCCGTAACTTTGATATTCGTAAGCAATTACTTGAGTTTGATGATGTTTCTAACGACCAGCGCAAAGTGATTTATGAACAACGCAATGAATTGTTGGAGGCCACTGATATTGGTGAGACCATTAGCGCCATGCGTGGCGATGTGTTGGCAAGCATGATTGCGACACATATTCCACCCGGCAGTGTGGAAGAGCAGTGGGACATTCCGAGCTTAGAGAAAGAATTGAAGGAAGAAACTGGACTCGATTTACCGCTGCAAAAAATGCTGGAAGAGAACCCAGATTTGCATGAAGAGACCTTGCGCGAACGCATTTTTGATGCTGCGGATGAATCTTATAAGGCTAAAGAAACACTTGCTAGTGTCAACACAATGCGTCAATTTGAGCGTTCTGTGATGTTGCAAAGTATTGATGCGCATTGGCGCGAGCATTTGGCGGCTCTGGATCATTTGCGTCAAGGCATTCACTTGCGCTCTTATGCGCAAAAAAACCCTAAGCAGGAATACAAGCGCGAGGCGTTTCAATTGTTTGAAGCTTTGCTCAACACAGTAAAAGCTGAAGTGACAAAAATTACCATGTTGGTACAAGTACGTACGCAAGATGATGTGGATGCGGTAGAAAAACCTGCGGAAGTAGCAAATGTGCAATATCAGCATGCTGATTTTGACGAGGCTTTAGCAAATTCGCAAGGCGATTTTAGTGAAGAAGAAGTAGCGCAAATGGCAGGCGGCAAGCCGATTGTGCGCGAGGGCGTTAAGGTTGGGCGTAATGACCCATGCCCGTGCGGATCTGGTAAAAAATATAAACAATGCCACGGCGCGTTAAGTTAAGTACATCTAAGTTAGCGTGTCAAAAGAGATCTTGGTAATATGTTCGATGAAATAGTAGTGGAATCGCCCTGTATTAATGTGTGTAGCATGAATCATAAAACGGGCTACTGTCATGGCTGCTACCGCACCATAGAAGAAATTCAAGGCTGGTGGGATTTAACTTTTGAACAAAAATCTGAGGTCATCAAAGTAACTTGGGCGCGCCAAGAATCTATGTTTGAAGACGCTAAAAGCTAATTTTTATTGGAGCCAACAATCGCTTGTTGCTTCTCCAAATCAGTCAAAATCTCTACACCAAACTGAATGATAACATCTACGTCTGTAGATGCTATTTCTACTGCAAGTCTTGTCAGCGCTTGTATTCCAGTCAATTTATTTTTTTCAATTAAACTCAATAATTGAAAAGTCATTGGGTTTAATTCTATAAATTTCACCTTGTTTTCAGTGTTTCTAAATACCAATAGATAAGTGCTTTCTGTTGTTTTTGGCGTATTGCGTTTAGAGATTTTATGCACAGCATAATCGTACGCTAGCAGTATATGTGCTGGCGCCAATACTGGTTTTTCATTCAACAAATCTGCTTTTTTACTTAGTTTTTTAGCCTCAGTTTGTTGCGCACTAACCGCTAATTCCACCCATTCGTAATGTGCGAGCTGTTGCAAATACACAGGTAAATTTTCAACAGTTTTTAAAAACTGCAAAAATTGTTGCGGAATCTCTCTAAAAATGGGGCTGCTGGCTTGGTGATTTGCAAAAAATGCCCTTACAATCTTGCGCCAAGCGCGAGCACCTAAAACACTTTTACACACAGGGAAGCACGCCGAAACCGAACCGAAAATATTGTTGAACACAATTTCGCGGTAAATCGCCATGCGGCCATCAGGCACGCGAGTGGGCTTTTTATTAGTACTTGGGTTACGTATGTGCGCCGTAAAAGCAATTTGATAGCGTTGAAACTCTAGCATCAGGCTACTCGTGTTTGCTTTAAATTATGCCGAGCCAGATATCTGTTTTGGTAGGCCGCGATTTTATCAACTTCGTGTATTAGTTCAGTCAGTGGCGGAATGTTAGTATCGCGCTCCAGTAACGTTGGAAAGATACCGAATAGCTGATATGCCTCTTCTAGCAATGCCCAAACTGGGTCGATAACATTCTCACCATGCGTGTCAACCAAGATATTAGACCCCACCTGCAAATGCCCTGCAACATGGCTATACACAATGCGTTCACCTGGAATGCGACGCAGAAATTCATGGGCATCAAAGCCAAAATTGACGCTATTGACATAAATATTGTTGATATCTAAATGTAACCAGCAATCAGCTTCTGAAAGTACCGCGTTTAAAAACGTGATTTCGTCCATGCTAGAAATGGGTGCAGCTACATAAAACGAAGTATTTTCTACCGCAATGCGCTGACCCAAAATATCTTGGGTTTGGCGGATGCGTTGCGCCACATATTTGACGGCATCTTCAGTAAATGGAATCGGCAGTAAGTCGTATAAATATCCGGCTTTGCCCCGCTGGATGTCGCTGCAATAACTTAAATGTTCGGTGTAGAGCAGGATTTTATTGGTAGCTAGAAACTGCTTAACTTGTTTTAAAAAGCCGGTATTCAGCGGATCTGGGCCGCCCAAAGAAAGGCACAAACCGTGGCAAGCAATCGGGTAGCGCTCTACAAACCAGGCTAAGTCAGCTGCAGTCTTGCCGCCTGCGTCAATCCAGTTTTCTGGCGCGATTTCTACAAAGTTAATATTTGCAATTGATGGGCCATTAAAAAGGCGCTGAATTTGGGGAATTAGCTCACGCTTTAGCCCCAAACCAACGCCTTTAATGTTAGCTAATAATGCCAATTAAGCACAGCTCAAACGTCATCATTTTGTCGTGATAACATGAGCCTTATTTGGCTTTCATTTCTGCGCTGCAGGAGCCGTCTTTCATTTTATCTGCACTGCATGAACCTTCTTTGCCTTTGTCAGCCATTTCTTTTTCCATTTTGGCTTTTTCCATGACTTTTTTCTTGTTAGCACCGCATTTGCCAGTACCACATTTGCCGTCTTTCAT
Organism: Methylotenera sp.; assembly: GCA_025359405.1. Taxonomy (GTDB): domain Bacteria; phylum Pseudomonadota; class Gammaproteobacteria; order Burkholderiales; family Methylophilaceae; genus Methylotenera_A. Next base: position 1,311 of record JANYGD010000058.1, on the reverse strand, counting down.
TTTGGTGCCAGTATCAGTGCTAGTATCGACCACCTGATAACCGCTAGAGAGCGATTTAATCATGAAAGGGTTGCTTGCAGGGTTTGCGCTAGCAGCGCCAATAGTGAGTGCCAATGCACCAGCTACTGCCAAAGATAAAGGTTTATTTGTTGAGTTCATGTAATTCCTATTCAGTAAGTTAAGTTTTATGGTTGTGCGCGATGCGTTTCAACCAAGTCTGCAATGCGTCTTTTAGCCGTTGATGGCATTTCGATACTGTTATTACCTTCGATAGAATGCGTTATCATCTTAATGGCAACGCGCAAGCTTTGCACTTGTTGACTAAATCGTTTGCAAAATTCACAAATAAAAAGATGTAGTTTTAGTGCAAAACGTTCGCGTAGCGTTAATGGACGATCTAACGATTGTGAAATGAGTTGACTAGCTTGTTTACAATCCAACATATTTAAACCTTTAAGCTCCTAGCCAATTGATTTCTAAACATTTTCTTAATCCCATGCGGGCCCTATACAGCATCACCCAAGCATTGGTCGCGCTGATATTCAGTTCCTTACAAATTTCTTCGTTATCCGTTTCGTGCACGTCACGCATCAAAAATAATTGCGCTAATTTGGCTGGTAGCTTATCCATACAGGTTTGCAAAACACCCAAAAATTGTTGTTGTTCAAGCGCGTTTTCAGGCATATCCCAAGCCAATGGTTTTTCTGCCCAATGACCTGTTTCATCAAAAAATTCATCCATATTGGCATCTTCATCGGCTATTAAATCAGAGGCCGCAATTTCACGCATATTTTTACGCATCACATCAATAATTTTGTGCTTCAAAATACCCGTCAGCCAAGTACGTGGTGCAGATTGCCCTGCAAAATCGGGGCTTTTGATGGCAGCCAAAAAAGTTTCTTGTACTACATCTTCTGCTAAATGCGGGTCGCGTAATCTTGCTAAGGCAAATCGATAAAGAAAATCGCCATGTTCTTTAAGCCAGTCATGCATGTTGGGAGTTGTCATTGTTAGCATTTAACCATTTAAGTTAGTTTTAGGCAAGCGAGGCTCAGGTAGGTTTGTCAGCACTTTGTTGCAATAGTTGCCAATAGTAGTCGGTATCTAAGCTAATATTGTTACGCTGCGCTTGCCAAATAGCTTCGGCCAAACATTCTAAAACATCATGTTGCGCGTCGTGCTCATTTTGGTGTTTAGGCTTTAATTGTTCGTAAATTCCAACAATGCCAATGGGTTGATTAATGCTGATTTGTTCGAGTATAGATAAATGCAAACTCATGTGCAAAAACGGGTTGGTTTCGCCAAATTCGG
>JANYGD010000055.1 GCA_025359405.1 Methylotenera sp. | reverse complement strand
GGTCCAATGGGCGCAATGATAATCTGCGCAACCGCTGGCGTAGTCTGCTTGATAGCTTCCACCAAAGTAAAGGCATGGCTTGGATACGACGACTCGCTAGACACCTTTGGCGTACACTGCGTTGGTGGTATTATCGGCTCTCTTGGTACAGGTATATTTGTTAATCCTGCCTTTGGCGGAACTGGCGTATATGACTATGTAGCCAATAAGGTTGGTGATTTTAATGCTAGCGCACAAATCATTTCCCAACTATGGGATATAGGCATCACACTGGCTTGGTCTGGTGCGGTTGCATTGATTATTCTGTGGATATTGAAGATGACAATCGGCATTCGTTCAAGCGATGAAGATCAAGAAGTTGGATTGGATCTCGCTGACCATGGAGAATCTGCTTACAACCTCTAGTTGTTTTTGATCTGTTCAATTAAAAGCGGGCGCATATGCGCCCGCTTTTTTAGTTATAGCAACCCGTAAGCTAAAATTCAACTCCCCGCTAATTCAAGCTATTAGTTATACTGCTACATAGGTTTTGCTCTTACTAACATTTTCGATATTTTTTCATTGACTATTGACAAATATAACTAAATAACTAATTATATGGTTATGAAGTTAGTTGCCGAGATTCCAAAAGAATGGAAAAACATTTCCGAATTGTTCGTCGCATTAGGTGACGAGCAACGCCAGCGTGTACTATTAGCATTTGAAAAAAATGAGCGGCTGAATATTTTACAAATTGTCGCCAGCTCTAAACTTAGTCGCACTGCAATCACGCATCACTTAAAACTTTTGCATCGCAGTGGCGCGTTAAGCAGCGAAAAAGTGGGCAAAGAAGTGTTTTTTTGGGTCAACAAAACACTTATCATTACCGAGATTGAAAACGTTTTAGACCATATAAAAAACGAGATTTAGGCGACTTCGTATGTTAGCAAGCATGCTACGTTTTATTAGTGAATTTCTGTTTCGCGTTAAAGTACGTGGCTTAGAGAACGTTCCGCAAGAAAATGGCTTACTGATTGTTGCCAATCACGAATCATTTTTAGATGGCTTATTGCTCGGCCTATTTTTACCCAAAAAAGCCACGTTTGTGGTGCACACTTCGGTGCTAAAAAAATGGGCATTTAGGCAAGCCTTGCGCTTAACGCCTTATCTGGCGGTTGATCCTACCAATCCGCTCGCCATGAAAAAAGTCATTCGCTTGTTAGAATCTGGCGAAAACGTGGTGATTTTCCCCGAAGGCCGCATCACGCTCACAGGCAGCTTGATGAAAGTATATGACGGCCCAGGTTTTGTTGCTGGCAAAACGGGTGCTATCATTTTGCCGGTACGCATTGATGGTGCAGCTGAATCCTATTTTGGGCACTTGTCAGAGCATCATCCAAGAAAATTGCTGCCCAGAGTTACGCTCACAATCATGCCAACCACCACCGTCATCATGCCCAAGCCATCGCACCATAGTTTCCCCTCGGCCAAGCAGCGACGCCGCATCGCGGGAGAGGGTATGCGCAGCGTGATGCAAAAAATGCTATTTCAATCGCAAAAAAGTCGCACTTTGTTTGAGGCTTTCCTGGACGCAATTGATAAATTTGGTGGCGGCTACAAACTGATTGAAGATTTTAATGAAACAGAAGAAACCTACCAAGAATTACTGAAAAAAAGCCTCGCTTTAGGCAGAATAGCCTCGAAAGTGAGTAACTCGGGTGAAGTAGTTGGTGTGCTTATGCCTAATATTACTAACACGCTTGCGCTTATTTTAGGCATGAGCGCGTTTAACCGCGTGCCTGCCATGCTCAATTACACCTCTGGCACGGCGGGTATGCAAAACGCCTGTTTTGCGGCCAATATCAAAACTATTATTACCTCGCACAAATTTATTGAAACAGCCAAATTAGAGAATGTTATTGAAAGTTTACAAAACCTTAATATTCTTTATTTAGAAGACTTACGCACCGATTTTGGCATGATGGATCGCGCCTGGCTTATGGGCTACGCCTTGCATTACCCCCGTTCAGCGATGGAAACCAATACGCCCGAGCAAACAGCGGTGGTGCTATTTACTTCCGGCTCAGAAGGCAAACCAAAAGGCGTGGTGCACTCACATAAAAGCATTTTGGCCAATGTAGCGCAAATTCTCGCCGTGCTTGATTTTAACCCCACCGATAAAATGATGATGGTGTTGCCAGTGTTTCACTCGTTTGGATTTACTGGCTCGCTAATCGCCGTTCTCAACGGTATAAAAATTAACATCTTTCCTTCGCCATTGCAGTACAAAGTGATTCCTGAATTAATTTACGACCGCAATTGCACTATATTTTTCGCCACCAGCACTTTTTTATGCAACTATGCTAAATTTGCCCATCCTTACGATTTTTATAAACTCAGAATTGTGGTGGCTGGCGCCGAAAAACTAAATGAGGAAGTGCGCAAAACCTATCAAGAAAAATTTGGCATCCGCATTTTAGAAGGCTATGGCACTACCGAATGCGCACCTGCAGTTGCTATCAACACGCCAATGGCTAATTTAAATGGTAGCGTTGGCCAATTGGTGCCTGGCATGGAAGCCAAGCTGGAAGCGGTTCCTGGCATAGATAATGGTGGCTTGCTACATGTGCGTGGCGAAAACGTCATGATGGGTTACTATCTTTTCGATAACCCTGGCACGCTTTATCCACCCGCAGATGGCTGGTACAACACGGGCGACATTGTGGAAATAGATGCCGAAGGCTATATCCATATTAGAGGCCGCGTCAAACGCTTCGCCAAAGTGGCTGGAGAAATGGTATCGCTAGAAGTGGTTGAGCAAATCGCCAATACCGCCGCACCTGAACAGCAACATGCTGCCAGCACGCAAGCCGATGCGCAGCGTGGCGAAAGCATTATCTTATTCACTTCGGACAAAAAACTAAAACGTGAAGATTTACAAATTGTGGCTAAAAACCTAGGGCTTCCAGAACTTGCAGTGGCTAGGAAAATAATTTCTGTTGAAGAGATTCCATTATTAGGCACAGGTAAAACCGATTATGTGACGCTAAAACAAATGGCAGAAGCGGCTTAGTGAACCGTCGTAGGTTTTTATTAACCGCATACCTGCTAAACCAGTCACTTCAGACTGGCAACCAAGCGCGGGTGATACACAAGTCAATATGGCCAAGAACAGAATGTCAAGCATCATTCCCACTGGTTTGCTCATGCGTTATCCTACTAGCGACAATCTTTTGTGTACTGCAACCAGTGGTTAAAACGTCTGTTACCTTAACTATCCCACATGAGCAACCAATTTCAACTTATTAAACAACAACGTTTTCGTCCTTTCTTTTTTACGCAATTTTTGGGCGCGTTTAACGATAATATGTTTAAAACTGCGCTCATCACACTGGTGGCTTTTCACGCGGCCAGCCTTACCACTATAGATGGAGCAACACTGGCCACCTTGCTGCCAGCAGTGTTTATATTGCCGTTCTTTTTGTTCTCGGCCACTGCGGGACAAATTGCTGATAAATATGAAAAATCGCAGATTATTCGCCTCGTAAAAATATTTGAAATCGGCATAATGCTGTTTGCCAGTAGCGGCTTTTTTCTGCACAACATTTGGTTGCTAGGCGCGGCCTTATTCATGATGGGCATGCATTCCACACTGTTTGGGCCGGTGAAATATTCTTATCTGCCTCAACATTTAAAAGAACACGAGCTCATCGGCGGCAATGGCATGGTAGAAATGGGCAGCTTTGTGGCGATTTTGCTCGGCCAAGTGTCGGGCGCATGGCTGGCCACACAGACCCAGCACGAGTTGCTCACCAGCATTGCCATTTTGCTAATAGCCGTTATAGGTTATTGGACAAGCCGTGGTGTGCCACATACACCAGCGGCAGATGCCAGCCTAAAAATCAATTGGAACCCGATTACCGAAACCATTTGCAACGTAAAATTGATATGGAGCCAGCAGCAAATTTGGTTGGCGATTATCGCTATTTCTTGGTTTTGGTTTTACGGTGCGACGCTGCTGACACAGTTTCCAAACCTAGCAAAACAAGTGCTGCACGGTGACGAAAGTGTGTTTATTTTACTGTTAACCGTGTTCTCATTAGGCATTGGACTTGGCTCACTGTTATGTGAAAAGCTCTCCAAAGGCCGTGTCGAGCTTGGGCTTGTAGTATTCGGCGCAATTGGTTTAACACTTTTCGGCGCAGATTTATATGCCTCAAGCATTAGCATCTATGGGGCTGGCAGCGTTGCTATTCAAAGTTACTCAAGCTTCATCAGTGTGTTGCGTCACTGGCATTTGCTGGCAGATATTGCCTTAATCGGCCTATTTGGTGGCTTCTACATAGTACCGCTATACGTGTTGATTCAAACCCGCTCCCAAAGTGGCTTTCAATCACGCATGATTGCCGCCAATAACATCGTTAACGCCTTATTTATGGTAGTTTCTGCAGGATTTTCGGTGCTGGTATTTAAACAAGGCTATAGCATTCCACAATTGTTTTTAGCCACCGCTCTGTTAAATGTACTGGTAACCGTTTACCTGTGCATACGCCAGCCAGAATACTTGAGCACTTTTGTAGCTTGGGTAAAACGCTAATAATCTAATGAAAATCACTAGGTGGATTTAAGCGCTTTAAATAGGCGTGGATTTTTGCAAGCGCGTAATATACAAATCACGTTATGCAGTTGTGAAAACAAAGCAAACGAATTCTAACCTAAGGAGATTACTATGTGGACAAAACCAGCTGCTACTGAAATGCGTTTCGGTTTCGAAGTTACAATGTACGTTATGAATAAATAAGTTAACGTTTATTTGTTTAAAAGGGCGCCCCATGCGCCCTTTTTTATTTGCTTAGATATTACTTAGGAAATTGAAAATCTTTAGGTAATAACACCCAAATTTTCCCCGTTTGTTTCATTGCACCAGCCAGCTTACCCGCATCGTCACCTGCACCCCAAAAGAAATCCGCCCGCACACCACCTTTAATGGCACCCCCTGTATCTTGCGCTACCATCAAGCGTTTAAGCGGGGTTGTGCTATTGGGCTGCGTAGTGGATAAAAATAGTGGCACACCTAGTGGCACAAATTTTGGGTCAACAGCAACGCTACGTTCGGCGGAAATTGGCACACCAAGCGCCCCCAATGGGCCTGGCAGACCTGCTGGCAACTCTCTAAAAAATACGTAGCTTGGATTACTATTGAGTAAATCACGCAACTTGTTCATGTTGCTACGCGCCCAATTTTTAATGCCTTGCATCGAAGCTTGATCTAAGGTCAATTCGCCGCGATCAACCAAAATACGGCCAATTGAATTATAAATTTGACCGTTTTGATCTGCATAACCAACATGCACATTTTCACCATTATCCAGCTTCACCAAACCTGAGCCTTGTACTTGCAAAAAGAAAACATCGATAATATCGTTAATCCACAACAACTCACTTCCCGCAAGTGGAGCAGGCGTTGCCTCAATTTCGGCACGTGTCATATAAGGGACTAATTTTTGTCCATCTTGCTTATTGGCCACCAATTTTCCGCGCACGCGTTTGTTTTTAAGCTCTGGGTACACATCACCTAATTCCACCGTAACTAAATCGTTCGGCTGACGATACAGTGGATAGGGATATTGACTAGATTTGGTGCGGCTCCCTTTGAGCAAAGGTTCGTAATAACCCGTAATCAGCCCAGTATCCGTGCCATCTAAATTAGTGGCGCTATAGACATTAAAGTTTTGCACAAAATAAGCTTGAACTACTTGTTTATTGGGCTTTTTGAGTGTTTTAGCGGTAGCGCATACAGCTTGCCACTGCGGCTTATTCATTAATGTGCTGCAACTCTGCGTCCAGGCGCCCCAAGCAGCACTCAGATCATCCTCAGCAAAACCGTCTATGTCACTCCAATTGGCCGGCTTTAATAGCGCATAATCTAGTGTGCTTGCTGGTGTTACAGGCCTAGTGTCTACGTTTGAATTAGGCCGATCTGGTAACTGAATAGGTGGTGCGGTTTGCTGTGTGCAATCCCACGTTTGAGTACTTTTTTGTACCACTTTTTGAACGCTAGGCTTCACATTTCGGTTTGCACAAGAGGAGGTGAGCAAAATCACGCAGAATAAAATTAAATATTTATTCACATTATTCAATCTAATTTAACATTTTGGGCACGGCCAAGGTAAACGATTCAATCACTGCATCAAACATGGTACCGTCTTCGGCCACAATTTGATAAGTACCGCGCATTGAGCCAACAGGCGTGGCCAATAATGTGCCGCTAGTGTATTCAAATTGCTGATTGGGCTGCAATAGAGGTTGGGCGCCAACCACGCCCAAACCTTTCACTTCCTGCACATGATTATTAGCATCGGTAATAATCCAATGACGGCTAATCAGTTGCGCCGCAACGCTACCCACATTGCTAATGGTCACCGTGTAGGCAAACGCATATTGATTGTCGTCTGGCTTGGATTGATCCTGCAAATACGCGGTTTCAACACTCACTTTAAACGCATATTTTAGGCTGCTAGCGCTCATATTAGCTAATCATGCCAGCTGTCGGTGAACTGGGGGATGCTGAATACAATTTTTTTGGCATACGGCCTGCAAGAAAAGATTCGCGACCCGCTTCAATGGCTTTTTTCATCGCGCCCGCCATCATAATAGGGTCATGCGCGGCGGCAATGGCAGTGTTCATCAACACGCCGTCGCAACCCAGCTCCATGGCAATGGCAGCATCTCCCGCGCATCCTACGCCCGCATCCACCAGCACGGGGATTTTGGCATTTTCGATAATAATTTGTAAATTCCATGGGTTCAAAATACCCATGCCAGAACCAATCAGCGAGGCTAATGGCATCACCGCACAACAACCAATATCCTCAAGCTGTTTGGCAATTATCGGGTCATCCGAGGTATATACCATCACATCAAAACCATCTTTTACCAGGATTTTTGCGGCAGCGATAGTCTCTATCACATTCGGGTACAACGTTTTTGGGTCGCCCAGTACTTCTAGTTTCACTAATTTGTGACCATCTAACAACTCTCTCGCTAAACGCAAAGTGCGCACCGCGTCGTCGGCCGAATAACAACCTGCGGTGTTGGGCAAATAAGTGAACTCTTCTGATGGTAAATACTCTAGCAGTGAAGGCTCACCTGCGATTTGTCCGATATTAGTGCGGCGTATAGCTACAGTGACAATCTGCGCGCCGCTCGCGTCTATCGCCGCCCGCGTTTCGACAAAATCTTTATATTTACCAGTACCTACCAACAAACGTGAGTGGTAAGGTTTACCTGCAATAATCAATTGTTCACTCATAAAATCTTATCCACCGCCGACAGCGCCCACAATTTCTAGCTTATCGCCATCGTGTAATTTTGTTTCAGAAAATTGGCTACGTGGCACAATTTCACCATTTTTTTCTATCGCCAAGCGCTTACCAGTTAAATTAAGTGTCACAATTAGCGCAGAAATTGTCATATTCTCGCCATCGAACTGCTTCAAGTTGCCATTGATAGAAATTTGCATTGGTATTTTAATTTTACTGGAAACCTATATTTTACGGGCGTTTTTAGACTTTTGTGTACCGATTCTACAGTATTTTAATCACTCATTTTTTCTCTTAATTAGTTTGGTACAACACTTGCTTATACTTAACTTAAGATAAAAATAGTTATTTTTGTGTATTCCGCAACAGATTATCCGCGTTATATATGAAAATGTAATGATTTTATAAGTTTAATAACTAAACCTATGAAAGTAATGAATTTTTTTGATAAATTATACTCACACGCTACAGGAACAAAATTCCAGTAGTCTTAACTCCCAAAAGGAAAATATAATGCAAGCAGCGAATGTAAAACACGTAACACAACCAGGGCTAAGTAAACCCAAGCTAAGTAAACAAGCTTTTAAACCTACCATTATTCAAAAAGCTGAAACAGTAAAAGCGCAAGAATCCAATGTGGGTTCAGAAAAGCAACCAAACTATAGTCGCATGTTTGAAGCTTATAACGACTGCGTTTAGTTTAAAAAACTTAACTTAATTCTTTTCAGCAACAAAGTGGGCGGCTTCTTAGCCAACCCACTTAGTTTTCAGCTAATTACTCAATCGATAACTGTGGGCGCTTCGGCTCTGGCCAATCCAAATGGTAGAACTGACCACGCGGCTGGTCCACACGCTCGTAGGTATGGGCGCCGAAATAATCTCGTTGTCCTTGCAGCAAATTAGCAGGTAATACCGCGCTACGATAACCATCATAATACGCCAACGCCGCACTAAAGCCCTGTGCGGGAATACCATTGGTAACCGCCAGCGCAATCACTTTGCGCCAACCCGCTTGGCCTTCGTTCATGGCATTGGTGAAATAAGGATCCAACATCAAATTTTTCAAACGTGAATTCAGCGCATATGCATTAGTGATTTTTTGCAAAAAGCGTGCGCGAATAATACAGCCACCGCGCCAAATCTGCGCAATCTCACCAAAATTAAGTTTCCAGTTATACGCCACTTGCGCTTTATCAATGAGTTGAAAGCCTTGCGCATAAGCACAAATTTTGCTGCAATATAGCGCACTTTTAATCGCTTCGATAATGGCTTTTTTGTCAGTCTCTAGATGAATAACTGGGCCTTTTAATATTTTACTTGCTGCAACGCGCTCTTCTTTTAAACTTGAAAGTGCGCGCGCATAAACAGCGGCCGCAATCGCATTGGCGGGCGCGCCAAGCTCAAGCGCATTCGCTGCAGTCCATTGGCCAGTGCCTTTTTGGCCAGCTGCATCCAGAATTTTATCCACCAAAAAGCCAGGTCCCATTGGGTCTTTTTGTTGCAAAATATCACCCGTGATTTCAATCAAATAGCTAGAAAGTTCGCCTTTATTCCACTCTTGGAACACTTTGCCGATTTCATCTGCCTGCATACCAAGCAAGTTTTTCATGAGCCAATAAGCTTCGCAAATCAACTGCATATCAATGTACTCAATGCCGTTATGCACCATTTTCACATAGTGGCCAGAGCCGTCTGGGCCGATATATTCCGCACAAGAAAAATCACCTTCAACAGGTTTGCCTGGCTTACCACCTTCGATTGGCTCACCAGTCTCATTATTTACTTTAGCCGCAATATCACGCCAAATCGGCTCTAAACTTGCCCATGCTTTACGAGTGCCAGAGGGCATTAAACTTGGGCCAAAACGTGCGCCAGTTTCACCACCAGATACGCCAGAACCAATGAAATCAATGCCTTTCACTGCCAGCTCTTTTTCACGGCGAATGGTATCTGTCCACAATGAGTTGCCACCATCAATAATAATGTCGCCTTGCTCTAAAAATGGCAACAAAGCATTAATGGTCACATCGGTCGCGCTGCCTGCTTTTACTAGCAAAATAATTTTGCGCGGACTTTTAATGCTGAGTACGAAAGAGGCTAAATCGGCATGCCCAACCACATTGGCATGCGAAGGCTCATTGACTTTGCACTCTTTAATAAAATTCTGCATTTTCTTCGGGTCGCGGTTGTAAACCGCAATTGTGTAGCCATGATCGGCAATGTTAAGGGCAAGGTTTTGCCCCATTACGGCTAGGCCAACTAGGCCAATATCAGCGTTTTTTGTGGTCATATTGTTCTCTTTAAAAGCTCTCTTAAATGGGTAATTTAAATTAAAAATTAAAACTCAAGCTTTTGGCTCTCGTTTTGCGTACAACTCCTACAGTTATTACTATAAAACTCTACTAAACAATTGCAAAGCTAATTGATTGCCTATTGATGCAAGCTCTGCATCGTAGCGCGCATCTTCATCGCGCATAAACGCATGCTGACCGTTAAATTCATGCCATGTAAAATTTAAATTGGCCTCAGTAAGTCTTTGATATAGCATCAAACGCTCTACTACTGGAATATAAGTATCTTGCTTGCCCCAAATCATCATCAGCTCGCCTTTGATGTCAGCCAATCTATCCATACTATGTTGATTTGGCTGATTTGGAATTAAATTGGTATGTAAATCAGTAGCATAAAAGCAAGCCGCTGCTAACACCTCTGGCTGCAAGGCCGCGCGGAATGCCAAATGGCCACCAATGCAAAACCCCATCGCACCCAAATTACCGTTGAACCATGTTTGCTTTTTTAGCCATTCAATCATAGAGCGATTATCTGTATCGTAACCTTGCACATCTTTTGTGGCTTTATCCGCATTGCCTTTTTGTCGACCCGCTTCATCGTAGCCTAACACCGTACCAATTGGGTTTAATTCATGAAAAACCTCTGGCACAATGACTGCATAGCCTTGACCTGCTAAATAACAAGCCGCACGCGCAATTGGACCTGTTTGCTGAAAAATTTCGGAGTAGAATAATACTGCTGGGATTTTTTTATTACGTTTAGAATTATCTTCTTTGGGGCGATGTACGTGGGTGCGCATCGCGCCTGTGGGGGCAGAGACATCAACAATGTGCGATTGGACAAGCATAATTTTTATATAAACTGAAGTGCCGCTATTTTACAAGCTTTGTGAGATTTGTCACACATAAAACAAATTAAATTTGGCAATATACATTACAAATTTAAGAATTATTTTTTTCATCCACTGTCACTTAACTAAACACCTAAAAATAAATACCTATAAAGAAAGTACATTTATGCGTTCATTCTTGGCTTTTCTAGTGCTGATTGTTTTTCACAATGCAGTCTATGCAGAACCAAGTAACGAGCTTGTGTATCAACTTAAAGCTTCTGTTGTAAAAGTACATGTTGCCACCAAATCTGGTGGACATGGAGTGGGCACAGGCGTGGTGGTGGCCAAAGATTTAGTCGCCACCAATTGCCACGTTTTAGCCAACGCACTTGGCGCTAAAATCACCAAATTTGGCGATAGCTTTACACCAGATGCGATGCGCGCCGATTGGAAGCATGACGTATGTATTTTGCGTTTTCAATTTCTTGATATAAAACCTGTAGAATTAGGCGATTCTGAAGCGCTTAAATACGAGCAGGCGATATTTTCTATTGGCTTTCCTGGTGACCCACCCAGACCACAATCCACTTACGGCAAAATCAAAGCCTTATATGCACTGGATGACGGCCAAATTGTGCGTACCGACGCCTCTTTTGTGATGGGTGCTAGTGGCAGTCCAGTATTCGATAATGACGGCAAACTCATCGCCATTAGCACCTTTAAAAGCCCGGGCCACGGTGCCTATTTTTATAACGTGCCGGTAAAATGGGTGAAAGCTTTACTGAATGCGCCTGAGACAGAATCACTGAAAACCGATATTTCACCGTTTTGGGACGCGCCAGAAACATTGCGGCCATTTTTTATGCGCGTGATTTTACCGTATCAAAATCAAAAATGGGCAGACCTTAAATTAGTGTCGCAAGAATGGATTGCTAAAGAACCAACCAGCCCAGAGGCCTTATTCTATGCGGGAGTAGCGGAAGAGAATTTAGGTGACCTGAACAAAGCGAATCAATATTTTCAACAAGTTTTAAACTTGCACCCGCAACACGTTGCAACGCTCATCGAGCTTGGATTAATTGCAAATCGTGCAGGAAAAACAGACGAAGTGGAAAAAACACATGTTGCGCTAAAAACGCTTGATAACGAGTTAGATGATGAGTTTAGCGAGGCACTAAAAAAATAACCAATAGTCCGCCGCTAATCAGTAATCTGCCGCTCTGCCTGTCGAATAACCCTGCGGCACGTCATTCTGCCATTCGCCGCAATCATTGCAACGGTGATCATGCATGCTGGGGCTTAAAGTCAAATTAGTGCTGTTACAAAACTTGCAATTGGTTGGGTGCGTGACGGCAGTTTTATGGTGCGTTTCGTGGTGTTCTGTCGCCACTTTACTGCTGCCTAAACCATACTTATTGTCCATGGCTACCTCTTAAACTCAGCCTACTAATAGTGCTAAACTACTCGCTTTTTAACTAGAAAACAAGTAACAATTTTAATGTGCTGCGCGCGTAAGTCTGTCCAAAATAGCCAACCATTCCGGCGCATTAGGCGGCGCTTCCACTAATAACTGCTCTACGTTAAACGCATCCATCGTATGTAGCGCGCTGTAGAGCTGTTTGGCCGCCTGCATGGCTTGTTTGGACAAAGTAAGATGCTGACAATTTGGCAGCTTATCTATGTCCTCGCCTTCGCCAATTAGCAAAGCCGCGCAACTTTTTTTCGATACCTTAACGTAATTAATTAGCGCCTCACGCGATGGAAACAATTTAATCGGCGTTTTTGGCGAATAATGCAGCAAATGTTGACCTGGTGCTTTAGGTAAATCCACTTGATTTTTTAAAGCAGGTTTGCCAGCAAGCGTTTCAATACTGGCTTCTGACACCATGCCCAAACGCAGCAATTGCCAATCATCACCTATCACACTCACAATTGTTGATTCAATTCCCACCTTGCACGCACCGCCATCCAGCACTGGAATGTCTTCGCCCAAGCTGGTCGCCACATGACTAGCTGTCGTTGGGCTCAACTGCGTGAATTTATTAGCCGAAGGTGCTGCCAGCGCCAAACCACTTTCCTTTAGTAATTGCAAAGCTAGTTCGTGACTTGGTACGCGCAAGGCCACGGTTGGCTGGTTGCCACGCACAATCAAGGATACATGTGGCTTGGCGGGCAACACCAGTGTAAATGGCCCCGGCCAAAACGCCTTGGCGAGTTTTTGCGCCAACGGTGGAAACTCTGCCGCCCAATCGCTTATTTGGCTGGCAGCGGCAATATGCACAATCAGCGGGTTATCGGCAGGACGTTGCTTAATGGCATATATTTGCCGCAAAGCCTTGTCGTTACTCGCGTCTGCCGCCAAACCGTAGACAGTTTCCGTGGGAATCGCCACTACTTGGCCTTGTTTGAGTAACACGATGGCTTGTTTAGTATCAACTAACATTGATGCAATTGAATGAACGTAAAAACACCATTTTAACCGTTTGCAACTTGAACGCCTAACCTAGCTTTAGGTTAGCCTGCTTGGCGAAAGGTTAAATTAATTCGACAATCTCCAAACGTAGGATGATAGCTGAGTTTAACAGGTTGAATACCGTGAAATCTATGTCTAGACACCCCTCCCCATACCACTACATCACCATGCTCAAGCAGTATTTTCATGGGCTTATCGGAGCGCTCAAATCCTCCAAACAAAAAAATGGCAGGCACACCAAGTGAAACCGAAACAATCGGCTGGCTAAAATCCAATTCATTTTTGTCCTGATGCAAAGTCATGCGTCCGGCTGGTTTATATTGGTTAATCAAACAAGCATCTGGCACGAAGTTGGCGAATCCAGCTTCTGCTGCAGCTGAAATTGCGAGCGCCAAAAAGCTTGCAGGCATGGCCTGCCAAGGCGCACCAGAATCAGGATCCAGCGTAGTATAACAATATCCTTTTCTATCCGAAATCCAGCCTAATTTCCCACAATTGGTCATGGCGACTGACATGGTAAACCCGCCTGGTGTGACCATATGGCGCAAAGGCGATTTTAAAATAACAGACTTTAAATCGAT
>JANYGD010000001.1 GCA_025359405.1 Methylotenera sp. | reverse complement strand
AGGCCGGAAACCGTCAGCATCAACATTAAATACAACACTAATGTTTGATGGTTTAGCGCCCACTCAGAGAGATTGAAGCGCGATTTTTCTAGTTGCGGCTGATTTTCGGTCACGGAGCGGTCTCAATTCTTTGCTTGTACTTTTTGGCCTTTTAACAGCGTATGCACGCCCGCAATCGCCACCATTTCGCCTGCCTGCAAGCCGCTGGTAATCATCACACCATTTTCTGTATATTGGCCAGCAGTGACTTCGCGTGGATTTGCTACTCCTTTTTTATCAATCACCCAAACGCTGGTTTTGCCGTTTAATTGCGTGAGTGCGCCCGATGGAATAATGATTTCATCTGCTTCAATTTGTGCAAACCGCACACCTGCTGTCATACCCAGCTTGACTGCCTCATCCGTATCAGTAATTGCTACCCGCACATCAAACGCACGCGTGGTGGAAGTGGCTGCTGGCGCTATTTCGCGCACTTTGCCGTTGTAAGTTTTTTCACGGTCAGCCCACAGCTTTATCGTCACCTTATCACCAACTTTCAAACCAGCCATGCGCGATTCTGGCACCGCTACCAGCACCTCAATTTGTTTGGTATCCACAACTTGCGCCACCATTTCACCGACATCTACCACTTGTCCTGGCTCGGCGTGTATTTGCGTAACCACACCATCTCTATCGGCCACCAACGCGGTATAGCGCGATTGGTTGCCCGAAACTGCTGCTTGCGCTTTGGCTTGATTAACGCGCGCATCCGCAGTTTTTAGTTCCGCCTCGTATTTATCTAAGGCTGATTGTGAAATAAACTTTTTATCAACAAGTTGGCGTTGGCGTTCTACTTCAGAATTAGCCAGCGCACGGCTTGCCTCCACAGCACGCACATCTGCCGAAGCCGCAGCGGCGCTTAAATTAGTGTCAGCAGCATCTAAGCGGGCAAGTACTTGACCTTTTTTAACCGAACTGCCTACATCCACTTTACGCTCAATAATTTTGCCTTTAATTCTAAAACCTTGATTCGATTCAAAGCGAGATTTCACCTCGCCCACCAACACCATCGCGTTATTGGCAGACGTTTTGCCTACAATTGTGACTAATGCTGGGCGTGGCGGTGGCGGTGACTCTACGGGCTTTTGACAAGCCGACAATAGGCTAATTAATGCTAAAAAAGTGATTATTTTTTTCATGTTTTTTCTTTCAAAAGTCCGCGCATCATTACTACTTCCATTAACTGCAATCGAGCCGAAATGTCGCTCCAATTCACCCATTTATATTGTGCCATATTAATTTGTAGCGAGCACACACCATGTGTACCCGCCCATATGGTCTGCGCGATTAAATCTACATCTTGTAAATCAGCCCTAAAATGCCCTGCCATATGCACATCACTCACCACGCTTTTTAGTTGAAAATAGGCATCTTGTTCTGCATTATTTTGTTGCAAACTTGATTCTGCTGGGTCGCAGGGTGTGCGCTCTGCCATAAACATCAGGCGATAATGATTGGGGTGCGTTAACGCAAACTGTGCGTAGCCGCGGCCTAGCGCATGCATGCGTTCAACTGGGTCAGCAATTTGTAAAATGTCTTTTAAACTGGTTGCTAGTGCTAAAAAATCGGTATCGCAAATTGCACGCAATAAGGCTTCTTTGTCAGCAAAATGCAAATAAATACTGGTGGCCGAATAGCCAATGCGCTTGGCTATCTCGCGCATGGTCACCGCCTCTACACCTCTTGACACAAATAACTCGCGCGCGGCATCGATAATCAATGTACGTAGTTGTTGGCGTTCTGCGTCTGTTTTTGGTTTAGGCGGCATTTTCTAGTTTCTTTTGAGGTTCTCTGGTGTCTCTAAGTATTCTTCCTGTAATTTGTAACAGTAACTCTCGTGATGGCATGGTTTTACTACCCAAGGCTAGTATCTGATTCTTCCATCCTGGTATAGTATTGAGCTTACCTTCCATCATTGCCTTGTATCCAGCCAAAGCAACAGTTTTTGCAGCCATTACCCCACTTTTTGTATTAGCTGCTGCACTCATGTTGGCACGACTCACAAATCCAGTTTTTGTCACACCCGGAGTAAGCAGCGTAACTCTTACCCCTGTTCCACGTAGTTCAAAATTCAATGCTTCGGTAAATTGCATTACATAAGCTTTACTTGCGGCATAGACTGCAAAATTAGGTCCTGGTTGAAATGCTGCAGTAGAACCCACATTTAATATACGCCCAGATTTACGCTTTTTCATTTCATCTAAAAATAGCGCCGTTAGCTCTGTCAAGGCCATAATGTTAAGTTGTAGCATATTTTGGTAAATTTCTAATTTGCTCAAGTCAAACTTGCCATAGTCACCGTAACCCGCATTATTAATTAAACAATTCACTGTGAGCTGATGATTAGCACAATGCTGATATAAAGCCTGCGCCTGCCCTGGCTTTGATAAATCCATTGTAACTACATCAACCATAACCTGATATGATTTTTCTAAGTGGGTTTTTAAATCTAGCAAAGCCGCTTCTCTACGTGCAACCAAAATCAAATTGTGGCCTTTTTCAGCCATTATATTTGCTAATTCAAACCCTATTCCGCTTGATGCGCCTGTAATGAGTGCATATTCCATGATGTTCTCCTCTTTTTTACTTATTGCGGTTTAGTACCACCCAATAATGGCTCAAAGTGTTAGCAAAGTAACGATGACACCAAAGATACCCACGAGCTTCACTTAATCCGAATATAACCAATACTTAACATTGTTAAATTAACATTGTTAAGTAACACTTGTCAACAAATTTTTTATGAAAAAATTTTGAAGGTTATTTTTTTGCTATGACGAACAAGCCAGCCACAATCAGCATCGCACCAAGGGCTATTTGTAAAGTAATGGCTTCTTTAAGTAGCCACCAAGCGAGCAATATCGCAATAACCACGCTGCCTTTATCGATAAGGGCAACGGTGGCAACATCACCCATTTTTAGCGCTTTATAGTAGAAAATCCAAGAACCAGCGGTGGTGATACCTGATAAGCCAAGCCAAATATAATTCACTTTTTGTAGCGATTTAATTTCACTGGGTGATACTGATAGCGCGGCAAAAACCAACACAAACGCGCACACAAATAGCGTACGAACCGTTAGGCCCAACTCGGCTGAAATGCCTGCCAAACCTTGCTTAGCGACAACAGCAGTAAACCCTGCGAATAGCATCGAAATAATTGCATATAAAACCCAGCGTTCCATTTTTTCTCAATTCATTCAATGAACTAGTTGTTTTTGGTCTGCTAAAATCAGCAATTTTACTTCATCTAACTTTTGTTCTAATGCTTCTATGCGCTCATCTAAACTATGAATCGCTAGTTCTGCACGCAGATTCACCTCGTGGTCAATTTCCGCATCTAGCCTATCACGCGCACTTTGGCGGTTTTGCGACATCATAATAATAGGTGCTTGCACCGCAGCCAGCATAGAAAGTATTAAGTTAAGGAAAACGTAGGGATATGGGTCAAATGCTTCTTTACGAGGGCCAAGCACTTCTGTGTTGAGATACGCCCAAACCAGCAACCACAAAATAAATATAATAATAAAAGACCAAGAACCTGCCACTCTAGCAACACCATCAGCCGCGCGCTGCCCAAAGGTTCTCTGCTCAACGTATTCTTCGTTAACGTCACGCACACTATCCATGTGCAGAAGCATTTCGGCTATCTCTTCACGCTCAGCTTTAGAGAGCTCGCTCCAAGTTTTTTCAGAAAGCTTTTTTACCTTTTTAGTTGAGGATTTTGCCATGTTCATTTATTCCAAAAATTGTAATTATAGTTCGAAGTTTTTTATTGCAAATTAGGACATTGTTCGATTAATTAAGTTTATATATTACGGAGCAATGCATTGACGATACGCAAACAAAATAGCAGATAAGCAACAAAGATTAAATGAAAATTAGACAAAAAGCGATGCTGCCATTAGTGCAAACATCGCTTTTAAAAGTTGGGTAGAAATTAAAGGTACAGAACAGCAGGGAATACCGTTAATGCAAATACAAACACCAACCACTCCATGTTCCAACGCTCAAGATGTCCCGTGAAATGAAGGGTGAGTACCGCAATCGCCAGCGCGTAATAAATTGCAATGAGTACCATAAGTTAAGCCTAAGTTAGAGTTGCATAAATATTTATGTAGTTTAGTGTATTTATAACATTTTTTATTAAAAATACCTAAAATTTTAAGATCTTAATCGCACTTTTTTAGCATTTATTTCGAAATGCTTTCTTGCATTTTTAGTCGATTTCGCGTAGATTCTGTGCATTGCTAGGGGTCTGCTTTTTCTGAAAGATTTACAGTTAAGGCAGTGAGAATCACCCTTCGAACCTGATGCGGGTCATGCCGCCGTAGGGAAGCGCCTTCATGCTTTCCTATAATTTTATTGCATAGGATTGCCCAATGAACGCCATCGACAAAAATCTTACCAAATTTGTAGGTAACACCGCCGAGATTGACCCAGCAACCAAACAGCCATTTGCCAATTCGCGCAAAATTTATATTCAAGGTTCTCGGCCTGACATTCAAGTGCCGTTTCGCGAGATTAGCTTAAGCGATACGCCATCGATGTTTGGCGCGGACAAAAACCCGCCTGTGGTGGTGTATGACACCTCTGGCGTTTACACCGACCCAAAAGTAAGCGTTGATATTCGTAACGGCCTGCCTGCCCTGCGTGCCTCATGGATATTGGAACGTGGCGATACTGAACAATTGGATGGTCCAAGTTCTGCTTTTGGTATTGAACGTAAAACTGACCCAGCACTGGCTGAAATGCGTTTTAACTTAACGCGCTTACCGCGCCGTGCCAAAGCCGGAGCGAACGTAAGCCAATTGCACTATGCACGCAAAGGCATAATCACGCCAGAGATGGAATACATTGCCATCCGCGAGAATCAACACCGCGAAAACATGAGCGAATTGCTACAAACACAGCATAAAGGCCATGATTTTGGTGCAAGCATTCCCAAAGTGATCACGCCAGAATTTGTGCGCGATGAAGTGGCACGCGGCCGCGCGATTATTCCGTTAAATATCAATCACCCAGAAATCGAACCAATGATTATTGGTCGCAATTTCCTGGTAAAAATTAACGCCAATATAGGTAATTCTGCGCTGGGTTCTTCTATCAGTGAAGAAGTGGAAAAAATGGTGTGGGGCACGCGTTGGGGCGGCGATACGGTAATGGATTTATCAACAGGTAAAAACATCCACGAAACGCGTGAGTGGATTATCCGCAATTCGCCCGTGCCAATCGGCACCGTGCCGATTTATCAAGCCCTAGAAAAAGTAAACGGTAAAGCCGAAGATTTAACTTGGGAAATCTTTAGAGATACCTTGATTGAGCAAGCCGAGCAAGGTGTGGATTACTTCACCATTCACGCCGGTGTGCGTTTGGCGTACATTCCCATGACCGCAAAACGCATGACGGGCATTGTGTCGCGTGGCGGCTCAATTATGGCGAAATGGTGCCTGGCGCATCATAAAGAAAGCTTTTTGTACGAACATTTTGAAGACATTTGTGAAATCATGAAAGCGTATGACGTAAGTTTTTCATTGGGCGATGGTTTGCGCCCAGGCTCCATCTACGATGCCAACGACGAAGCACAGTTTGCTGAACTCAAAACCTTAGGTGAACTCACCCAAATTGCTTGGAAGCATGACGTGCAATGCATGATTGAAGGCCCAGGTCATGTGCCTATGCATTTGATTAAAGAAAACATGGAACTGCAACTTGAGCATTGCGGCGAAGCGCCTTTTTACACATTAGGCCCATTAACTACCGACATCGCGCCAGGTTATGATCACATTACCTCAGGCATCGGCGCCGCCATGATAGGCTGGTATGGCTGTGCTATGTTGTGTTACGTGACGCCAAAAGAACATTTGGGCTTACCCGACAAAGAAGACGTGCGTGTCGGCATCATCACCTATAAAATCGCCGCCCACGCGGCTGACCTGGCCAAAGGCCATCCTGGAGCACAGATTCGTGACAATGCACTTTCTAAGGCGCGTTTCGAATTTCGTTGGGAAGACCAATTTAATTTAGGACTCGATCCAGAAAAAGCCAAAGAATTCCACGATGAAACATTGCCGCAAGATGGCGCTAAACAAGCGCATTTCTGCTCCATGTGCGGCCCACATTTCTGCTCAATGAAAATTACGCAAGATGTGCGCGACTATGCAGCGACTCTGAATATTTCTGAGCAAGACGCGCTGCAAAAAGGTATGCAAGAAAAAGCTATTGAGTTTGTGAAAAAAGGTAGTGAGGTATATCAAAAAGTGTAGTGTTTAATTATTTTTTAAACCCAGCTTTTTGACAGCCTTATGGCAACCTTAAAAATTAATAAAGATAAAACTGGCGCAACGCCTAGCATGGCCAAATCACCTATTCGCCGCGCCGATCCGTCAAGGCGCGACCGCAGTGTTGCGCTGCCAAAGACTATACCTGCTACCTCTCAGCGCAATCATCGTTTTGATGGCAAGGCACATGGCGATCCTTTTGTAGAGCCGGCGATTGAAAGCAAATCTACTGAAAATAAGCCAGCTGCAAATAGAGCTCTTAGAAGTGAGCTAAGAAGCGAATTTAGTTCAGAGCCTGTAGAGGTAAAACGCGCCAAGCCCGCAGGCATTGATACGCGTACCACGCTAAGACCTAATAGAGATGAACCACAATACCGCCAAGCGCCACGACGGGGAGGTAAGGTACGAGATGGTTACGACTCTGTTGCTAGTCCTCAATATGGTGCGGCGGCGAAAGCGGCTTATAAATCATCGCCTGTTAATGTAGAGCAGCCGCGCTTGTCTAAAGTGATGGCAGAGCGCGGAATCTGCTCGCGCCGTGAAGCGGATGAATGGATTATTAACGGCTGGGTAAAAGTAGATGGCATAATTATGGATACGCTGGGTACACGCATTAAACCAGATGCCGAGATTATTATTAGTGGTTATGCTTACGAGCAACAAGCAGAGCAAGTGACGATTTTGCTGCATAAGCCTGTGGGTTATGTGAGTGGACAGGCAGAAGATGGTTACCAACCTGCGATTGTGTTGGTGCACCCCGATAACGAATGGCTAGATGACCCTGAGTTGAATGATTATAATGCCAAGGAGTTTCAACGTGGGTTTTTGCATGGCCTAGCACCAGCAGGGCGCTTGGATATTGACTCGACAGGTTTGTTAGTACTTACACAGGATGGTCGTGTTGCGCGTCATTTGATTGGTGAAGACTCATCCGTTGAAAAAGAATATTTGGTGCGGGTAGAGGGCACATTGTCTGATGCCGATTTACAGCGCTTAAATCATGGCCTAAGCTTAGATGGCGAAAGACTCAAACCAGCCAAAGTGAGCTGGCAGAATGAAGACCAATTACGTTTTGTGTTGCGCGAAGGCAAAAAGCGCCAAATCCGCCGTATGTGCGAAATGGTGGGTTTACGGGTGGTTGGTCTAAAACGTGTCCGCATTGGCAGTGTAAATTTAGGTAAATTACCAGTTGGGCAATGGCGATATTTGCGCAACAATGAACGTTTTTGAGATACGCTATCGGTCCAGCAATTTTTATTAATTTAATTTAAGGATAAATCATGGGTTTATTAGACAGTGTAGCAGGTGCGGTTTTGGGGAAACTTGGTGGACAGCAAGGTGGAATGGCGCAAATGGCTACGGAAATGTTTAACCAAAATGGCGGTTTAGCTGGCGTTTTAGAAAAATTTAAAGCGGGTGGTTTGGGCGATGTGGCCGCATCTTGGGTTGGAAAAGGTGAAAATTTACCTATTTCTGCCGACCAAATTTCTAGCGTTTTGGGCAGTGGTGCTATCGCTGAAATGGCCGCTAAATTTGGCATTTCACCCGAAACTTTGAGCGCGCAAATTGCACAACATTTGCCGGCTGTAATAGATAAAATGACACCACACGGTGAGGTTACGGCCGATTCTGGTAATATGCTTTCAACCGTATTGGGTATGTTTAAATAATATCACTATACATCACAAAAATAAGGGCGCATTGTTGCCCTT
Source organism: Methylotenera sp. (assembly GCA_025359405.1). Classification (GTDB taxonomy): domain Bacteria; phylum Pseudomonadota; class Gammaproteobacteria; order Burkholderiales; family Methylophilaceae; genus Methylotenera_A. Next base: position 24,786 of record JANYGD010000001.1, on the reverse strand, counting down.
TAATTTTTTATAAACTGTTAAAATAAATATATGGATTTAATACTACTATTAAAAGCCTTTATTTTAGGGCTGGTTGAAGGCGTAACAGAATTTTTACCCATTAGTAGTACCGGGCATTTAATTATCGCAGGCGATTTACTCAATTTTAACGATGAAAAAGGCAAGGTGTTCGAGATCGTGATTCAGCTCGGAGCGATACTTGCAGTGTGCTGGGAGTATCGCGCCAAAATCGGCCACGTGACTGTCACTGCCTTTAGCGAAAAAACATCACAACGACTTTTAATAAATCTAACGCTGGCTTTTTTACCTGCCGCTGTGCTCGGGCTAACATTTCACCATCAAATTAATGATTATCTTTTCAAACCACTCACGGTTGCATGTACATTGATTCTAGGCGGAATTACCATTTTAATTATTGAACGATTTGCGCCACAAGCCGATACCACAACAGTCAATAACATGGATTGGAAGCACGCGCTTAAAATTGGTTTTGCGCAAACACTAGCGCTTATCCCTGGCGTATCTCGTTCTGGCGCAACCATTTTAGGTGGTGTTATATTTGGCTTATCGCGCCAAGCCGCCACAGAATTTTCTTTTTTTCTGGCGATCCCGATTATGTTTGCAGCAACTGCATTTGAAATGGTTTCTTATCGCAATCTGCTTTCCTGGCAAGATTTTGATCTGTTTGCAGTTGGCTTTATTACCGCATTTATATCGGCACTATTGGTCATTAAAATATTCATTCGCTACGTGGCAAAACATGACTTTACTGGCTTCGCTTGGTATCGCATTGTTTTTGGTGTGGCGGTGTTTCTGTATTTTTGGTGATGATAGAGCTTTGAACTATCTACTAAGCTGTAAATCCTATGTTGATTGACTTAGAATACAATTAATAGCTATCTCGCAGAGAGAAATAATATGTCAAAACTTATTAAATACGCGCTTTACAGCATTGCTGGCATTATTGTTTTGATGCTGTTGGTGGTAAGTTATTTTGCCGCCACCTTCAACCCCAATGACTATAAAGACGAAATCGTTAAATTAGTTAAAGATAAAAAAGAACGCACGCTGCATATCAATGGTGACATCAAACTAAGCTACTGGCCCAAAATAGGCGCCAATCTTGGAAAACTTTCCATTTCAGAACACAATTCAGACAAAGAGTTCGCCTCAGTCGAAAGTGTAAAAGTGGCTTTAGCGGTGATGCCTTTGCTTAAAAAAGAGCTGGTGGTTGATACCGTTTATGTGGATGGCGCCAAAGCCAATGTGGTGAAATACAAAGACGGCACCTTTAACTTTGATGATCTATTGAGCAAAGAAGAGTCTAAGATTAAATTTGATATTGACGGCGTAAATATTAGCAATTCTGAAGTGAAATACACAGATGAAGCCGCCGACGCGAATTACAACATCACCAAGCTCAATCTGCAGTCCGGCCATATCGCCTTGGCAGAACCGGTTGATTTAGATACCAATTTTACACTGACATCAAACAAGCCGGAAACTGCCGCCAATGTGAATCTTAAAGGCAATTTTTTGGTTGACCCTAAAACCAAGCACTTTAAGGTGAAAGGCTTAGATAGCCACATTGTGGGCGACATGCTGAGCGGCAAAGGCATGGATATTGTTGCAAGCGGTGATATGGATGCTAAACCTGAGCAAAAAGAATTTTTGATTGATGGCTTAAAATTGGTCGCTTCTGGCAATTTTGGTGACGCTAAACAAAGCATCGATTTAAGTGCGCCTGCACTCACTATTCTAAAAGACGAAGTGACTAGCAAAAAAGTAACGATGAGCATTGGCCAAGAAAAGGGCGGCGACATTTTCAAAGCCAATATGGTGTTGGCGGACATGAAAGGCTCGCCCAAAGCATTACAAAGTAGCGGCATTACTGGCGATTTATCCGCCGTGCAAGGTAAGCGCACGGTAACTGGTACGTTTTCATCACCATTTAGCGGCAGTATTGAGAACTTGATTTTTGATATACCAAAACTCGCGGGTAATTTAGATATTAAAGACCCGAGCTTGCCCAATGGTGGCATGAAAGGCACCTTTAATTTGGGTGCGCATACCGACCTTAAAAATGAAACAGCTAACAGCAAATTTAACTTAAACATAGCTGAAACCAAGCTTACAGGCGATATTGCAGTGACTGGCTTTAAAAAAGCGAATATCAAATTTAACTTAAATGCCGATAAATTAGATTTAAACAAACTACTTGGAAAATCTAGTACCTCTACCAAAAGCAGCGGAAAGCCTGCCGATATGTCTGTGCTAAAAAATATGACGTTGGATGGCAAACTCAGCGTAGGTAGTTTGATATATGAAAAATATCATGTGTCTGGCTTAAATGTTGGCATTAAAGCCGATGGCGATAAACTGGCGCTGAGCGGCCTCAATGTAAAAGTGGACGACAGCCAAATTAAAGGCAATGTTGGCATTAGCCATTTCGCCAAACCGCTCTATACCTTTGATTTAGATATTGATAACGTGGATGTAGACAAATACATCACCCCTGCGCCCGCTCAAAAAGAGGCCAGTAACAAGCCACTCGATTTAAGCGCACTAAAAGCCTTAAATGCCGACGGCACAATTCGTATTGGCAACCTGAAATATGGCAAAACTAGAGCCAGCAACGTCAATATCAACTTAAAAGGTGATGGTGAAAAACTAAGCCTGAACCCGCTGAGTGCCAAGATTGATGATAGCCAAGTAAAAGGTAGCTTCGGCATTACACAGTTTGCCAAACCTAAATTTTTGTTTGACTTAGATGTTGACCAGCTAGACGCCAATAAATACATGAGCGCTAGCAGTGGAGCACAAAAAAGTGATAAGCCCACAAGCTTGGAGGGGCTTAAAACATTGCTGGTCGACGGCGATTTGCGCATTGGCAGCTTGAAATACGACAAATATCAAATATCCAACCTTAAAGCCGGTTTAAAAGCGGACGGCCAAAAATTGAGCTTAAATCCGCTTATCGCCAAAGTGGATGACAGTCAAATCAATGCTAATTTGGGCATTAGCCAATTTAGCAACCCTGCTTATAATTTCGATATAAAAATTGATAAGTTAGACGCTGATAAATACATCACCAAAAGTAGCGCAAAAAGCACTGGTGACACGCCTATTGATTTGAGCGCGCTAAAAAAGTTGAATGCCACGGGCGAGGCCAAAATTGGCTGGCTTAAACTCGCTAATGTTAAAACTGAAAACGTGAACTTGGGCTTAAAGGCAGGCGGGGGCATTGCAACACTATCTCCATTTTCTGCCAATTTATATCAAGGCAGCATGGGTGGCGTACTCAAGGTAGATGCGCGCACCACGCCCAGTATCACCTTTAAACAAAGCATGAAAGGCGTTTCTGTTGGGCCGCTACTGGTAGATGCCATTCATAACGACATGCTCTCTGGTACTGGCACCGTGAATGTGGACGTGACCACACAGGGCAATAGCGTTGGCGCGCTTAAAAGAGGCTTGCTTGGCAACGCCTCACTTAACTTGGCAGATGGCGCGCTAAAGGGCGTGGATATTGCGGGTAGTATTCGTGACCTAAAAAGTAAAGTGAACGTATTTAAAACCAAAGACGCAAATGCCGATAAAACCAAAAAAACCGATTTTAGCGAACTCACAGCTGCTTTTGACATTAAAAACGGTGTTGCGCACAACGAAGATTTAGCCATGAAAGCGCCTGTATTGCGCCTCGCCAAAGGCGATAGCCACGGTGATATAGACATTGGTAACGAGAGAATTAACTATCTCGCCAAACCTACTGTTGTGAAATCACTTAAAGGCCAAGGTGGTGCGGAGCTAGATAATTTGAGTGGGATAACGATTCCTGTAAAAATTACAGGCACCTTCTCAGACCCTAAATACGGTATGGACTTTACCGCAATTGGTACTGCATTGGCGCAATCAAAATTACTCGATAAAGTAGGTGGCGAAAAGGGCGCTGCGGTAAAGGAACTGATTGGCGGCGGCGATAAAGTGGATGCAATAAAAGGTTTATTAGGTAAGAACAAACCTGCGGACGCTACAGCACCCACAGCTGCTCCAGCCGCACCTACGGATACAAGCGCACAACCTGCCGCAACAGCTGAACCGCCAAAATCACTAGAAGACCAAGCCAAAGATAAGGCTGCGGCAAAACTTAAAAAATTACTTAAATTCTAAATATGGCTACTTTTGCTGATGCAATTATTGCTTGGCAAAAGCTGCACGGACGCCACGATTTACCTTGGCAACCCACTCACAATCTTGCCAAAAATCCATACGAAATTTGGGTTTCTGAAATTATGCTGCAACAGACGCAAGTGACCGCTGTTATTGGCTATTACACCAAATTTATACAACGCTTCCCAACTATTACCGTGCTTGCAAATGCTACACAAGAAGAGGTTTTGCAAAGTTGGAGCGGCCTGGGTTATTACTCGCGCGCGCGTAATTTGCACAATGCCGCGCAAAAAATTGTGGACGAATTTTCTGGCGTTTTTCCTACCCAATTCGATGATATTTTAAGCTTGCCCGGCATTGGCCGTTCTACCGCCGCCGCCATTTCTACCTTTGCCTTAAACGCGCCGCAACCCATATTAGACGGCAATGTGAAGCGTGTATTTGCAAGACATTTCAACATTGCCGGTTGGCCAAGCACACCAAAAATTGAGCAACAATTGTGGGCAATTGCAGCCCGTGAAAACGCAACCAATGATGCAATTGCTTACACGCAAGGCTTGATGGATTTAGGTGCAACACTTTGCACCCGCACCAAGCCAAAATGCGCTACTTGCCCTGTCAATACTAGTTGCCAAGCTTTTGCAGAAGATCTCGTGAACCAATTGCCAGCGCCTAAACCTCGCAAAGTAATTCCCGAAAAAAGCACGACTATGCTGGTGTTTATGATTGGCGATGAAGTGATGTTAGAAAAGCGCCCACCGGTGGGCATTTGGGGTGGGTTATGGAGTTTTCCAGAAGTCAATATTGATGAAAATAGCGATGAATTTAATCTGCAAAAGGCAGAGTCGCTCACTAAGCTAACGCACACATTTACGCACTTTAAATTGCACATTCAGCCACAACTTGTTCACACAACTAAAAAGGCACTGGCCCAAGAGCCACGTACTATATGGCTGAGCTTAGATGATGCAATTGGCGCAGCAATACCCACACCAGTGCGCAAGATTTTGCTAAGTTTAAAAAATAAAAAGGCAACCTAAGTCGCCTTTATTTAGTGCAAGCGAGATTGCAGAATCTTGTCTGCCAACATTTGAAAACGCGGCGAAACAAATTGTCGCGTTTGCGCACCTGTATCGGCAATAGACAACAACTCTTCAATCGCCGACCTAAAACCTAACTCAAATAGCCAGTAATCCGCTTTGTCTATCGCTGACTTTTTATCCGCATTCACCTCTTCACAAAGCCGCTCGAATGCTTCCATACATACATTGCGTTCTGTCATTTTGGCCTCCAAATTTATCTTATTGATTTATATTAAAAACCTTTAAGCGTTTTGGCAAGAGTTATGTTATTTTTGTTCCCAGCTTTCTTCCCACATACAATGCTTAATTTTGTGGCGATTGGCAATCAGCTCATCAATACTAGGCTCATCATTCAAAGCGCGTTTAATTGCTAATTTGGTCGCATCATAGTTATTTTTATACATATCGGCTTTATCCAGATTGGCTTCCTTAGCCGCACCTGGGTCAATCCACACCAAGCTGATGATGCATAAATCGTTGACTTGATCTTTAGGGATAATGCCTTCGATCACGCAATCTAAAATCGCATCGGCCGTTGCCGCTTGCACCAAACCACCAAATAGCGTGATATTTGCACTGTCTTTCAGCGTGACTTTTGGCACCATCATGCAAGCAGGGCGCACCAGTTGATTGATGTCGCGCACCGCAAACATGGCCGTGTGGCCTTTGCTTTGCGCCATTAAATTGGCAAATGCCGCGCCCACTGGGCCATCCACGCTGCCGATTAAAATTTCTGGCATGGCTGCAGTAACGTCTTTGCCTTCGGTGTAAACGGTAGCCTCACCTGCTTTAAAAATGATTTTAGACATGATGTTCTCTCAAAATAAAACGTTATTTTACCAAATGCTTAGTCACTGTTTCAATTTAATTACAAATCCAGTTGCATATCCACATGCGGAATATGCACATCACAATATTCGCCGCTTGTTTGTTTAAACCCAGCTTTGCTATAAAAACCAATCGCGTGCGTTTGCGCAGATAAATAAATGCTTTTACTACCATGCGATTTGCAAATTTTAATTGCTTCTAGCAATAGAGCGGCTCCTAGGCCTAAGCCTCGATATTTTTTAAGCACAGCCATGCGGCCAATTTTTTGAAAATCAATAATGCGCAAACATGCAATGGCCTCGTTTTCACGCATTACCAGTAAATGTACCGCGCTAGCGTCTATTTCATCCCACTCAAAATCAGGCGCAACTTGCTGCTCTTCAATAAAAACTGGCGTTCTAATGGCACGCAAATCATGTTCTGCATCGCGCCAATTGACTTGATAAATTTGAATATTAGCTAGCATGAAATAAACACTTTATAATAGCGCCTGCTTTAAACGTTAAGAAGGTATGTCTATGAACAAATATATTGAAGTATTCGCTAGAATTTTACTCGCACAGATTTTTTTAATCGCGGTATTTATCACGCTTTCACAAATTACCAGCAACCCCGAAGGTTATCAAGTCTACACCGCCTACTTGGCAGCGCATGGCTTAGTAGGTATTTTTGCGCCACTCACCATTTTTATTCAATTGGTATTTGGTTTAGGCTTATTACTCGGCTTTAAAACCAAAATTTGTGCTTACGTGTTAGCCGCGTATGCCATTTTTATCGCACTATTTATGAAGCTGCAAGAAATTAACGGCCTTATTTTAACCTTGCAGTACCTGGCCATTGCGGGCGGCTTAATCATGGTGGCCTTGCACGACAAAATGGCTTGTAGTCTCGATAATCTTAAGAAATAACTTTTTCACTCCCACTCTAACGCGGGATAAATAATATTCACGTTACGTCTGTTGGCAATATCAAACAGTAGCCATTTGTCTTTTTCGCCTGCCGCCGCCGTATTCATGGTGGATTCCATACTGACGCCATTTTTGATATTCGCACGAATATCTGTCAGTAGCGCATTCAAATAACGTTGTTCGTTATTGAGCGCAGCCACCCAATCTTTAGCAAATGGACCGTGGCCAGGCACTACTTGCTTCACAGGGTAAGTTTTTAAAATATCTATCGCAGCAATTAGGCCTTTGATGTCGCCCTCCAGCACTGGTGTACGCTCAATAAACAACAAATCGCCCGTGAATAGTGTGCTAGTTTTAGAGTCAATCACCGTAATATCCGTATTGGTGTGTGCTACCGCGTATGCATTAATTTTAAGCGTTCTATCGCCCAAATCTAGCTCCAACGTATCTTTTACAGAAATCGTCGGTTTCACCATTTCGCTACCTTTGGCGTCTTCGCCCAAATATTTGATATTGAGCTTATCATAAGCTTCTTTGCGTAATTGCATGGCTACGGCCGATTTTTCATGCCCCACAAATTCTGGTTTATCTACTATAAATGCCGCATTGCCGTAAATGTGGTCTGGATGCACATGCGTGTTGATTACATATAAAATTGGCAAAGTAGTGACTTTTTTAATCGCATCACGTAGTTGATTACCAACCTTTAGGCTGCCACCTGTATCAATTACAGCCACGCCTTTACTACCGACCACAAAGCTAATATTGCAAATATCACCTTGATAGCCTATGTCAATATCCAAATGCGCCCCGTGATGCACATACATGCCATCGCCCAAAGACTCAATTGCAAAAACATCCTTGGTAGTTTGGGCATGCACACAACCCATTAGCAGCAAAATACTAAGGCTTATCATTAAAATCCGCATTGCTTGTTCCTTCTTGTAAGCTTATTAACTACAATGTAGCAATTCTGTGCAATTTTTCGCTGTGACACTTGTCACATAAGCGTTTTTAATACTTCAAGGATATTACTATGAATCAGGCCTCAACACGCTATACTAAAACCGCCGTGGTATTGCATTGGCTCATCGCCATTGGGATTTTTATTATGTTTGGGATAGGTTGGTTCATGGCCGATTTACCCAAAGAAGCGCCCAAACAAGCGGCCTTTGATTTATTTGATTTGGGCTTTTACAGTTGGCAATTACCAGAGGCGATTAGCCCACGTGCGTTCTACTTCAATTTGCATAAATCCATCGGCGTCACTGTTTTCGCTTTAATCTTAATCCGCATTTTATGGCGCTTTACCCACAAGCCACCCGCGCTACTAAGCAACTACAAAGCCATAGAACGCAAACTCGCCAGCGGCGTGCATTATTTACTTTATATACTCATGTTTGTCTTGCCTTTTACTGGCTTAAAAACAGCTATCTATAGCAAATACGGCGTGAAATGGTTTGGCATGGATTTTATTACAGGCGTAGATGACAAAGGCGTGCGCGATTTTTACAAAGAGGCACACGAAATTATTGGCCTCATTCTTGTAGCTGTAATAGCGATTCATATTTTAGCGGCGCTAAAACATAAATTTATTGATAAAGACGAGACCTTAAAGCGCATGTCGCTTAAGTAATTAAAAGCCCTCGTTTGAGGGCCTTTTTATTTTACTGGTGATATTGTTTACTATGTTCTCGTACCGCTTCTAGCATCACAGCCGCGTTTTCTGGCGGCGTCCATTGTGTTATGCCATGGCCTAGGTTAAACACATGACCGTGTCCTTTGCCATAACTTGCCAAAATATTCGCAACTTCTTTTTCGATTGCTTCAGGCATACTGAGCAAAATAGCTGGGTCCAAATTACCTTGCAGCGCCACTTTATCGCCCACTCTATTTCTAGCCTGCCCAATATCTACCGCCCAATCCAACCCCAGCGCATCTGCACCAATTTCAGCCTGCGCTTCTAACCACATTGCGCCGCCTTTGGTAAACACAATACTAGGTACTTTTCGAGCATCATTATTTTTAGTTAAACCCGCCACAATTTTTTGCATGTAACTGAGCGAAAATTCAATATAGGCATTATGTGATAGCGCGCCACCCCATGAATCGAATATCATCACCGCTTGTGCGCCAGCAGCGATTTGCGCGTTAAGGTATTGAATAACCGTTTGCGCAGTGGTCTCTAAAATATGGTGTAACAGATCAGGCCGTGCATAAGCCATTTTTTTGATATTCAAAAAGTCGGTGCCACCTTTGCCTTCTACCATGTAAGTCGCTAGCGTCCAAGGACTGCCAGAGAAGCCAATCAAAGGTACTTTACCATTGATGGTTTTACGAATTTGACCAACCGCATCAAACACGTATTGGAGCTTCGCCATATCGGGCACCTTCAGTGCACGAATCGACGCCTCATCTGAAGCTGTGCGCTCAAACTTTGGACCTTCACCTTCTTCAAAATACAGCCCCAAACCCATCGCATCCGGCACGGTGAGAATATCTGAGAAAAGAATAGATGCGTCTAGTAGCGGGTAACGATCTAGCGGCTGCAACGTAACTTCAGTCGCGAAATCTGGACTTTTGCAGAGCTGTAAAAAACTACCAGCGGTTTTGCGGCTTTCACGATATTCTGGCAAATAGCGCCCAGCTTGACGCATCATCCACACCGGCGTGTAGTCTGTGGGTTGGCGCGATAGCGCCCTTAAAAAGGTATCGTTTTGTAGTGTTTGCATTTTTTAATTTTTATCTTGGTAGCGTAGAAGAGCCCATCAAATACTCATCCACAGCCCGCGCTGCTTGGCGACCCTCGCGAATCGCCCACACTACCAGCGATTGCCCGCGGCGCATATCGCCGGCAGCAAACACTTTGTTGATATTGGTTTTATAGCAACCTTCACCATCAGTGCTGGCTTTGGCGTTGCCACGGGCGTCTTTTTCCACACCAAACGCTTCCATAACCGCTTGCACGGGTGAAACAAAGCCCATGGCTAACAACACCAAATCAGCAGGAATGGTGAACTCAGAGCCTTCAATCTCGCTCATTTTGCCTTCTTTCCACTCGACTTTGGCGCCCACCAAATGCGTCACTTTACCGTTTTCGCCAATAAGTTTTTTGGTAGTAATTGACCAATCGCGGTTTGCGCCTTCTTCATGTGAACTTGAAGTGCGTAATTTAAGCGGCCAGTTTGGCCAAATCAGTTCTTTATTTTCTTTTTCGGGCGGTTGCGGCATCAATTCAAACTGCGTAACGCTTAGCGCACCATGACGATTTGATGTGCCCACGCAATCCGAGCCAGTATCGCCGCCGCCAATCACCACGACGTGTTTGTTGCTTGCTTTCACTTGATTGGGTACTGTGTCACCCGCCACCACTTTGTTTTGTGCCGGTAAAAAATCCATCGCATACATCACACCATCAAGCTCTCGACCCGGTACTGGCAAGTCGCGTGGAAACTCTGCGCCGCCCGCCAACACCACTGCGTCGAATTCATCCATCACAGCTTTAGCTTCAACATTTTTACCAACATGTTGATTCACATGAAACTCCACACCTTCTGCCTGCATTTGCGCCATGCGGCGGTCAATATGCGATTTTTCCATTTTGAAATCTGGGATGCCATAGCGCAACAAGCCACCAATGCGACTATTTTTTTCTAGCACTACAACGCTATGACCTGCGCGCGCCAACTGCTGCGCGGTTGCCAAGCCAGCCGGGCCAGAGCCAACAATGGCAACTTTTTTTCCAGTTTTATTTGGGTTAATTTGTGGTGTTACCCAATCGTTTTCCCATGCTTTATCAATAATGGCGTGCTCAATCGATTTAATACCCACCGCGTCGTTATTGATGTTAAGCGTACATGCTGCCTCGCAAGGCGCTGGACAAAGTCGACCAGTAAACTCAGGGAAGTTATTTGTAGAATGCAACACATCGATGGCTGATTTCCAGTCTTGGCTATACACCAAATCATTAAAATCGGGGATAATATTGTTGACTGGGCAACCCGTGGTACAAAACGGAATGCCGCAATCCATACAGCGTGCGCCTTGCTGTTTAGCTTGGTCGTCGGTGAGATGCAAAACAAATTCTTTGTAATTTTTAACGCGATCTGGTACAGGCAAGTTTGCCTCGCTCAGACGTTCAAATTCCATGAAACCAGTTACTTTGCCCATTATGCGGCCACCAATACTTTATCTTCAGCAAGTTCAATTAACGCGCGTTTATATTCGTTTGGCATCACTTTTACAAATTTAGTACGATAATTTGTCCAATCTGCCAACATAGTTTTTGCGCGCGAACTATTGGTGTAGTTTGCATGGTTTTCAATCATGGTTTTAAGCGTAATTTCATCTGGCCGATTTAAGTGTTGCACCTTGCCAATGTCCGCTTCAGCGACTTCCACTTTTTCTAGTGTTACCATGCTCATATTGCAGCGTTTGGCAAACATACTATCCTCGTCATACACATAAGCCACGCCGCCGCTCATGCCCGCTGCGAAATTTTGCCCAGTTAAGCCCAAAACAACCACCGTACCACCAGTCATGTATTCGCAACCGTGGTTACCTACGCCTTCTACTACTGCGCTGGCACCAGAATTTCGCACACAAAAACGTTCGCCTGCGACGCCATTATAATAAGCCTCGCCCGTCGTCGCACCATACATCACGGTGTTGCCGATGATAATATTCTCGTGCGGAACGCCTCTAAATGCAGTCGGTGGCTTTATAATAATGCGGCCACCACATAAGCCTTTACCCACGTAGTCGTTGCCCTCGCCGGTTAAATCAAAGGTGACACCTTTGGCCAAAAATGCTGCAAAACTTTGGCCAGATGTACCGCTAAAATTCACATGAACGGTGTCATCTTTCAAGCCAATATTGCCATAGCGCACCGCGATTTGATTTGACAACATCGTACCAACGGTGCGATTAGTGTTAGTAATTGGCATATCGATAACAACTTTTTTGCCATTTTCTAGCGCTGGTTTTGCAAGTTCAATGAGCTTATTATCCAGCGCACTCACTAAATTGTGATCTTGTTTTTCGACATTTCTACGCGCCACACTGGCTAGCATATCTACTTGGTGGAAAACTTTACTGAAATCCAAACCATGAATTTTCCAATGATCGATACCTGCTTTCATGTCTAACAAATCACTGCGCCCAATTAAATCATCAAATTTCGCAATGCCGATTGAAGCCATCAGTTCACGTACTTCTTCCGCGATAAAGAAGAAGAAATTCACCACATGCTCAGGCTGACCAGTAAATTTTTTACGCAACACAGGGTCTTGCGTCGCCACGCCAACTGGGCAAGTATTTAGGTGACATTTACGCATCATAATGCAGCCTTCTACCACTAACGGTGCGGTTGCAAAACCAAATTCGTCCGCGCCTAACAAAGCGCCAACCAACACATCGCGACCCGTTTTTATTTGACCATCCACTTGCACTACGACTCTACCTCTTAATTGATTCAACACCAGCGTTTGCTGGGTTTCTGCCAAGCCAAGCTCCCACGGCGTACCCGCATGCTTGATGGACGAAATGGGTGATGCACCTGTGCCACCATCGTGACCCGCAATGGTAATGTGATCAGATTTGGCTTTTGCTACACCTGCCGCAACCGTGCCAACACCTGTTTCCGAAACTAATTTGGTTGAAATTGACGCTTTTGGATTAGCGTTTTTCAAATCGTGAATCAGCTGCGCCAAGTCTTCAATTGAATAAATATCATGATGTGGTGGTGGTGAAATCAAACCCACGCCAGGCACAGAAAACCTTAATTTGGCGATATACTCACTGACTTTATGGCCTGGCAATTGTCCACCTTCGCCCGGTTTTGCACCTTGCGCCATTTTAATTTGGATTTGATCTGCACTCGCTAAGTATTCCGCAGTAACACCAAAACGACCAGAGGCCACTTGCTTAATGCGCGAACGCATGGAATCGCCCGCTTTAAGTGGAATATTGCTAAATACCAAATTGCTGCCGATAACATTGGCCATGGTGGTATCTTTGGCTACTGCAATAAAACGTTTGGCATCTTCACCACCTTCGCCAGTGTTAGATTTTCCACCAATGCGGTTCATGGCAATCGCTAGCGTTGCATGCGCTTCGGTCGAGATAGAACCTAGTGACATTGCGCCTGTAGCAAAGCGTTTCACGATTTCTTTAGCGGATTCTACTTGGTTAATATCAATTGCAGCACCCGCAGGTTTAATGTCAAACAGTCCACGCAAGGTTTTGTGATGGCGCGTTTGATCGTTAATCAGTTTGGCGTATTCTTTGTAAGTATCAAATTTATTAGTGCGCGTGGCGTTTTGCAGCTTGGATATTGATTCAGGCGTCCACATGTGCTCTTCACCACGCACACGAAATGCATATTCACCACCCGCATCAAGCTGGCTCATCAGCACAGGGTCACTGCCAAACGCCATATTATGCAAGCGCAAGGTTTCTTCTGCCACTTCATCCAAGCCAATACCTTCAATTTGCGTAGAAGTGCCTGTAAAGTATTGATTTATAAAGGTACTATTTAAGCCAATAGCCTCAAAAATTTGCGCACCACAATACGATTGATAGGTAGAAATACCCATTTTCGACATGACTTTATACAGGCCTTTGCCAATCGCTTTAACAAAGTTCTTACTTGCTAAATAACTATCGCCATTCATGCTATTAATCGTTTTGAAAACTAACCATGGGCAAACAGCCTCTGCGCCATAGCCCGCAAGTAAGGCAAAATGATGCACTTCACGCGCAGAACCAGTATCAACAACCAAGCCAGTGCTGGTGCGCAAGCCTGCTTTCACCAAGTGCTCATGCGTAGCAGAACATGCTAAAAGCGCTGGAATGGCAATGCGATTTTTTGAAACGGTACGATCTGACAAAATCAACACATTAAACTTGTTTTTTACTGCTTGCTGGGCGCTGTAACAAAGCTTATCAATGGCCACTTTCATGCCACGCCTGCCTTCAGATGCGCTGTAGGTGATGTCTAGCGTCATCGAGCGATAAGCACCTTGCGTTGTCGCGCCAATCACTTTTAATTTTGCCAAATCATCTTCAGTTAGCACAGGCTGACTGGCCTCTAAACGCAATATTGGGTTGGTTTCATCCACGCCCAATAAGTTGGGTTTGGGGCCAATAAATGTGACCAAAGACATCACCAACTCTTCGCGAATTGGGTCGATTGGCGGATTAGTCACTTGCGCGAACAACTGTTTGAAATAGTTGTAAAGTAATTTTGGCTTATTGGATAACACTGGCAAGGCTGCGTCGTTGCCCATTGAGCCTGCGCCTTCTTCGCCATTAGCAAACATTGGTTGAAGAATAAATTTAATGTCTTCTTGCGTGTAACCAAAAGTTTGCTGAGTATCAAGCAATGGCTCAATTAGTTCAAATTGGCTATCCACTTCTGGCAAATCGCTCAATAAATAGCGCGATTGCTCAATCCAAGCTTTATATGGCTTGGCCGTGGCAAGTTGCTTTTTCACTTCATTGTCGTCGATAATTCGGCCTTGCACCATATCGATAAGCAGCATTTTTCCTGGCTGCAAACGCCATTTTTTAATGATTTTTTCTTGCGGAAAAGTCAGCACGCCCATTTCGGATGCCATCATCACGATGTCATCATCTGTGACCAAATAGCGCGCTGGCCGCAATCCGTTTCTATCCAGCGTTGCGCCAATCATGTTGCCATCGGTGAATGCCACAGCAGCCGGGCCATCCCATGGCTCCATCAGCGCTGCGTGATATTCATAGAAAGCGCGACGCTCTTCATCCATCAAGGCATTATTATTCCACGCCTCTGGAATCAACATCATCATGGCGTGTGGTAAACTGTAACCCCCCGCGACCAATAATTCTAAGCAATTATCAAAACAGGCTGAGTCTGATTGGCCTTGTGCAATTAACGGCCAAAGCTTATCTAAATCTTCGCCAATAAGTGCAGATTTCATGGTCTCGTGGCGCGCTGCCATCCAATTCACGTTGCCTTGAACAGTGTTTATTTCGCCATTGTGCGCAATCATGCGGAAAGGATGGGCAAGATCCCAAGCGGGGAAAGTGTTAGTGGAAAAGCGTTGATGTACGAGAGCTAATGCAGAAACTACACTTTCATCTTGCAAATCACGATAGTAAATGCCCACTTCGTTAGCCAGCAGCATACCTTTATAAACGATGGTTCTGCTGGAAAAAGAAGGAACATAAAATGCAGCGTTATCTTTTAAATTTAACTTGCGAACAGCATGCTCAATACGTTTGCGAATCACAAAGCATTTGCGCTCGAACGTGTTTTGGTCAGCGGCCTGCGAACCAGACTGTAATTGGCCAACAATAACTTGGCGCATAAAAGGCTCTACATCACGCGCAGCATCGGCAATATTGCTGTTATCCACTGGCACATCACGCCAGCCGAGCAATGTTTGATTTTCTTCCGCGATGATTTTGCTAATTACTGCCTCAACAGCAGCACGATTTTTAGTATTTTGTGGTAAAAACAAATTGCCAACAGCATACTTGCCTGCTTCTGGCAAATTGATATTAAGCTTTGCAGCTTCACTGCGCATAAACGCATCGGGCATTTGCATGAGCAAGCCCGCACCATCGCCCAATTTTGGGTCATAACCTGTAGCGCCACGGTGCGTTAAATTGGTTAAAAGCGTTAATCCTTGTTGCACAATCTCGTGGCTTTTTTTGCCCTTAATATGCGCCACAAAGCCCACGCCACAAGCATCGTGCTCGTTAGCAGGGCTGTACAAGCCCTGCTTAACTGGAGTCGAATTGTATAAACCTTGCTTGCTTGGTTTGCGGAAATTTGTGTTGCTTGTGTTACTTAAATCTGATGCCATATTATCTAATCACAAAACATTTAGCGGAACCCTCAATAATACCGTTAAAACGCCTAGCTATCAATCACATAGGGCAAAATAATACATCAAATCGCAGAGAATGCTTTTTTAGCAGCTTCAATCGTAAATGCAATATCGGCATCGCTATGCGCAGCCGAGACAAAACCCGCCTCAAATGCCGATGGCCCAAGATAAATGCCGCTATCAAGCATGCTGTGAAAAAACTTATTAAAAGCTTCTTTATCAGATTGCATAATCTCGTTAAAAGAAGCAGGGCAGGTTTTCATAAAATATAAGCCAAACATGCCGCCTACACTTTGTGCGCTAAAAGTTACACCCGCATCTTTAGCCATTTGCACTAGCCCATTTACAAGTTTTTTGGTTTGTGCAGTAAGTTTTTCGTGAAAACCTTTTTCTTGAATAATTTTGAGCGTGGTTAAACCCGCAGTAACGGCCACTGGGTTGCCTGACAACGTGCCCGCTTGGTACACCGCACCAAGCGGGGCAAGGCATTGCATAATATCTTTGCGCCCGCCAAACGCGCCCACTGGCAGGCCGCCACCGATGACTTTGCCTAGCGTTGTCATATCTGGTTTGATGTTATACAGCGCTTGTGCGCCGCCCAAAGCCACGCGAAAACCAGTCATCACTTCATCAAAAATCAGCACCGCGCCATGTTTAGTACAAAGAGCACGTAGCGTTTGCAAAAACTCCATTTTCGGCACAATTAAATTCATATTGCCAACCACTGGCTCAATAATCACGCAGGCAATTTGATCGCCAATTTTGCTAAATAAATCTTCAAGCGCTTGCGTATTGTTGTATTCTAAAGTGAGTGTATCGGCAACTACCTCGGCTGGAACGCCCGCTGAGCTTGGGGCGCCCTTAGCATTTGCATCATTAAATGTCAGCAGTCCAGAACCCGCTTTTACTAATAACGCATCGGCATGACCGTGGTAGCAACCTTCAAATTTCACAATTTTATTGCGGCCAGTAAACCCTCGCGCCACGCGGATGGCGCTCATAGTAGCTTCTGTGCCGCTACTTACTAGCCGTACTTGCTCTATGCTTGGTACAAGCTTGTTAATCATTTCCGCCATTTCTAGCTCTAAGCCAGTAGGTGCGCCAAATGAAAGGCTATTGGCAGCAACCGCTTGCACCGCTGCGATGATTTCTGGGTGTGCGTGACCAACAATCATCGGGCCCCACGAGTTGATGTAATCGATATATTCTTTGCCATCGGCATCCCACAATTTAGAACCCAAGCCCTTTTTAAAAAATATCGGCGTGCCGCCCACGCTACGAAACGCACGCACCGGCGAATTGACGCCACCGGGAATAAGTTTTAAAGATTTTTCAAATAAAATTTGGTTTTGTGAGGTCATGATTAAATAAATAGCTTCGAAAATTGAGAACAGGTAGATTTTACGTCATCCACATTAAAAATAGCATTAATAACTGCAATCGCGCTTGCCCCAGCTTGAATCACCAAGGGTGCATTTTGCAAAGTAATGCCGCCAATTGCAACAGCAGGAATTTGTAACTCATTTTGCGCTTTTGCAAATAAACTCAAATCTGCTACAGGCGCGTTGGGCTTGGTGGATGAGGCAAAACAGGCACCAAATGCCACATAATCTACACCTGCTTGATGCGCTTGTTTTGCTAAATCAAAACGGTTATAGCACGAAGCGCCCAATATTTTGTCTTTCCCCAGTCTTGCTCTAACTTCTGCTAAATTTCCGTCATCTGCACCTAAATGTACGCCATCTGCATTTAACGTTAAACATAACTTTACAGAATCATTAATGATTAATGGCACTTGATATTGCCTGCACAAGGGCAAAATGGCGCGCGCCTGTTCTGTTTGCAACTTATGGTTGGCTTGTTTGTTGCGGTATTGCAGCATGCTCGTCCCACCTTGCAGCGCAGCTTCTACTTTTGTAATTAATAAATCAGTATCAGCAATATCGGGTGTAATCGCATATAAACCATTAGTGTTGAATGAGTGGCGTTTTGTCATTCGTCGCTTCCGCAACATCGTCTTCTTCACGTGCCCAAAAAAAGCGATCTGGTACAAACTGCCCCATGCCTGGGCGGAAAGCATTTTTAAGCGTTTGCCAAGTGTATTCTTGCGCTTCTTGAATCGCTTCTTCCATGCTTAAGCCATGTGCTAAACAAGCTGCAATCGCACTCGTGAGCGTACAGCCAGAGCCATGATAACTCCCCGCAAGCCGTTCCCAATGGTAGGCTTTAATGAGTCCACTAGCACCAGAAGGGCTTGAACCATAAAGTGAGTTCACCACATCTGTTGAGCGTTCGTGGGTACCCGTAATCAACACATATTCGCTACCTAACTCCAGCAAACGTATAGCGGCTTCGTCAAGCGAAGTATGTTGAATTTCTTCTGCCTCTTCGTAAAACGCCAAGCGGCGAGCCTCCAGGCTATTAGGCGTTATCAACGTGGCTTGCGGAAACAGTAAATCACATAATGCGGCTTGCATTTCTTCGTTGGCCAGCTCATCGCCACGGCCTGAGGTTAAAATCGGGTCAATCAACAAAGGCACATCAGGGTAATCGGCCATAATTTCTGCAATGACGGCTACATTCTCTATACTGCCTAAAAGACCTAATTTAAAGGCCGCAACCTGCACATCCTCTAAAATAGTGCGCGCTTGTTCATTAATCCAATCCGCGTCCAGCGCCATCACACTTTCAACCCCCACCGTATCTTGCACGGTAATGGCGGTGACCACAGACAAAGGATGGCAACCAATGCTTGCCAGCGCCAGAATATCGGCCTGCAAACCCGCGCCGCCGCAAGGGTCTGTGGCGGCGAAGGTAAGAACGGTTGGTGGTGTTGGTGTCATAAAAATTCTCTTTGGAGCGGGATACGGGAATCGAACCCGCGACTAAACTTTGGGAAAGTTTCGTGATGCCATTTCACCAATCCCGCAAATTGTCCGTTTTAGCTAAAACGCTATTTTACTGTCTTTTTTGTTGGGCATGGCATGCATAGTAAAAACAATCTTAAAATTCTAATTGTTTAAAACTCTAGTGGATCAATATCCAAACTCCAGCGCACTTTTGTGGCAATTGGAAGCTCGCGACATTGCGGCATCCAATTTTTAAGTAATCGCTGTAAAGCCACTCGACTATTGGCTTGCAACAATAACTGTCCACGCTCCATACCTTTTAAGCGCTCCATTTGCGGGCGCACTGGGTCGTAAATCATCACATCTTGTTTAAGCTCGCGCGCCAAATTGCCAGCAAGATTCAAAAACTGTTGTACTTGGGCGTAATCATTGGCCTCGGCGCGTAGTAGTGCAAAATAGCTCACGGGTGGAAACTGCATCACACTACGTTCTTGCAGTTGCGCATTGGCGAAGCTCACGTAATCTTGACTGCGAAGCGCATCAAATAAAGCGTGCTGCGGAAATGCAGTTTGTATAAGCACCTCACCCGCTTTTTTAGCACGCCCTGCGCGGCCAGAAACTTGCATCAGCTGCGCGAAGAGTCGCTCGCTGGCGCGAAAATCGGGGCTGTACAGCGCGCTATCGGTATCAATCACGCCAACCAACGTAAGATGTGGGAAATCATGTCCCTTCGCCAACATTTGCGTGCCCACCAAAATGTCGATTTCTTGATTGTGTACTTGCGTGAGCAAATCGGTCAGTGCATCTTTGTTGCGCATGCTGTCGCGATCTACTCGCGCAATGTGCGCTGTTGGCAGCAAAGTTTGCAAAGTTTGTTCCAGGCGCTGCGTGGCTTGTCCAGTAGGGTGCAAATCTGCATTGCCACAACTTGGGCATTGCAGCGGAATTTTTTGCTCGTGCCCACAATGATGACACTCAAGGCGTTTTTTGCTTAAGTGCACCACCAGCCTTGCCGAACAACGCATGCACGGTGCCACCCACTGGCAAGCGTTGCAATACAGCACGGGTGCGTAGCCACGGCGGTTAATAAATAATAAGCTTTGCTCACCACGTTTTAGGCGTTCGCGCAAAGCGTTTACCAGCAAAGGTGATAAGCCATTTTCAGTCGGAGATTTTGCGGTATCGATGCAAAAAATATTCGGCAAAGCGGCGTTTTCAACCGCGCGCTGTTTCAGACTCAGCAAACCGTATTGGTTTTTCTGTGTCTTGTTTTGTGTTGAATTGTGCCAGGTTTCTAAAGAGGGCGTTGCGCTACCCAAAATAATGGGAATATTCAACTGCTTGGCGCGCACCATCGCTACATCGCGCGCGTGGTAGCGCATGCCGTCTTGCTGTTTATACGAGCCATCATGCTCTTCGTCCATCACAATTAATTTCAAATGCGGCATCGGCGTGAATACGCTCAAACGCGTACCAATCACGATTTTAGCCGCACCAGTACTAGCTGCCAGCCAATTTTGTAAGCGCTCACTTTCGCTTAAATTACTGTGTAATGTCACTAAGGGATATTGACTTAGGCGACTTCTAAATCGCGCTTCTAGCTGTGGAGTTAAGTTGATTTCTGGTACTAATACCAGCACTTGCGCTTGTGGCTGTTTTAAAATTGGCTGCAAAATTTTCCGCAGTATTTGTATGTACACTTCGGTTTTGCCACTGCCCGTAATTCCATGTAATAACCAAGGTTTAAAAATGTGAGTAAGCACTAACACATTTTGTATGGCAGATACTTGCTCGTCATTCAATATTGGCTCTGTCGTTGAAATTGGCATGAAAGCCTTAACCGCAACCACTTCATGCTCACTCACCAAACCTAAATTTTTGAGTTCCAAAATCGCTTTGTGCCAGCCAAAAGTGATAAAAGCAAGCTCGCTAGCAGCCAATACTGGTGTGGCTTGCAGGGCAGCTATTACTCGATGTAAAACTACTTTACGCGCAGGTATTTGGCTAATGTCCGCATTTGGTAGCAGCTGATAGGCAAACTGCTTGCGAGAAACAGCGGGTTTAATTTGTCGCAAACGTAGCGGCAACGCAGAAATTAACGCCTGACCAAGTGGATAATGATAATAATCTGCACAAAATTTAAGTAACTTTAAGGTATGGCTATCAAAAACCACATCATCAAACACATGACTGACGGGCTTTAATTTTTCGATAGGATAATCTGAAGTTTGTTTAATTTCCAGCACCACACCCACCAAATTGCGGCCGGCAAATGGAACCACCACACGATTGCCAACACGCGCAATGAAACCGCCGCTTAAATAATCGAAAGTGCGATTAAGCGGCACATCTAGCGCGATATTGAAAATGGTTTGTGACATAAATTATGGTTGTAGGTGACTAGTGCCTGCTTAGGTTAAAATACTGTTTTTGCACAACTGTTGATTATTTTGAAAGCTCACATTACCGATTTACTGACCCGATCCGCCGCTAGCATTGGTGCGGATACCACACAAATTAACATTGTACTTGAACGCCCAAAATCTGCAGAACACGGCGATTTTGCTACTAATTTGGCCATGATGTTGGCTAAACCTTTGCGGCAAAATCCGCGTGATATTGCGACAAGTTTAATCAAAGCGCTGCCACAAAGCGAATATATCGCAAAAGTGGAAATTGCGGGTGCTGGGTTTATCAATTTCTTTTTAAATGCGCAATCTAAGCAAACCATCATAGGCGAAATTTTGCAACAAGGCGCAGAATTTGGGCGTAACAATTCGGGTCAAAATCAAAAAGTTCAAGTGGAATTTGTATCTGCCAACCCAACCGGCCCGTTGCATGTTGGCCATGGGCGCGGCGCAGCGGTGGGTGATTGTTTAGCACGCTTGTTAGAAGCAAATGGTTGGGATGTCACACGCGAGTTTTACTACAACGACGCTGGGGTACAGATTGATAACCTTACTCTTTCAGTACAAGCGCGTTGCAAAGGCATTTCGGTAGATGCTCCAAGTTTTCCTGAAAATGGCTATCGGGGTGAATATATTGTAGATATAGCTAAAGCATTCTTGGCGAAAGAAACTGTAAGAGCAGCAGATACAGCTGAAATTGCGAATGGCGATGTCAATGATACAGAAGCAATACGCAACTTTGCTGTTGCTTACTTGCGCCATGAGCAAGATTTGGACTTACAAGCGTTTCAAATTAAATTCGATGTGTTTTCCTTAGAAAGCGCTCTATATAAAAATGGCAAAGTTGAAAATACTGTAAATAAGCTTATGTCAAGTGGTAAAACCTACAAGCTAGATGGTGCACTATGGTTACGAACAACGGAATATGGTGATGACAAAGACCGTGTGATGCAAAAAGCCGATGGTAGTTATACTTATTTTGTACCTGATGTAGCGTATCACTTTGATAAATTTGAACGTGGCTTTGATCGTGTGATTAACGAACAAGGTGCCGATCATCACAGCACCATCACGCGCGTTCGCGCAGGTTTACAAGCAATGAACGTTGGCATCCCATTAAAAAACTGGCCTGAATATGTGTTGCACCAAATGGTGACGGTAATGCGTGGTGGCGAAGAGGTAAAGCTTTCTAAACGTGCTGGCAGTTATATCACCTTGCGTGATTTAATTGATGAAGTAGGGTGTGATGCAACTAGATATTTTCTCGCTGCACGGCGTGCCGATTCACAATTAGTGTTTGATATCGACTTGGCGCGTGCGCAAACCAATGATAACCCTGTGTATTATATTCAATATGCCCACGCGCGTATTTGCAGCGTTTTAGCGCAATGGGGCGGCGATGTTAAAAGCTTAAAAACCGTGAACTTAAGCCCGCTCAACATGCCAAACGAGACGAAATTGATGCAACGTTTAAGCGAGTTCCCAGAAGTGGTGAGCGATGCGGCAGCTGATTTGGCGCCACACGCAATAGCCAATTATTTAAAAGAATGTGCAAGTGATTTGCATAGCTATTACAATGATACAAAATTTTTAGTGGAAGACGAGCCAACCAAATTGGCGCGACTAGCGTTAATTGTCGCAACGCAGCAAGTATTAAAAAATGGCTTAAATTTATTGGGCGTAAGTGCGCCGCAAAAAATGTAGTTTTCAAAATAAAAAACAATAAGATTTAGAGGATTTATCAATGAGTAAAGATTACAAACCTGCGCCACAAAAAGCCAGCAATAGCAAAGGCAGCCCGTTTTTCACAGGCTTGTTGGTGGGTTTGTTGCTTGGCGTGGGCGCATCACTATGGGTTACTATGTATCTAAAAGGGGCTGATAGCCCTTTTGCAGAAAAAAAAGTCAGCAAGCCAAATATCGATAGTGCTTCTGAAAAACTACCAAAAGACAAAGTTGCAACTGAAAGCGCTTTGCCGAAGGATGAAAACCCGGATAAAGCCGACAATAAGTTTGATTTTTATACCATTTTGCCAGAAACTGAAAGTACCGTGACTGAGCAAGAAATAAAAGATAATTCGCAAACCACAAAAAAAGATAATTATTTTTTGCAAGTTGGCGCGTTTCAAAGCGAGGCCGAAGCTGACAACATGAAGGCCAAGCTGGCTTTGCAAGGCTTTGAAGCCTTGGTACAAACTGCTACAATTCCTGAAAAAGGCATTTGGCATCGTGTGCGCGTGGGGCCATTAAACGACATTACGCAAATCAACAAAGTGCGCGGCGAGCTTACAACTAACGGCTTTAATACGGATCTTATCAAGGTGCATACTGAAACAAAACCGCAGTAACTTGGTCATAAATTTAGTCGTAGTTGTCATCTTTTATACTCAACTAACGTTATTAGCCATAAATTGTTATTTTGCAAATGGTATTTTTACGAATGAAATAAGGAATCAATAATGAAAAAGTTTTTAGCCATTTTAATGTTTGCACTAAGTACATTAGCTTTTGCCGATGCCCCCAAAGTAGGCACCGAGTTTGATACAGTTGTGCAACCCATTTCCACTGATAACCCCGCCAAAATCGAGGTGATGGAGATTTTTTGGTATGGTTGTCCGCACTGTTATCACATGGAAGAACCATTGAATGCTTGGGTAAAAATATTGCCGAAAGATGTTTATTTTAAACGCGTGCCAGGTTTGCCAAACCCGAGCTGGGCGCCGATGGCCAAAGCATTTTACGCCATGGAAACTTTGGGCGTGGGCGAAAAACTACATACGAAATTATTTGAAGCAATTCATAAAACAAAAACTTTGAATCCAACAGATGAAAATGCTGCGATTGATTGGATTGCCCTACAAAGTGGTTTGGATAAATTAAAAGTTGAGCAAGCGTTTAAATCATTCACCATTAACACCGACCTTAACCGCGCCGCACAGATTTTCCGTGCCTCAGGCGCAACCGGCGTACCTACCTTGGTAATCGACGGCAAATACTTTACTTCAGCAACACAAGCTGGAGGTAACGAACAAGCCTTAAAAGTAGCTGATTACGTTATCGACAATGTGCGCAAGGATAAAGCTGCAAAAGCGGCACCCGCAGCAAAAAAGTATTAAAGGCAAAAACTAAAAATAAAGTTTTGCCTAAAAAATTAGCACCGTCAAAAGATAACGCTGTCAAATAAAGTTAATTAATTTATGGCAACCCGCTGAAAGCATTCAGCGGGTTTATTTTTTCCTAAAACTTATTTTTCCAAAACCTAGTACACTATATAGCTATGAATCTATTTATCACAGGCGCCTCCAGCGGCATTGGCAATGCACTCGCGCACGAATACGCCAAACGCTATGCCAACACACAATCTGCAATAGGCCTGGTTGCGCGGCGAAGTGAGCACTTACAAAAACTCGCAGCCGAGCTGCAAAATCAATACCAAGTTAGTTGCGCCATTTATGCGCTCGATGTACGCGACGCTACAGCGCTAGATGCTGCAGCGCAAGATTTTATCGCACGTTTTGGCACACCTAATATCGTCATTGCCAACGCAGGTGTAAGCCGCGGCACGCTCACTGAACTAAAAGAAGACATTGCTGCATTTCAAGCAATTTTTGATATTAACGTCATGGGCATGATGCATACATTTCAGCCATTTATTGCAGCCATGAA
>JANYGD010000196.1 GCA_025359405.1 Methylotenera sp. | reverse complement strand
TGCTGATTTTGGTGGATATTGAACAACTCATGTCGAGCAAAGAAATGGCGCTGATGGAAGCTACCAGCGAGATGGCAGTTTAAGCAAAAAAGTAATTTTAAACATAAAACTATTAGAAACGGGAGTAATAAATTGAGACTCAAAAGTATGTATTTAAGCTTTTATATTACCAGCTTAGTCGCGATGCTGGCCATAGGTGCTGTGGGTTATTGGGGAATAGATAAGCTTAACACCAGCATAGATGCGATTGCCGACTCTAGTAAATCGCTGCAATTGCAATTAGTAGCAGTTCAAGATCATAATGCCTTGCGGGCGGATATATTCGCACTCGATATCGCGCTAGATGGCGCAGATAGAGAAGCTGTGAAGGCTGCACAAGAGGATATTGAAAATCATAGCAAGGATTTGAGTGATAAATTAAGCCAAGCACAAAGCTTAACTACTTCCGAGCAAGTAAAGCAAGACCTAAAAACCACCATGCCCCGCGTGGATGCTAACATCGCGAATGCGAAAGAAATGAGCAAAATCGCCTCTGCCACACTCAGGACCAGCACCACAGGCGTAGCCATCATAAAAAGCGGTCCACAAACGGCCAGCAAATATCGTATGAAGGCCTTTGACGACGAAATGCCAGTGTTTCTCACCGACTTTAAAGCGCTAGAAAAAGAAATGACAACTATAAGTGATGATATTCAAAAATATAATGTTGCAACGCAGGTGACAGGCGGTAAAGCAGAAAGTGTAGGCAAGAAAACTATTATCGTGGGCAGCATTTTAGCTCTTATCAGCTTGGTTTTGCTTGCTTGGATTATCAACCACCGCAGAATGGCCGCACTCGGTGGCGAGCCAGAACTGGCGAGAGAAATCGCTAACATTATTGCCAGTGGCAATTTAAGCGAGGAAATAACTGTAAAGGCAGGCGACAGCACCAGCTTACTCGCCATCATGCAAAAAATGCAATTTAATTTGCGCAGCTTAGTTTGGCAAATCAAAACCTCTGCAGAAGAAATCAGCAATGGCGCGCAAGAGATTTCTGCCGGCAACACCAACCTCTCACAGCGCACCGAGGAGCAAGCTTCAAGCCTAGAAGAAACCGCATCTAGCATGGAGCAAATGGCCTCTACAGTGAAACAGAACGCTGAAAATGCCAAGCAAGCCAATCTGATGGCGGCTGAAGCATCTCACGTAGCGACTAAAGGCGGCGAAGTAGTGAATCAAGTCATTAGCACCATGTCAGACATCCACACCAGCTCTAAAAAGATTGTGGATATCATCAGCGTGATTGATGGTATTGCCTTCCAAACCAATATTCTAGCGCTAAATGCCGCTGTAGAGGCCGCGCGTGCCGGTGAGCAAGGGCGCGGCTTTGCCGTGGTGGCGGCCGAGGTGCGTAGCCTGGCGCAGCGCTCAGCCACTGCTGCTAAGGAGATTAAACAACTTATTGGTGACTCAGTAGAAAAAGTAGGCGATGGTACCTTGCTAGTGCAAGAGGCTGGCACTACGATGGAAGAAATTGTCACTTCAGTTAAACTGGTAACGGATATTGTGAATGAAATTGCCGCGGCCTCGCAAGAGCAAAGTGCAGGCATTGACCAAGTAAATAACGCCATTACTAATATGGACGAGGTAGTACAGCAAAATGCCGCTTTAGTGGAGCAAGCAGCAGCAGCAGCAAACTCACTTGAAGCAAAAGCGCATGATCTGACTGACGCTACCAGTAAGTTTAAATTGGCTGAAGACAATCATCAGCCGGCATTTGCTGGCAATAGGACTGACAACAGAAGCGATTTAAACGAGCTTAACACTGAACCCACGAATGAACTGACTAACAGCAAACAAAGCAAAGGCCGCAACCGTTTAAAGGCACCAAAAGCTAAGAAAGAAGAGGATTGGGAAGAGTTTTAAGTATCGTGAAAAGTTGTACGATAATAATGTAATCCTGATATATTTACAGATATGATAAGTCTAAATAATTCGCCTAAAATAGAGCTTGGTTATTTGGGCTTTTTTTACAGGTATTAGCCAATCTCAAAATAAAGATGTTTACAAAATTCAACCAATTTCTAAATCACTTCACTAGAGAATTGCTAGCTATTCTGGGCATTTTTGCTATTGCCATTGCTGGGCTTTTCTACTGGCACAAAGCTGAAATAAAAAGAATAGAAGCACAGTTTATTCAAAACCAAGTTTCTACCGTGGTCGACAACAAACGCACTGATATCGAAAATACCTTCGGTGGCATTTATCAAAACTTAAGAGCCATCGCGCTTCTACCAAGCGTGAAAGCCATTAAGGGCAACAACAGAGATGACGAAAAAGAAGATGTAGTAAAGACAGGTCGCTTCTCCGTTGAAGGCAGTGCCACCGTACAGCAACTTTATAACAACATGGCCACGCAAGTGAATGTTTCTGAGGTTTATGTAGTTATGGATGGGCTTAACGCAAATAAAGGTCAAGTACCCTTCATTATGTTCGATACCATGATATTCGGCGGTAAGGCAGTGAACGTTAAAGAAGATAAACTGAAAACTTCAGACACGCCAGAAGAGGATGAGTCATCAGAATACAGCTATTTTCCCACCCAAACCGCGACAATCAAAACCGCTTACCCACGTTTTAACTACAGCAAAATGGATGATATTCCAGTGTTTATATCACCTTTAATGCGCACCTGCGATAACACACAATACATGTCTAAGGCGCATGGAAACTCGAAAGAAACCAACGGCCTGCTCTATTCTGTACCCTTTTATAACAATCTTGGCGGGTTTCAAGGCGTGATTTCAGCGATCATCCGCGCCAATGTATTCGAGGCGCTGTTGATGGGCGTGCCTTTCGTGCCAGTTACCGATGAGGACATAACTGCGCAACAGAAAGAAAAATGGCAACTGCCCGAACCTACGCAATTTATTCTAAGTAATGAAAAATACAATATTCGTATTTTTGACCGCCGCAACCCA
>JANYGD010000185.1 GCA_025359405.1 Methylotenera sp. | reverse complement strand
ATGCGCACGCCTTCGTCAGCGACGTCACCTCGGGCTACGCGCAGCTCAACGTGCAGGGGCCGCGCTCGCGCGAGCTGCTGGCCTCGTTGACCTCCGCCGACCTGTCGAACGAGGCGTTCCCGTTCCGCGCAGCGCGCGAGATCGACCTCGGTTACGCCAGGGTCCTGTGCATTCGGATCACCTACCTGGGCGAGCTCGGCTCCTTTTTTACGTAAAGCAAGGCGCTGTTGCACACCAAAACGATGTTGCTCGTCGATAATCGCAAGGCCTAATTTGTGAAACTGAACAGAATCTTGAAACAGCGCATGCGTACCAACAGCAAGCTGGGCGCGGCCGCTGGCGATGTCTTCTAACGCAGTTTCACGTTCTTTTTTGCTTTGGCTACCAGTAAGCCATGCGATATTTATGTTTAATGGTGCAAGCCATGATTCAAATTTTTTGTAGTGCTGCTCGGCCAAAATTTCGGTCGGCGCCATCAGTGCCACTTGCCAGCCGTGTTCAATTGCCTGCAACGCAGCTAGGCACGCTACAATGGTTTTGCCACTGCCCACATCGCCCTGCAACAAGCGCTGCATGGGGTGCGGCATTGTTAAATCGTGGCTGATTTCTGCGATGACTTTTTGTTGGGATTTGGTAAGCGCAAACAGCAAATGTCGCAGCATTTTTGGCACTAAAGTTTTTGAAGCCGTGATGGCAGGTGCATCCAAACTACGGCGTTTTGCGTAATGTTTACGCATGGATAGTTGCTGCGCGAGTAGCTCGTCAAGGGCCAATCGGCGCCATTCTGGCGTGATGCGATTCTCTAAAGCATTTAAATTAGCCTCTGGTGGCGGGTTATGCAACGCGTTTAAGCTTGTGGCAAAACTGGGTAAATTTAAATTTTTATAAACGCCTGCAGGCAAGGTTTCAGTTAGCGCATCTTGATTTAAACCAATCTGAATTGCCTTGCGAATATTGGGCTGCGTTAACCCCGCTGTAGTAGGGTAAATAGGCGTGAGTAGCTCTTTTACTGGAGTGGAATCGCCCACATTTTTACATTGTGGGTGCACCATTTCGTAACCAAAAAAACCATGACGCACTTCGCCATACACGCGCAATTTTGTGCCTACTTTTAAGGTAGCAATTTGGCTTGGGTAAAAATGCAAAAAGCGTAGCGTTAATTGCCCGCTCGCGTCTTCCAGCCTAGCAATTAGCGCTTTTCGTGGCTTGTATGAAACTTCTGCATGTACTATTTCGCCCTCTACTTGCGCCGAATCACCTTGCCGCAGATTACGCACCGCCGTTATACGCGTTTCATCAATATAACGTAGCGGTAAATGCAACAGCAAGCCTTGAATATTGTCTATGCTAAGCTTATTGAGGTTGGCAACTAATGGCTTAGAAAAGCTTTTAATATCAGCAAGTTGAGTCAATTTTAATTAACGGAAAAATAAAGCAAAAGCTTGTGCAAAACGCACCTCAAAATAACTTACTATTGAATTTTTTCTTCATTGTGCAACCCCTTAACGCGGTTAATGCGTACCACATCAGGTATTTTGCGCAAATTCCGCATTAAATTAGCTAAATGTACACGATTACGTACTTGCACAGTGAAGTTGATATTGACGTAGGCGCTACCATCGGGCTCTTCTACGCTCACATTATCAATATTTGAACCTACATCTGAGATGCCCGCGGCAATTTTTGCCAACATGCCGCGTTCGTTAGCCACCACCATACGAACGTTTACTTTGAAAAGTTTTTTATTGTCCGAATCCCACTCCACATCCAGCCATTTATCGGGATCTAGCTTAAATTTAAGGGTAGTTGGGCAATCGTGCGTGTGAATGATTAAGCCTTTATCTTTGTTAATAAAGCCCAAAATCGGATCGCCTGGAATTGGTCTGCAACACTGGGCAAACTGCACTGCCATGCCTTCCGAGCCGCTAATCGTAATGCTATCAAGTTTTTTACTCGTTTTAGGTTTTGTATTTTCGAGCACGTGCAACTCTGGCATGCCGGCTGTTAATTGATGCGCCACCATCAAGCTAACACGTTTGCCCAAGCCAATATCAGTCAAAATCTCCGATTTTTCTTTAACGCCATAATCCCGCATGACTTTGTGCCAAAGCTTGTCATCTATCGCGCTCGGTTCAACATGCAAAGCACGCAACGCCAAATTGAGCATGCGTTCGCCCAAATGCGCAGATTCTGTGGCCTGCAGTGTTTTTAAATAGTGCCGAATGTGTGAACGCGCCTTGCCAGTAATCACATAATTCAACCATGCAGGGTTTGGCTTTGCCAACGTAGCAGTAATAATTTCTACGTTGTCGCCATTGTGCATCTCGGTACGCAGCGGCGCTTGCTCGTTATTAATTTTAACCGCCACGCAACTATTACCCACATCGGTATGCACGGCGTAGGCAAAATCTACCGCGGTAGAACCCTTGGGAAGGGCTAATATATTGCCTTTTGGTGTAAACACGTACACTTCATCAGGAAATAAATCCACTTTGAAATTCTCTAAAAACTCGTAACTGTCATCACTTTCAGTTTGAATTTCTAACAGGCGTTGCAGCCATTGGTGCGTTTGTTGTTGCAAAGCTGTCAAGCTGGCATCAGTGGTTTTATACATCCAGTGTGCCGCCACTCCGGCGTTGGCAATTTTATGCATTTCTTCACTACGAATTTGCACTTCAATTGGCGTACCAAATGGACCAAAAAGTGTGGTGTGTAGCGATTGGTAACCATTGGCTTTGGGAATAGCAATATAATCTTTAAACTTACCCGGAATCGGCTTGTAGAGAGCATGTAAGGTGCCCAGCGCCAGGTAGCAGCTTGGTGTATCTTTTACCAATACCCTAAAGCCATAAATATCGTGAATTTGCTCTAATGCGGTGGCTTTGTTAGCCATTTTTCGGTACACACTGTAAAGATGTTTTTCGCGACCCTTTACATCGGCCTCAAGATGCGCATTGGCCAAACTTTGCTTAATTGCTTCTAAAATCTTACTAATAACTTCTTTACGGTTGCCGCGCGCCACCTTAATGGCCTTGGCAATCACGCGATAACGCATGGGATGTAAATGTTTAAAACTTAAATCTTCCAGCTCTTGATAAATAAGATTGAGGCCTAAGCGATTGGCAATTGGCGCATAAATTTCCAGTGTTTCTTGCGCGATGCGTTTTTGTTTGTCCAGCTTCATCACTTCTAGCGTTTGCATATTGTGCAATCTATCGGCTAACTTCACTAAAATCACGCGTACATCTTGGCTCATCGCCAGCAACATTTTACGGAAATTTTCCGCTTGCGCTTGTGTTGCACTTTGAAACTCAATCTTATCGAGCTTAGTTAAACCCTCAACCAAATCGCCCACTTGTTTGCCAAATTTTTGGCTGATTTCAGTAATTGCAACGCCAGTATCTTCCACCACATCATGCAGCAGCGCGGCCAACAGGGTAGGTAAATCTAAATGCAGCTTGGCCAATATACACGCCACTGCAACCGGATGCGAAATATAAGCCTCACCTGTCCTGCGGGTTTGGCCTTGATGCGCAAAAGCGGCGTAACGATACGCCGTCCACACCTGTTCTATATCCGCTTGAGTGAAATATTCTTTGAGTAAAAGTGTGAGTTGCGAAGTTTCAGAATCTGCCGGCAACAAAGGCGGCTCGGCAGATTGAAGGGTGTCGATGGTTGGTTTGTTAATGCCTAATTTGGTCGCAGTTTTTGGCATTTAGAGTCATGCTAAACGCTTAAGGATGGGTGCGGTTTAAAATCTCTAAGCCCACTTTGCCCGCAGCTATTTCACGTAATGCAAGCACCGTCGGCTTATCTTTTTGATTAGGACTATGCACAAATGGGTCTGAGCCATTCGCCAATTGGCGCGCGCGATAAGCGGCTACTAGCGTCAATTGAAAACGATTCGGGATTTTTTCTAAACAATCATCTACAGTAATACGAGCCATAATAGATTCCTTTAAGTTAGTTTTTGAATGAGTGTGGCATAGCGCTGCAATTGCGATTGCATTTTTAATCTGGTGGCGCGAATAATCGCTGCCAAATCTTGCAAAGCCACATCGAAGTTATCGTTGATTGTAACATAGTCGAACTCTACCACGTGGCTCATTTCTTCGCGCGCCGCCGCAATGCGCTTGGCAATCACCTCAGCGCTATCCTGAGCGCGATTATATAGGCGCTGCTCCAGCGTTTCCACCGCAGGCGGCAAGATAAAAATGCTAATGCTTTGCGGATAAATGTTGCGCACTTGCGCTGCGCCCTGCCAATCTATTTCTAAAATCATATCATAGCCTGCCTGCAAGCCAATATCCACACTGCTTTGCGAGGTGCCATATTTGGCGCCATGCACATTGGCGCTTTCTAAAAAACCACCTGCACCGAGTGTTTCTAAGAACTGTACCTCATTCACAAAATGATAATGCACACCCTCTTGTTCGCCAGGCCGTGGTGGTCGTGTGGTGTGTGAAATGGAACACTTAATTTGCGCATCATTCGCCAGCAAAGCCTCTACTAGACTGGTTTTGCCCGCGCCAGAAGCCGCAGTGATAATAAATAAATTACCCTTCAACATATGTCAGCACCAGTCTGGACTTGGTAATGCAGAAAACACCTCTTTCAGGCCTTGGCTCCAACCTTGTCGAACTTTTACATAATAAGGGTCATTTTCAGTAATCCGTTGATGGCAGTCATCATGGAAAGTATCTGTTCTATAAATCAACAAATCAATAGGTGTAGCAACAGTAACATTACTGCGTATGGTGGAATCAAATGAAATCAACAGACATTTCACTGCATCCATAATTTCCGTATTATGTTTTATCACACGATCGATAATAGGCTTACCATACTTGATTTCACCAATTTGAAAATAAGGGGTTTCTATACAAGTTTCTATAAAATTACCCGCGGCATACACATTAAATAACCTGGGAATTTCACCTTTAATTTGGCCACCCACCAAAATACTGGCATTAAAATCAATGTCGTGATTTTTAAAATGCTCTCCATCACGCTCAAAAACTGCGCGCAGCTCAGCACCTACCAAACCCACCGCCTCGAACAAACTAGTCACATTATGTAAGTGCTTGCTATCAGCCTTGCTGTTTTCTATAGCGGCTCTCAAGTGATTGACTACCGATTGTGTAATCGCAAGGTTACCTGCTGTAAGCAATACAATTACGCGCTCATTTTCCACTTCAAAAACATGCATCTTAGGAGAAATAGCGACCTGATCAACCCCTGCATTGGTACGGGTATCTGAAGCGAATACTAAGCCTTGTTCTAGTAGCAAACCTACACAATAAGTCATATGATTTGTTCAAAAATAAATATGTCCTAAATCATACCATTTTGAATAATTGCTTACAGAAAAAACTAAAGCATTTACTTATGGATTTAGTGAAATTTTAAAAAAATGTATTACAAAAATTACATGAATCCTGCGGCCTCAGTTAATTTGGCAACATTTTCTTTCGTAAAAAATCCATCAAAACTACCGTAGCGTTGCACGTATTCAATAATGAGTGAGGAATGCTCTGAAGCGTTAGAGAATATTTGTTTTAACCCCTGTTCTTTAGAGCCAATCACATCTAGCAAAAATCCTTTGCCATTTTTTGCAATGGCTTCTACCACTACATCGATATGTTCTTTACCACCCAGCTCACCATCTTTTACCGAGATTGCCATGTGGTGTAATCGCGGGCCATAGTTTCGCACAAAAGTCTCAGTTGGCGATGGTAGGCGCTCTAAATGGTTAATAAAATAGGGCGTATTATTCGCTGTAAAAACTTTAGCCGGACTTTTTGATTCAGGAATCGGATGTGCGCTTTTAGTCACATTGGTCGATGAATTTTGGTCTTTAATATTGTATGCGCCCCAAAAATAGTAACTTGACCAAGAAAGATATTCCAAAATCGCCACTTCACGATTTTGACTATAAACGCGAGTAGCGAGATGATCTAATGGCAGCAATAAATCATTAATCCCCAGCTTGCTTTGTAATGTTTTTGCATCATAATAAGCGGCTTGTACATCTGGTCGAATAACACTGACGCCTAAGGCATACACTCTTGGCTCATCTGGTTGGCGCTCTAAATAAGCCACAATATTATGCGTGTAGGGCGAAGGTTTGCTGACCGCGATATTGCCAGGTAGCTCCAGTTTGCGCACCTCATCTTGATTAAAAAACCTAAATTCGCGTTGCTGCTGCATTTGAACTACGCTATGTAAATCACTTACACGAATAATCTCACCCATATACCGGCTATTAGGCTTTTTTGCGCCTACTGGGTAAATTTCATTCAAACTTCTAAAAATACCTCTTAAGTTGGGATCTTTTACCTCGCGCAGCAAAATATCGGGTGAATTTAAATCTATACGTAATACGTGCGTCCAGTGCTTTTCTGTCTCTAATGTCACCAAGTAGTGATACGGTGTCATTAATGCAAGCTCAGCAACATATTCAATCGAATGTTCTGGGTCAACCGTAATCATCAGCGCATCTATTTCGTGAATCATCGAAGTTAAGCCTAGCCTATCTCGCTCTTCTAACAAACGAAGGAGGTTTTCCTCGAAAAAAGTTGAGTTTTCTTTATCGCCATGGCGATCAAATTTTAATGAGTTAAACGACATGGTTATTGTTGCGCTTGATGTGCTTGTTTAAGTAATTCGGCCTGTTTAATGAGTTCCGTTTGATTGATGCGATGCTGTTGGTCTATCGGCACCCCTGCTTGATTAACCACCACACTAGTCGCCATTCCTTCTACTCCGCCGCCAGAGCGCATCCCTGTTACAGGGCTTGCGCTACGATAATCTAAGCCTGTAGCTAACCTAACATGGACCGCATAAGTTCTACAACCGTTAGAGACATCAAAACTTTGCCAGCCTTCGTCTTGCAACCAAACATCTGCCCAAGCATGAGTTTGCATCAAACTACCATCTTCGGTAAATAAGTAACCACTTACATAGCGCGCTGGCAATCCAATACTACGACAGCAGGCAATGAATATATGTGCATGATCTTGGCAAACTCCTTGGCCAAGTTGAAATGCTTCAATGGCTGAAGTCGTCACCTCAGTCACTCCTTTTATATAACTCACACGAGCAAGCAGCGCATGCATCATGTCTTCCAATGCCATATTTTGCAAGGTTGATGATGTCTGATACTGCTTGGCAAACGCACGTACTGCACCATCGCTATCAGTTAGTGGAGTATCACGTAAATAAATCGATAATGGCAAAGCATTTTTTTGCGTCATGCTCTGCTTTGGTGTGTTAGTTGCTATACCTGTTTCTACTTCACCAAACGCAATGATGATGATTTCTGAATGAGGCGTATCTACTACCATAGTATGAGTAGTATTCCCATAAGAATCTTCAACTGCGTGTAGATTCCCATTTACTTTAATGTCCCAACGTTTTACGTGCTGGCCAAAGCCATTGTGAGGCGTTAACCTCAGTTGTTGAATGGTATAATTTACTGGCTCGCTGTAGATGTAGCGGGTATGGTGCTCAATACTTAGTAACATATTAATTCACTGCTGCGTTCAAAAACGTACGCTGGATTTCTGAGCCTAGCAAGTTATTAGATTCGATAAAAACACTTAAAAACTCATGTAAGCCATTTTGAAAAATATCATTCATTTGGCCATAGTGCAATTTAGCGTGTAGCTCGCCAGCCAACCTTCTAGATTCACTCGAGCGGACGCCAGAAAGTTGCTCTAAAATTGGTGTAATCTCATCAAAACAGGCATGTAAAGAACGTGGCATATCACAGCGCAACACCAGCAGTTCTGCTACTCGCCAAGGCACTATCGTATCACTAAATATTTTTTGATACGCGTGAAAAGCAGAAACCGAATGTAATACCGCGCTCCACTCATAATAATCTACCGCACCTCCAACTTCTTCTTGCGAGGGTAACAGCAAATGATATTTCACATCCAACAAGCGTGCAGTATTATCAGCACGTTCGATAAACGTGCCCAATCGGACAAAACTAAAAGCGTCATCACGCAACATGGTGCCAAAACACACACCTCTAAATAAATGAGAACGTGCTTTCACCCAATCGCAAAATTCGCGCAAACCACTTTTTGTGAAATCCTGTCCAGTAAATTGACCAAATTCTAGCCATAACGTATTGATGTTTTCCCAAGTTTCAGAGGTCATTGCAACGCGCACCGCACGTGCATTTTCGCGAGCACTTCGTAGGGCGCTGTATATACTGGATGGATTATTCATATCCATTGCTAGATAATGAATCACATCTGTTGCCGAATACTCTTCGTAGTCACGCTCATAAGCTTCCACATTGCCAGAAATTTCTAAGGCAGGTAGCCATAACCCAGCTTCGCTTTCGGCAGCATTTGGTACTAGCGACATGTTATAAGTAACATCAAGCACTCGTGCCATGTTCTCCGCGCGCTCGATGGACCGTGCCATCCAATAAAGATGATCAGCAGTCCGACTTAACATACCTGCTCTTCTACTGTTGTATTTTTTGCTCTAGTTTTTTTTATCTCAGTTACTTGTTGCGTCAGGTTTTCTAGCTCGCCTTCCAGCACCCATGTATCTTTAGTGCCACCGCCTTGCGATGAGTTGACGACTAACGAACCTTCTTTTAAGGCGACACGACACAACGCGCCGGGTACAAGAGTCACGGTTTTACCTGAAAGTACAAATGGTCTCAAATCTACATGACGCGGTGCGATACCCTTTTCTACCAAAGTTGGGCAGGTTGATAGAGCTAGAGTAGGCTGTGCTATGTAGCTGGAAGGTCTGGACAAAATACGAATACGAAACTCTTCAATTTCCTTTTTGCTTGCTGCTGGTCCTACAAGCATGCCGTAACCGCCTGAACCTTGTACTTCCTTTACAACTAACTCATTCAAATGAGCCAACACATATTGCAAATCATCTTGTTTGCTTAATTCAAATGTTGGTACATTTTCTAAAAGCGGTTCTTCACCCAAATAAAATTTAATCATCGCCGGCACATAGATATAAGTCGCTTTATCATCAGCCACGCCCGTACCAACCGCATTTGCTAAAGTCACTCCACCATTTCTATAAACTGAAAGCAACCCTGGCACACCCAACATTGAATTTGCATTGAATACCAGCGGATCTAAATAGTCGTCATCAATACGCCTATAAATAACATCAACACGCTGTGGGCCTTGTGTGGTGCGCATGTAGACTGCGTTGTTGCGCACAAATAAATCCTGGCCTTCTACTAGCTCAATACCCATTTGCTGCGCAATAAAGGCATGTTCAAAGTAAGCACTGTTATATGCGCCTGGTGATAGTAAAACCACCGTAGGATCTTGCACCCCAGATTGTGCTACCGCACGAAGATTGTTCAACAGTACCTGCGGATAATGCTCTACTGGTGCAATGGAATACCGACGAAATAACTCGGGGAAAAGTCGCATCATCATTTTACGGTCTTCCAGCATATAAGACACGCCTGATGGCGTACGTAAATTATCCTCTAATACATAAAATTGTGATTCGCTAGTGCGCACTAAATCAATGCCCGCAATATGCGCATAAATTTGATTTGGCACATCAACACCAAACATCTCAGGCCTATATTGCGAGTTAGCTAAAATACTGGCAGGCACAATGCCCGCTTTAATGATTTCTTGCTTGTGATAAATATCATGCAAGAACATATTGAGCGCACGCACACGTTGAATTGCGCCTGCCGACAACTGTGCCCATTCTTTAGCTGAAAGTAAACGCGGAATAACATCGAATGGAATCAGGCGCTCGGCACCATCTTCCTCACCATATACGTTAAAGGTAATACCCACGCGCCGAAACAACACCTCTGCCTCAGCACGCTTAGTAGCTAGCTGCTGATGAGGTACATTTTGTAACCAACTGTTATAAGCAGAATAAATATCGCGGACCGCTGAATCATCCAACTGCATTTCATCAAAAAACTGGGGGGCTGATTTTTGCATAACTTTAAGTCTCTATTTATTTAATAAAAACTTAAGCAAGGCACATACCAATTTATTTATTGTTATAAATCAAAAGGTTAATATATTAATATTTTAGGATTTTAATATTTTGCACGATATTGGTGCATTATTACTACCTAATGCCTAGAGCGTGCTATGTTTATGCACCAAAAACTAGCAATCAAATTGAATGGCTATTCAATATTTTGAATCTGCTCCCGCATTTGCTCGATGAGCACTTTAAGCTCCATTGAAATCTGACTAGTTTCAATCGCAACCGATTTCGAGCCCAAGGTATTGGCCTCGCGATTCATTTCTTGCATTAAGAAATCCAAGCGTTTACCAACTGCACCTGTCCCATTCAAAATACGCTTTACTTCATCAATATGCGTGCTTAAGCGCGAAAGTTCTTCATCCACATCAATACGTTGCGCAAACAACACAATCTCTTGGCGCACACGCTCGTCATCATTGCTGTTATTAGCTTCGTTTAATTTTGCAGTCAGCTTTTCTTGATATTGTTTAATTAACGCTGGCATCATCGGTTTTACTTTGGCAACTAAAAGCTCAATCTCTTGCAGACGCGCCAAAATAATAGCTTTTAGCTTGGCACCTTCGCGCGCTTTGGCCGCAATTAAATCTTGCAACACGCTATTCAATATCGTTTTTAAATCAGCTTCTAGCGCGTCTGTATCAAACGCTTCAGTCGTCATCACACCGGGCATTTGTAGAATTTCTAACATGTTCACAGGCTGTGTATGTGGAAAGTATTGCGCAGCAGTTTTTGCGCTTTCGGCAATTTGTTGCAAAACCGTGTGATTAAGCTGCGACACGCTATCTGAGACGATATTACGTAGCAAACTTAAACGACAATCGACCTTGCCGCGCCCCAATTTGGCTTGAATTTGCTCGCGCACAGTCGCTTCAAAAACGCGTAAATTTTCATCCAATTTTAGTTGCAACTCAAGATAACGATGATTCACCGAACGCAATTCAACCAATAAAACACCGTTTGAAGTGTTGTATTCTTGCGACGCATAACCTGTCATGCTTAATATCATTTGACTTACTCTTAAAGTAATTTATGATAATTGTATCAAATACCTATGATTTTATGCGAGAATATCCTAAATTACTTACATTATCGACTAATATTTATTAATGGCTACCAGTAAAAATCAACCTTTGCCCATCGGCTATATACTGCAAGACTACATTATTACCAAAGTCTTGAGTACTGGCGGCTTTAGTTTTGTGTATCTTGCCCAAGATTTAAACAAAAACATTGTTGCCATTAAAGAATATATGCCTACAGGCTTAGCGCTACGTGAAGAAGGCGCTACGGTGCTATTAGATTCTGATGACGACGCGGCCACCTTTAAGCATGGCCTTAAATGCTTCTTTGAAGAAGGCTTGGCACTGGCTAAAATTGACCACAAAAATATCGTGCGCGTGATTAATTTTTTTAGAGAAAACAACACTGTTTACATGGTGATGCAGTACGAGCGCGGTAAATCGTTGCAAGATTACATACTTTCGCAACCTGAGCCCGTAAGTGAGAAATTTGTGCGCCGCGTGTTTAGTGAGCTTTTAAACGGCTTGCGCGAGGTGCACACGCAAAAATTGCTACATTTAGATATTAAACCTGCCAACATTTATATTCGGCTAGATGGTTCGCCCGTATTGCTGGATTTCGGCTCGGCCAGGCAAACGCTCACCCAAGTACAATCTAAATTATCGCCCAGCTACACGCCCGGTTTTGCGCCACCCGAACAGTATTTTGAGCGCAAGCAATTAGGGCCTTGGAGCGACATTTATAGCATAGGTGCAAGCATGTATTCTTGCTTGGTGCGCTCTGCGCCGATTGCGGCGAATCTGCGTATAAAAGAAGATTTTTTGGCGCCCGCCGTTAAAGTAGGCAAAGGCATATATACCGAAGAACTGCTGCAAATTATTGATAATTGTTTAAAATTAGATTATCTAGATAGGCCGCAAAGCGTGTTTTCGTTGCAAAAAACTTTGCTCGAAAACGTGCCGCCTTTGGCCATCAAAAAGCCAAGTTTGGTACATAAAATTAAACATGTGCTTAATAAGCCCCTATAACGCAAAATGAAATTTACTATTTTTCAAAATAGTCGCCAAGGTCCCAGACAATATAATCAAGATAGGTTGGCTTATTCTTACAGCAAAGATGCCTTATTGCTGGTGCTGGCCGACGGCATGGGCGGTCATCGCAATGGCGAAATTGCCGCACAATTAGCGGTTAAAACATTAACCGATGCGTTCCAACGTTTAGCCGTGCCTACATTGAGTAGCCCCGCAAAATTTTTAATCGAAAATATTCAGCAAGTGCACGATATGATTGAAAACGTGACGCAAGCTGAAGAGTATATCGAATCGCCCCGCACCACCATTGTTGCAGCCATCATCCAGCGCGGCTATTTGTATTGTGCGCATGTTGGCGATTCACGTTTGTATCATTTCCGCAATGGGCATTTGCTGTTTCGTACCGAGGATCATTCCATCGTGCAGTCATTGTACAAAAAAGGCATGATTACCAAAGAAGAAATGGCAACACATCCTTACAAAAATAAAATTTATAATTGTGTAGGTGGCGAAACACCGCCGCAAATTGATTTATCTGATAGGCATGAACTACTTGAGGGCGATACCATATTGTTATGTAGCGATGGCGTGTGGGGTGTCATTAGCGACCAACAAATCAAAGACATCATTCAGCATAATATGACCATTGTCGACGCAACTACCGAATTGATGGATAGCGCCGAATTTGCTAGCGATGATAAAGGCGATAACATGAGCGCGATTGGCTTGCAGTGGGGCGATCGATTATCTAGTCAAACAGCGGTTTCTACACAACTTATGCCACTGGGCGAAACCACCACCATTATGAACCCTGTCACGCAGCAAAATATGGAAGGCGCTGACCCGCTTGAACTTTCGGATGATGACATTGAAAATACCATTTCTGAGATTCAAAATGCTTTAAATAAAACGCATCAAAAGCCCAAAATTTAAAAAATATTCCTTTTTAAAACCACCGCTCTTTAAGCATCGCTTATAATTGGCTTTTTTATGCAAAGCCATTTTTATGTCTACTCATCGCCCCGATTTTCGCCCAAGCCAACGCGCTAACGATCAGCTACGCGACATTGAAATAATCCGCCATTACACCAAACATGCCGAAGGCTCGGTGCTGATTAAATTTGGCGACACGCATGTGCTTTGTACCGCCAGCGTAGAAGAAAAAGTACCTGGCTTTTTAAAAGGCAAAGGCCAGGGCTGGGTAACAGCGGAATATGGCATGTTGCCGCGTAGCACTGGTAGCCGCATGGATAGAGAAGCCGCCAAGGGTAAGCAATCTGGCCGCACGCAAGAAATTCAACGTTTAATCGGCAGAAGTCTTAGAGCGATTATTGATTTGAATAAATTAGGTGAACGCAGCATTCACCTCGATTGCGACGTGATTCAAGCTGATGGAGGCACCCGCACCGCCAGTATTACTGGCGCTTATGTAGCGCTGCATGATGCAATTTCTACCCTATTAGCTAAAAATTTGATTACTGAAAATCCCCTCAAACAGGCGGTGGCGGCTATTTCGGTTGGCGTATATAAAGGTGTGCCAGTGCTTGATTTAGACTATATTGAAGACTCAGATTGTGATACCGATATGAACGTGGTAGTGACAACTGACGGAGGTTTTGTGGAGATTCAAGGCACGGCGGAAGGCGAGCCGTTTGACAAGG
The DNA here is from genome assembly GCA_025359405.1 of Methylotenera sp. Classification (GTDB taxonomy): domain Bacteria; phylum Pseudomonadota; class Gammaproteobacteria; order Burkholderiales; family Methylophilaceae; genus Methylotenera_A. The sequence goes on along the minus strand of JANYGD010000185.1, from coordinate 594 downwards.
CCGCCATGAACGCCATGCTAGATTTGGCGCAAGCTGGCATTGCAGAATTGCTTAAAAAACAGCAAGTAGCTTTGAGCAAATAAATGATAAAAAAGCTTGTCATTGCCAGTGGTAATGCGGGGAAATTGCGTGAAATCCAACAGCTTTTAGCACCGCTTAATATCAAAGTTTTGCCACAATCGCATTTCAACATCAGCGAAGCTGAAGAGCCGTACTGCACTTTTATTGAGAATGCTTTAGCCAAAGCACGTCACGCCAGCAAACAAAGCGGCTTACCTGCGTTGGCAGATGATTCTGGCATTTGTGTCGATGCCCTAGGAGGCAAGCCAGGCGTGCACTCTGCCTATTTTGGTGGCGAGGAAAAAAATGACGAAAAAAATAATCAAACTTTATTAAAAGCACTTGTCCAACACACTAATCGCGCCGCTTATTACTACTGTGCAGTTGTGCTGGTGCGCTGCCATGACGACCCGCAACCCTTGATTGCAGAAGGCATTTGGACGGGCGAGATACTAACTGCGCCACGTGGCAATGGCGGTTTTGGCTATGATCCTGTATTTTTAGATGTAAAATTAGACAAAACAGGCGCAGAAT
>JANYGD010000182.1 GCA_025359405.1 Methylotenera sp. | reverse complement strand
AAGCCATGCTATTGATGAGATTTTATATTTAACTTCACAAATCATTATCTTAGAGCATGGACAATTATTAGCGAATGGCAATTTTCATGACATTATTCACCAAGATAACGTGCAGAATATGGCGTACTCCTTGGGGCTAGAAAATGTCATTCGTGCGGTTGTCTCTAAACACGAATTTACCTATGGCTACACCGAGCTAACGCAAGGTAAACAAAGCCTTGTAATGCCTTTAATCACTGCGGGTTGTGGCGCGCCAGTGACAATATCGATAGCCGCCTCAAATGTTGCGCTCGCGCTATCTCGGCTTGAAAATGTCACCATTCAAAACCAGTTACAAGGGGTTGTCACAGAGATAAAGCAAATTGGCTACCGCATATTAGTAACGGTGAATATGGATGAGTGCTTAATCGTTGCTGAAGTTACCGCAAAAGCGCTGCAATCCTTAGACATTAAGGTCGGTAGCCAGGTATATTGCTTGATGAAAGCGCAAGCAATACGTGCCCATGGTTTTATTAACAGCTAAAAATACTTTGTTATCTTAAATACCTAGCTACTTATTTTACGCGCTGAAATAATCTAAAGCTTTCACGGCGTTCAGTGACACGTTTGCCGCTCCAAATCAGTTTCCAGTCGTGTCCTGGGTCTACTTTATCGCGGCCACGTTCGTCTTGAATCAAATATAAATCGCAATTAAGTATACCCTCTGTCTCGACGGATTGTGCTTTGACATCTGTGTAATAATGCAACAAATCACGTTGGGCTTTGCCGACGTGATTACTAGCGACGCAGGCAAATTTTGTGGGTAGCGCTTGCTTTAAACTGCTAAATACATTGACATAACTACGCGCTGAATCAATCATCGGCAACCAAAGCGTCATCAGTAGCGTCCACACGCAAGTCATACCAATGGCCCAGTTGGTTGCGCCAGAGCGGTTAGAGTGCTGTGAGCGTAAGATTGCAAGTAGCCAAATTAAGCTAACTGCAACGGCTAAAACAAACGCTATCATGCTGAAATCAAGCTTTTGCAAGCCAGATAAAAACACCATACGCGTTTTGATTTTGGCTGGGCTGCCGGTGAGCATCGCCAACCAGCCCAACCAAATAAGGCCGCTCATCAGACCAAATAAAATGAGCCCAAACCAGTTTAATGCACTAGCTGTGCCACGTTTAAGGGTTTCGATAATGCCACCAGCCATGGCTGTTAGCGGCACTAGCAGTGGCAACGCAAACACTTCGTTTTCATAACCTAAACCAATTAAAATCCAAGCTACAACAAAAAAAGTAATAATAAGTTGAAATCTTGGTTTGCTAGATAATTGGCTACGGAAGCGCCATAAACCCCAAATGGCCAATGGCAGTGCGGGCCATCCGTACCATAACAAGGTTCTTAAAGAGTATAAATGGTTGCTGTGTTTGAATTGATCAAACGACAACGCCCACCAATGATTAAATGTAGCAGGATAAAAGTAGTGACATAAAATTGGCCAAGCCAATAAAAAAGGACTAGCTATTACAAGCGATAAGCCGATAACGCTAGCAAAACTTTTGCTGCGCCAGGCGCTAAATAAACATGGCAATGCGGCGCAAGTGGCTAAAATAATCGCCAATGGCTGCAACCCAGTAGATAAAAAGCTCACGCCCATGCCTAGGCCGAGTAATAAGCTTGCTCTGTAAGGCCGTCTTTTGGCTAGACTTAGTGCATAAAAGGCGGTGGAGATGCCTGTTAATGAAGCTACAGCAGGCATTAGCGTGTGTGCACTTAATACCAATCCAAGTGATCCAATGAACACAAAAGTGGTTTGTCGCCCGAAACCTTTGCCCCATAGCTCGCGCCCTGTCATGCCGACCATCAGCAATGTAATCACCATCCATAAGCCTGTTGCAATGCGTGCGGCATCGTGCAAAGGCAATATTGGGCTAAGCACTTTGCCAACAGCAGCGGCGCTTAAATAATACAATGGCGGATTGATGAATTCACTGTTGCTGGCAGAGTTTGGCGCAAGTAAATTGCCAGTGTCGAGTATGGTTTTAATGGTGCTGATGGTATGTGACTCAAATGGCTTCCAAGGGGCGTGACCAATTAAACCCACGCATAACCAAACTGTGCATAGGATAAGCAACAGATGTGTTTTGGCACGCTCGCCCACTTTTGCGCGGGGAGTAGACATGTTGCCTTGCCAATCGTGGTCGAGATCGAAACGCATTTTTCAATAACTATTCATTAAATACAAGTTTAGCATTGTGCAAACTTTAATTATTAAATACTTAGAAAATAAAAAAAGGCAGCGTGGCTGCCTTTTTTGTCAAAATTTCGACAGTGATAGTCAAATCTTACATGCCGTATTTTTGTTTAAATTTCTCAACACGACCAGCTGTGTCTAATATTTTTTGTTTGCCCGTATAAAACGGGTGGCATTGAGAACATACCTCAATACTCATGTCGCGGCCATGTGTAGAGCGCGTTTTGAACTTGTTACCACAGCTACAGGTAACGTTGATTTCTGGGTAATTTGGATGAATTTCAGCTTTCATGCTTTTCTTTCTATGGTAAGCAGTTGCAGTAAGGCGAGCATTATGAATTAAAACGCTGAATATAGCAATAATCAACTGAGTATCGGCACTCTTTAAGCAGATTGAAAGGCGAATTAGTGCGTATGTAGCATGTAATTAAAGTTGGCACGATAAGTGCTGAAACTGGCTTGTAAGACATTTAACAACAATAAAAAAAGATAAGAAAAGGAATTAAAATGAAATTTACAGATGGAAATGTATGTTTGCAAGCTTTCAATGAGCTATGCGAAGAGCTGGATACCTCTAAGTTAGTTGGCTTGGAAGAATGCCAATATTGGATGTTTGAACGTGGCTACAAAGCGGCGCTAGAGGAATTAATTTGCAATATTTCAGTTGCGGCTAAGTCTCAAAATAGAGTATCGCTCGAGCAAAAATATCTTGCGAAAGAGCTAGCTTTTCATTAGGCTCGTAAATCTGCGGTCAGGTTTTACCTAGCCGCGGCGCATGCTGTCAAAAAAGTCAGCATTGTTTTTGGTAGCTTTAATTTTATCTAGCAAAAATTCCATCGCTTCTAAATCGTCCATTGGGTAAAGCAATTTGCGTAGCACCCATATTTTTTGCAGCACATCTTTTTCGATTAACAATTCTTCTTTACGCGTGCCAGATTTGTTCACATTAATGGCTGGGTACAGGCGTTTCTCGGCCATGCGGCGATCCAGATGAATCTCCATATTGCCAGTACCTTTAAACTCCTCGTAAATCACGTCATCCATGCGCGAGCCAGTATCCACAAGGGCTGTAGCAATGATGGTGAGCGAGCCGCCTTCTTCAATATTGCGCGCTGCACCAAAGAATCTTTTCGGTTTTTGTAGTGCATTAGCATCCACGCCACCAGTGAGCACTTTGCCTGAGGATGGAATCACCGTGTTGTAAGCGCGCGCTAAGCGGGTGATGGAATCCAATAAAATCACGACATCTTTCTTATGTTCAACTAAGCGCTTAGCCTTTTCTAGCACCATTTCGGCCACTTGCACGTGACGGGTTGCGGGTTCATCGAAAGTCGAGGCCACTACTTCGCCTTTAACCGAACGTGTCATTTCAGTCACTTCTTCTGGGCGTTCATCAATCAGCAAGACAATTAAAATCACATCAGGATGGTTTGCAGTAATGGCATGTGCGATGTTTTGCATCATCACCGTCTTACCGCTTTTGGGGCTGGCAACCAAGAGTCCGCGTTGGCCGCGACCAATTGGCGCAATCATATCAATGACGCGGCTGGTAATGTTTTCTTCACCGCGAATATCACGCTCTAGTGTGAGAGGAACCGTTGGAAAGAGCGGCGTTAAGTTTTCGAATAAAATTTTATGTTTGGTGTTTTCTGGCGCCTCGCCATTCACCATTTCTACTTTAACCAAAGCAAAATAACGTTCACCATCTTTAGGGATGCGAATTTCGCCTTGAATTGAATCGCCAGTATGTAAATTAAAACGTCGAATTTGTGAGGGCGATACATAAATATCATCAGGGCCCGCCAAGTATGAGGTATCTGGTGAGCGTAAAAACCCAAAGCCATCTTGCAGCACTTCTAGTGTGCCATCCCCAAAAATACTGTCACCTTTTTTGGCTTTATTTTTTAAAATAGCAAAAATTAAATCTTGCTTGCGCATGCGGCTAGCATTTTCAATTTCGTCGGTAATAGCCATTTCTACCAATTCGGTCACTGGAAGAAGTTTAAGGTCGGATAGATGCATGTGAGAACTCGCTAGAAGGGTGCTAAATAAGGGAACTACAACAGAAAAATAAAGGTTTAAAGAAACTGGCTCCCAAGTTTAGAAGCCAGTTTAGCAAAAAGTTAAATATTACTATCAATAAATGCCGTTAGTTGAGATTTAGATAAAGCGCCTACTTTAGTGGCTTCTACGTTGCCATTTTTAAATAGCATCAAAGTTGGAATGCCACGAATGCCATATTTAGGCGGTGTTTGTTGGTTGTCATCAATGTTGAGCTTAGCGACTTTTAAGCGGCCGACATACTCTTTAGAGATGTCATCTAAAATTGGCGCAATCATTTTGCACGGCCCGCACCACTCTGCCCAGTAATCAACTAAAACAGGGATTTGTGATTGCAATACTTCTTTCTCAAAAGCAGCATCGCTAGTATGGGTAATATGTTCGCTCATTGTGACCTCAATTTTGAAATATGATGAATTGTCAGATGTTATGCAATAGCTTTATTATTTTTATTTTGCCAGCTGAAAATTTAGATTCGGAAATTAAACTTTAATTTAGTGCTTGGATTAATTGCTCATGTATTAGTTGTAAGTATAACAATATCGCTCACTTTATATCAAGCTGTATTGAAAGCGCTCAAATCGAGCAGTGCGCTCTACCAATTGATTGATCAATATTTGCTTAGAGTTGCTATCAGTATTGAGTGTTAAAGTATCACCTGCTTTGCAAAAGCCACGTGCGGTAATAATACTGGCTGCTTGCTTAAGAGCGCTAAGTTCGGGCAGCAACAAGGCTTCGCCTTCTGCCGCACTATTCTCGAGTTTTATGCTAACAGCACTCGCGTTTGGCGAAATTAGTTCTAGCCCAACATCCAATTGATTCAGTGAATTGACATTCGCCCAACGTAATACTGCAATTTCCCACGATAAGGCTTTGCTGTTCTTCATCGCCACCACATCGCCGATATAGGCCGATGCTTGGGATGAGCTAAATTTGCGCAAGGCATAACCGCCAGCACTTACGTTGAGCACTTGCCAGCGTGAGGGCTTGATTACATTGGCAGGTTTTGTAAAAGTATTGCCAATTTCATGGATGATGTGATGCGTCGCAATTAGCCCAATTCCCAACTCAATGCCATCACTTTTTTTAGTTCTAGAAAATATACGTTGTTGTACTTTACCAAAATTTTTAATTAAGCGGCTCAGTAAATCTTCATAATGGCTTTCAAGCGCATTTATAGGCAAACAGCCATCATTCGGCACGATGCCTTCTTTTAAAGACTTAATGTGCTGGTGAATTTGTCTGGCTAAATTAACGGTAATTAATAGGATATCAGTAGCGTCATCGGGTACAGCTTGATTCTTAGCAAATGGAACAGGCGCTTTATCGCTATTTAGCTCTACCAAAAATACGCCTGCGGGGTTGTCAATCAAACCTAAAGGCCTTAGTTCCGCTTTTGCAGCAATGTTTGATAAATAGGTGTCAGTTTTTAATATATCTGCATTTGCAAGATGCTGCGGATCGGCCAAAGCCATTAATAACATATGCGTGTAGACCAAATTGACAGAACTTAGGTTATTAACAGCAAGTTGATCGGCAACTGCTAATTTTTCAGCCGATTGTTGTAGTGCACAGAAATATAGTTGATGTAATTCTGACCACAAACTAGCTGGCGGCGAACGGTAACCAAGATGGTATACCAAGGCAATTTCTTTAAGTGCATGAATCGCCCGCTGCACCACTTGCGCCGTGGCTTTGCTGTTCAAGTTTAAGATTTTGTTTTGTAAATCGACCAAGGCAAATTTATAGCCGAATGCCATTTCTTGCCACAGTTGCACGGCAGCATCAGCAAAAGCTTGCTGGTTTTTTGAAAGTGGCATGCTGGCACTGCTAAAATGTGGGATTAAATCTTGATAAATTTGAATGGCTGTAGGCCGATACAGATCAAGTGCGTTAAGCCGGTTAGAGAATGCAACTTTTTGACTGTTTAAAATCTGCAACTCATCGATTAAATCGGTCGCAGCGGTAATAGGATCGCCAAATGGAAGCCTTTGTATGAACTCATTAATTTTATGGGCACGTGTTTCTGCCAATAAAATTGGGTTATCATCTAAACTTGGTAGCTTAAGGCTGATCGACATACACGCTCCAACTGGAATACCCTATATTAGTGCGTAATTCTAAATTTGTCACTTTTTTGCTTATTTATTTTAATATTTAAAGACTTATGTTGCTTAAAAAACCATTTTTATTATCATTTTTGTTAGCAATTCTGCTTAGTATGCATGCTGCTGTTTATGCGGCTAGTAATTTTGTGCTGAAGGATATGTCTGGCAAAAAGCATACACTATCTCAATATAAAGGCAAGTGGGTGATTGTGAATTATTGGGCCACTTGGTGTCCGCCTTGTCTAGAAGAAGTGCCCGATTTAGTGGCTTTGTACGACAGCCGAAAAAATAAAGATTTAATGATTATTGGCGCAGCTTTTGATTACCAAAATGCTAAAGAAGTCTCTGACTACGTCAACGATATGCTGATTTCATACCCGATCGTACTTGGTGATGATGAAACGATGAAACAAATTGGCTTTTCAGATGTTCTGCCTACTAGTTATATCTTTAACCCGCGTGGCGAGCTGGTCAAAACCAAGCACGGCCTAGTTACCAAGCAATATCTTGAGGCTATTTTGGCGCACGAAAAGTAAAAAAGCAAAATAAAAATGCGCCTTAATTTTTTTTAAAGTTTAGGCTGGCGCGGTAATTTTATTGCCTGCTTCGTCAAGTACGCTAAGCTGGTTTTCATCCACAAAGTGCATCAGTTGCTCAAAGCCTTCTGGGTTGGTGTCTTTCAGCTTCATATCTACCGCCAAGCAGCGCACGCCGTTAATCATTTCCGGCCTTAAATAAGGTGAATAACGCAATTTACGATTCTCGCCAAACGTGGCAAAACTGCCACACATGCGATCTACCCAATCACTTGGGCGAAAAGGCTTGCCCTCACGTGTAAGGCCTTCGATAACAATTTCTACAGTTTTACCTGCTGGTTTTTTATTTGTCATTTTCACTAAATTTCTATTAATTTATATATTCAAATACTTTTACTACTTTGCTTACTCCTTCGGTGTTGCTTGCAATTTCCACTGCAGCATCGGCCTCAGCTTTATTCACAAGGCCAAGTAAATAAACCACGCTGTTTTCGGTGACGATTTTTACGTAGTTTGCAGGAAATTTATTCTCAGTCACAAATTTTGTTTTAATTTTAGAAGTTAAATAGGTATCGTTGCTACGCGAGCTAAGAGATGATTTAGGACCAATCACAATTTCATCGGTAATCGAGCGCACGCTTGTAATGCTTTTTACATAAGCTTCAGTTTTTGCTTTGGCTGCATCGTCTGGCACTTCACCCGTTAGCAACACGTTGCGGTTGTAACTGGTGATATTTACATGTGCGAATTCGCCTAAATTAGTTTCCACATATTTAACCGCTTTTAACTCTATACTCTCGTCTTCCACATAAAAGCCTGCTGTGCGCCTATCAGCCACAACTGCGCCACCTGCGGCTGCGCCGCCTGCAACCAGTGGAAAGCAGGCACTCAGTTGAGCGGTGAAGCCTATGGCTAATACTAGCTTGGCGATGTTTTTAATGGGGGTTGAAGTCATTTTCACTCCTTAAGTGCTGATGTTAAACCGGGTTTGCAGGCTAAAGTAGCCTTGCAAAGATAATATGATACACAAATTGTATTTCGCTAATTGTAGCAAGTTGTAACAAACGATTTAAGCTCCAAACGCATTTTTTAGCCAATTAATTGCCTGCAATTCTACTTTGTCCATCAGCAACACATCAAATCGGCACGCGTTTTTTTCAGGGTTTTGCTGCAAATAATGTTGAGCGGTTAAAATTAGTTTCTGTTGCTTTTGCGGTGTAATGCTACCGGCCGCGCTGCCAAACTTGCTATTACTTCTTAGCCTAACCTCAATAAATACAAGGGTTTTGGCGTCCTTCATAATTAAATCAATTTCGCCAAAACGGCAGTGGTAATTTTGTACAATTAGCTTAAGGCCGTGATTAGTCAAAAAAGTTGCAGCTAATTTTTCTGCTTCAAGGCCTGCATTGTTTTCGTTCATTTTCATAGGATATATTTTTAGGTGTTACGGCAGCTTTGGCTTAAAATTCAATTATGAAGCAACAA
>JANYGD010000175.1 GCA_025359405.1 Methylotenera sp. | reverse complement strand
CGCCTCGATTTGCGCGATGCCTGCATCCATATTTTTCTCTTGCGTAATGTGCGTTAAAATCACAATGTCGGCCTCAGTTTCGTTATCATCTGGCTCTTTTTGTAGCATGGCATCAATCGAAATATTGCGGTCAGCCAAGATTTTGGTAACACCCGCCAGTACCCCAGGCTTATCGCTAGCACGTAACCGCAGGTAATATGCACTATTGATTTCGCTAATCGGTAAAATCGGTAAATCTGCAACACTATTGGGCTGGAACGCCAAATACGGTACGCGCTGCCCAACGCTGGCATTTTGTAGGCGTGCCACATCCATTAAATCCGCCACCACTGCACTGGCTGTGGGTTCTGCACCTGCACCTGCGCCGTAATATAGCGTTGGGCCCACTGCATCACCCTTCACCACTACGGCGTTCATCGCACCATTCACATTTGCGATGAGGCGCTTTTCTGAAATGAGCGTTGGGTGCACTCTGAGCTCAACACCAGCATCAGTGAGCTTAGTAATGCCAAGCAATTTCACGCGATAACCTAATTCTTCGGCATATTTGATGTCGGTTTGCTGTAACTTAGTGATACCTTCGGTGTAGGCTTGCTCAAATTTCATCGGCATGCCAAACGCAATTGCCGACATAATGGTGAGTTTATGTGCGGCGTCTATACCTTCTACATCAAAAGTTGGATCGGCCTCGGCATAGCCCAAGCGCTGCGCTTCGCCTAATACATTGGCAAAAGCTAAGCCTTTTTCACGCATTTCGGTGAGTATAAAATTGGTCGTGCCATTGATAATGCCCGCAACCCACTCAATTTTATTAGCGCCCAAGCCTTCGCGCAGCGCTTTAATAATGGGGATGCCGCCCGCGACGGCTGCCTCAAATGCGACGATAACCCCTTTGGCTTGCGCAGCAGTGAATATCTCGTTGCCATGCAAGGCAAGCAGTGCCTTGTTTGCGGTGACTACGTGCTTGCCGTTTTCGATGGCTTTTAGCACTAATTGTTTACTTAAAGTGTAGCCGCCAATCAGCTCAACCACCACGTCTATATTGGGGTTACTCACAGTTGCAAAGGCATCATCAGTGATGTCAACATTGCCGCCAGTCACTTTTTTTGCAAGTTCAACGTTTTTATCTGCAACCTGTACCACCTTAATCGCCACACCCGTGCGGCGCGTGATTTCTGCAGCGTTACGTGTTAAAACGGTATACGTACCGCCACCGACGGTGCCGATGCCCAATAAACCTACATTAAGTTGCTTCAAACTTTTGCTCCATGCCTTTTTCTGTAATTTTCTAAAAATCTGGCGATACGTTTCATCGCTTCAGTTAAATCATCCACATTGGGTAAAAATACCACGCGGAAATGGTCTGGCGTCTTCCAGTTAAAGCCCGTGCCTTGCACCAGCAACACTTTTTCTTCCAGTAACAAATCCAAAATGAATTGTTGATCATCTTTAATTGGATAAATTTTTGGGTCTAATTTTGGAAACAAATACAAGGCTGCTTTGGGCTTAACGCAAGTCACACCGGGGATTGCAGTCAACATGTCGTAAGCCAAATCGCGCTGTTTGCAAAGCCTGCCACCAGGCGCAACCAAATCATCAATGCTCTGATAACCACCCAACGCGGTTTGAATCGCCAATTGCCCCGGAACATTGGCGCAAAGGCGCATGCTGGCAAGCATATTCAAGCCTTCAATGTAATCATCGGCATGGTCTTTATCGCCCGAAATTACCATCCAACCTGCACGATAACCACATGCGCGGTAGTTTTTTGATAGGCCATTAAAGCTGACGAAAAGCACGTCATCTGCAAGAGAAGCCATGGCCACATGTTTAGCTTCGTCATACAACACTTTGTCGTAAATCTCATCAGCAAAAATCACCAAATTATTGCGTCGCGCAATGTCGATAATGCCCTCTAAAGTTTCATTTGGGTAAAGCGCACCCGTTGGATTATTCGGATTAATCACTATGATGCCGCGTGTATTGGCAGTAATTTTAGCTTCAATATCTTTTAAATCGGGCAACCAACCAGTAGCCTCGTCACACATATAATGCCGCGCTGTACCGCCTGCCAGCGTTACAGCAGCCGTCCACAGCGGGTAATCTGGCATTGGGATAAGCACTTGGTCGCCATTATTCACCAGCGCTTGCATGGCCATCACAATGAGTTCAGAAACACCGTTGCCGATGATAATGTCATCTACCGTTACGCCCTTAATGTGCTTGCTTTGCGTGTAATGCATAACAGCCTTGCGCGGCTCGAATAGACCTTTAGAGTCGGTATAAACGCCCGCTTTACTCATATTGCGGATGACATCCAACTGTATTTCTTCAGGCACATCCAAACCAAACACACCGGGGTTGCCGATATTGAGCTTAATAATACGCTGGCC
>JANYGD010000159.1 GCA_025359405.1 Methylotenera sp. | reverse complement strand
TTTTAAGCTCAACAAAATTGCCGATGTGCGTATCGTTTTGTAAAACGGTGCCAGGCCTTAATCTTGCGTAAGGGCCAATACGACAATTTTCGCCAATTTTGGCGTCATCAATATGTGTAAATGGCAGAATCTGTGTGCCATTTAGAATAGTTGCATTTTTAATCACGCAATTGGCGGCGATTGTAACGTTATCGCCCAAAATCACATCACCCTCAAACACGCAATTTACGTCAATTTCAACATCGCGTCCCGCTGTTAAATCTCCGCGGACATCCAAGCGGACTGGGTCTCGCAGCGTAACACCTTGTTGCATCAACTTATTTGCGATACGCGCTTGGTGCACTCGCTCAATCTGCGCTAAATCCGCTTTGGAATTGATACCCGTCACAGACCATTCATCCGTGGTCATTTCAGCCACCACTTCAACTTTATCTTTCACGGCTAGCTCCACAATATCAGTTAAATAATATTCACCCTGCGCATTTTTATTAGTGAGTTGCGATAACCATTTTGTTAGGTACGCATTAGGCATGGCCATGATGCCCGTGTTCACCTCAGTAATTTTACGCTGTGCTTCAGTCGCATCTTTGTGTTCCACAATCGCGACCACCAAATTGTTATTGCGTACAATACGCCCATAACTCGTTGGGTCGACTTTGTTAAATGATTGAATGGCCAGTTTATTGTTGGCTTGATCGATTAATTTTTTGCACGCTTCTGCACTCACCAAAGGCACATCACCCAATAAAATCAAGGTGTTGGTGTCAGCATCTAAATGCGGTGCGGCTTGTTGTACAGCGTGACCCGTGCCAAGTTGCTCGGCTTGATTTACCCACATAATGTTCTCGTGTGCAAATGCTTCGCGCACTCTCTCGCCACCATGACCATACACTGCAATAATTTTTTGTGGATTTAACGCTTTGGCACAAGCAATTACATGCGCCAATATGGGTTTGCCACCAATTTCATGTAGCACTTTGGGCTTGTTGGAGTACATGCGCGTGCCTTTACCGGCAGCAAGAATGATGATGTTTAATTTACGCATAAATTGGGTCAGTCTTAATAGTGCAAAGTATAACAAAAAAGGCAGCCTAAGCTGCCTTTTTGCACAAGTCACAAATTAGTGTGTGGTTTTGCGTAAACGTTGAATCGCTTGAATTTGCGCAACCGCTTCAGCCAATTCGGCTTGAGCTTTTGCATAATCCATATCAGATGTGCGGTTTTTCATTGCTTCTTCAGCCGCCTCTTTCGCCGCGATTGCTTTCGCTTCGTCTAAATCGTGACCGCGAATTGCTGTATCAGCCAACACAGTAATCACGCTTGGCTGTACTTCTAAAATGCCGCCAGAGATGAAAATAACTTGTTCTTCTTCCTCACCTGGAATTTTTACACGCAAAGCGCCAGGTTTTATAGTGGTAATTAACGGCGCGTGATTTGGGTAAATACCCACTTCACCAGCACTGGCAGGCGCGACAACAAACTCGGCCTCGCCAGAGAATATGCTCGCCTCAGCGCTAACTACATCAATGTGAATAGTGTTTGCCATATTAATTTAGCGTGCCTTTAGTTTAAAGTCTTAGCTTTTTCTACTGCTTCTTCAATACCGCCCACCATATAAAACGCTTGCTCTGGCAAGTGATCATACTCACCTGCTACAATGGCTTTAAAGCCTTTGATGGTTTCTTTTAATGGCACGTATTTGCCTGGCGAGCCAGTAAATACCTCAGCCACGTGGAACGGTTGTGACAAGAAACGTTGAATTTTACGCGCACGGCCTACGGCTAATTTATCTTCTGGGGATAATTCATCCATACCCAAAATCGCAATAATATCGCGAAGTTCTTTATAGCGTTGCAGCGTTTGTTGCACGCTACGTGCCACGTTGTAATGCTCTTCGCCAACCACCAATGGGTCTAATTGACGTGAGGTTGAATCGAGTGGATCAACCGCAGGATAAATACCTAAAGATGCAATGTCACGTGACAACACAACCGTTGAATCCAAATGTTGGAATGTGGTCGCTGGTGATGGGTCAGTCAAGTCATCCGCAGGCACGTAAACCGCTTGAATAGACGTAATAGAACCGGTTTTAGTAGAAGTAATACGCTCTTGCAAACGGCCCATTTCATCGGCCAATGTTGGTTGGTAACCTACAGCTGAAGGCATACGGCCTAACAACGCAGAAACCTCTGTACCAGCCAATGTGTAGCGATAAATATTATCGACGAAGAACAACACGTCGCGGCCTTCGTCACGGAATTTTTCTGCCATGGTCAAACCTGAAAGCGCAACGCGTAAACGGTTGCCTGGTGGTTCGTTCATTTGACCGAACACCATCGCCACTTTTGATTCTTTCATGTTATCAAGTTTGATAACGCCAGCTTCTGCCATTTCATGATAGAAGTCGTTACCTTCACGAGTACGTTCACCCACACCTGCAAACACGGATAAACCTGAGTGTTGTTTAGCGATGTTGTTAATGAGTTCCAACATGTTAACGGTTTTACCTACACCCGCGCCACCGAACAGACCAACCTTACCACCCTTTGCGAATGGGCAAACCAAGTCAATCACCTTGATGCCTGTTTCTAGCAAATCAACAGATGGAGAAAGCTCTTCAAATTTTGGTGCTTTTTGGTGAATTGAACGACGCTCGTCACAATCAATGGGGCCAACGTCATCAATTGGGCGACCTAGCACATCCATAATACGGCCTAGCGTGCCGATACCTACTGGCACGGTAATTTGTGAGCCCGTTGATTTAAATGCAGTGCCGCGCGCAAGACCATCGGATGAGCCCATGGCAATGGTACGCACAATGCCGTCACCCAATTGCTGTTGAACCTCTAAAGTCAAACCTGCTTCTGCTTGAGAGGTTTTGTCATCAATAATCAATGCATCAAACACTTTTGGCATTTGATCACGTGGAAATTCCACGTCTACCACCGCGCCAATACATTGCACGACTCTACCAATTTTTACTTCATTTGCTTTTGCCATCTTTATTCCTAACTTCTATATTTAGTCAGATTTAATTAAATTCTTTATTAAGAAACTGCTGCCGCGCCGCCGACGATTTCTGAAATCTCTTTCGTAATCGCCGCTTGACGCGCTTTGTTATAAACCAATTTCAATTCGCCAATCACGTTTTTCGCGTTATCAGACGCTGATTTCATCGCCACCATACGCGATGATTGCTCTGAAGCCATGTTTTCCGCCACCGCATTGTATATAAGCGATTCGACATAACGCGTCATCAATTCATCAATCACTGGCTTGGCTTCAGGCTCATAGATATAATCCCAATGACCCTTTGCGCTACCAAGTTGCTCACCGCCCAATGGCAACAATTGTTGCATGATTGGCTCTTGCTTCATGGTATTGATAAACTTGGTATAACAAATATACAGTTGGTCGATTTCACCCGCTGTATAAGCGTCTAACATCACTTTGATAGCGCCAATCAGGTTTTCTAAATGCGGTACATCGCCCAAACCCGTAATGTGCGATTTAACATCAGCACCCACACGCGTCATAAAGCTAAAACCTTTATTGCCAATCGCGCTGACGGCAATTTTTTTACCTTCAGATTCCCAAGTTTTCATCTGATTTACCGACAAACGCAGTACATTGGTATTTAAACCACCGCACAAGCCTTTATCAGAGCTCATCACGATCAAACCGACATTTTTTACCGCATCGCGTTTGACTAAAAACGCATGTTTGTATTCTGATTGTGCAAATGAAAGATGCGCAGCAACGTTACGAATTTTCTCAGCATACGGACGACTAGCGCGCATTCTGTCTTGCGCTTTACGCATTTTAGAAGCTGCCACCATTTCCATCGCCTTGGTAATCTTGCGCGTATTTTCTACGCTCTTGATTTTGGTTCTAATCTCTTTACTACCCGCCATTTTTAGTCCTAGATAGTAGTCTTATTAATATGCGTTAGTTGCTTTGAAGTCTTGAATAGCCGCTTCAACCGCTTTTTCATTGTCGCCGCTCAAGTCTTTGCTAGTTTCAATGCCATCCATGAGTTTTTTATACTTAGAAGCCATAAAACCATGCAAAGCACTTTCAAACGCTAATACTTTATTAGTTGGTACATCATCAAAATAGCCTTTATTCGCAGCCAACAAGCTAATCGCCATGTTAGAAATGCTTAGTGGGGCGTATTGCGCTTGCTTCATCAACTCGGTAAACATACGACCACGGTCCAATTGATTACGAGTTGCTTCATCCAAATCAGAAGCGAACTGCGCAAACGCCGCCAATTCACGATACTGCGCTAATGCTAAACGCACCCCGCCACCTAGTTTTTTAATCACTTTAGTTTGCGCTGCACCACCCACGCGAGATACTGAAATACCCGCGTTAATAGCTGGACGAATACCTGCATTGAACAAATCTGTTTCTAAGAAGATTTGACCATCTGTAATTGAAATCACGTTAGTTGGAACGAAGGCAGAAACGTCGCCAGCAGCAGTTTCAATCACTGGCAATGCTGTTAATGAACCCGTTTTACCTTTTACTTTGCCTTTGGTGAATTTTTCTACGTAATCTTCGTTCACACGAGCGGCACGCTCTAACAAGCGTGAGTGAATGTAGAACACATCGCCTGGGTAGGCTTCACGGCCTGGTGGACGGCGCAACAACAATGAAATTTGACGGTAAGCAATCGCTTGCTTGGTCAGATCATCATACACAATCAATGCATCTTCGCCGCGATCGCGGAAGTATTCGCCCATGCTGCAACCAGCATATGGCGCTAAGAACTGTAAGGCTGCTGAATCAGACGCGGCTGCCGCAACCACGATGGTATATGCCATCGCGCCGTTTTCTTCTAATTTGCGTACTACGTTAGCAATAGTCGAAGCCTTTTGACCAATCGCCACATAAACACAGGTCATGTTTTGACCTTTTTGATTAATTATCGCATCCACGGCTACAGCCGTCTTACCTGTTTGACGGTCGCCAATAATCAGTTCACGTTGACCACGACCAACTGGTACCATAGAGTCCACAGATTTCAAACCGGTTTGCACGGGTTGCGATACAGATTTACGTGCAATCACACCTGGCGCCACTTTTTCGAGCTTATCCGTCATTTTTGCATTGACTGGGCCTTTGCCGTCAATCGGTTGACCTAGCGCGTTTACAACACGACCAATCAACTCTGGACCAACTGGTACTTCCAAAATACGACCGGTACATTTAACAATGTCGCCTTCAGTAATGTGCTCGTAATCACCCAACACCACGGCGCCGACTGAGTCGCGCTCTAAGTTAAGCGCTAAGCCGAACGTGTTGCCTGGGAATTCAATCATCTCGCCCGCCATCACGTTGGAAAGACCGTGAATACGCACAATGCCGTCTGTCACTGAAATTACCGTGCCTTGAGTACGCGCTTCAGTGCTTGTTGAAAAATTCTCTAATCTGCTTTTAATCAGTTCACTGATTTCTGATGTTGATAACTGCATATGGACTCCTAAATTTTTTCTTTACCTGGGGTTTTCTCTGCCTACACTTATGCTGCTAGCGTATAAGCTAAATTTTGTAATTGGCCTTTAACTGAGGCATCTATTACGGTATCGCCGACAATAATTTTAATTCCGCCAATAATTTCTGGGTCAACCGAAACACTGGCTTCTATTTTCTTACCAAACTTAGCTTCTAAACGTTTCACTAAATCTTTAACCTCTGTCGCACTAGGTTTAGCCGCCGCAACAATTTGTGCCTCAAGCACACCTTCGTCTTGCGCTTTAAGTTCTTCAAAAGCATCAGAAATAGCGGGCAAAATAGAAAGCCGACCATACTCGACCAAGGTTCTGATTAGATTTTGACCATGCTCACTTAGCTTGTCGCCACACACTTTCAGGAAAGAAGCCTGTAAATCGCCACTCGCTACTTTAGGGTCTGCTATATAAGCTTTCATCGCAGCATTTTGTGACACTGCCGTTGCAAAGCTCAACATTTCAGACCATTTAGCGAGTGCTTTTTTCTCTTTACCTAATTTGTAGATAGCAACAGCGTAAGGGCGTGCGATGGTTGATATTTCAGCCATTATCTATAACTCCGCTGCGAGCTTGGCAAGCATTTCGCTATGCGCTTTACTATCAATCTCTTTACGCAAAATTTTCTCTGCGCCTGCTACCGCGAGTGCTGATACTTGGCTACGTAAACTTTCTTTAGCGCGATTAACTTCTTGCTCAATTTCAGCCTTAGCACCCACCAAGATACGCTCACCTTCAACCTTTGCACTGCCTTTAGCCTCATCAACTATTTGACTAGCGCGTTTCTCGGCTTGTGCAATAATTTCCGAAGCTTTTTGTTTGGCCTGATTTAGTGATTCTGCTGATTGTTTAGCCGCAACTTCTAACGAGTTTCTACCATCTGCTGCTGCTGCTAAGCCGTCCGCAATTTGCTTTTGGCGAGCTGCTAGCGCATTGATAATGGGTGTCCACACAAAGCTTTTGCAAAACCAAAAGAAGAGCGCAAACATAATTGCTTGTGCAATAAGGGTTGCATTAATGTTCATGCAAATTCCTTCCTATTCTTAAAATTAATGTACAAATTAGCCCGCAACCGCGAACAGAATGTACATCGCCAAACCAACAGCAATCATCGGTACCGCGTCAACTAGACCCATCACGATAAAGAATTGTGTACGTAACATAGGAATTAATTCAGGTTGACGTGCAGCACCTTCTAAAAAGCGACCACCCAAAATACCAATACCTACTGCAGCGCCCAAAGCACCTAAACCCATCATAATTGCGCCTGCGATGTATAACAATGCATGTTCCATTTGATTTCCTAAGCTCCTATAAAAAACTAACTAAAAACTACAACTAAAAAATTAATGATGCTCTTGATGCGCCATATCTAAATACACAATGGTCAGCGTCATAAAAATAAACGCTTGCAAAGTAATAATTAAAATATGAAAAATTGCCCAGCCAAGAGATAGAAAAATTTGAGACCCGAAAAGTGTGATATTGGCAACTGTAAACCCAGCCCATGTACTACCCATAATCGCTATTAAGATAAAAATCATTTCGCCTGCATACATATTGCCAAACAGCCGTAACGCCAGAGATACTGGTTTGGCGATAAGATTGACGCCTTCTAAGATTAAATTAATGGGTACAAACAAGGCTTGAATAATTGGATTTTTGCTTTGAAACGGCATCATAGAAAGCTCGGCTGCGAAACCGCCCAAACCTTTGCTTTTAAGACTGTAATAAATAACTAAAAAGAAAACGACGAATGACATACCAAATGTAGCATTAGGGTCTGTAGACGGTACTACTTTAAAATGACCGAAACCGAATGATTCTGCAACTTTTGGTAAAAAATCGATTGGGAATAAATCCATGAAATTCATCAGGAAAATCCAAACAAAAATAGTCAACGCCAATGGCGCTACTAAAGTGTTTTTGCCTGAAAATGAACCTCTAACACTGCCATCAATAAAATCTACAACCCACTCTACGAAATTTTGAATACCTGCTGGAATACCAGATGATGCACGCTTAGCTACCCCATGAAACAGCATTAAAAACAGTGCCCCTAAGATAAATGACATGACAAAAGTATCAACATTCAGCGCCCAAAAACCCATTTTTTTTGCTTCTTCTGCAGAGTGCGCACATTGCACATGCCCCGCATTAATGTTGCAGGTAAGGTTTTGCAGGTGATGCTTAATATATTCTGATGAGGTAATTGTTTCTGTAGTCATTTTTATATTACTTTAATTAATCGTGCGTAGAGCTTTTTGCCAAAACGCCTTTTGTTAAAACCGTTGCCACTACATACACCAACTGACAACTAATAAACCCTAAAAAAATAAGCAATGGTGCTAAATCTAGCTTAATCAAACCAAAAGTAATCAAGCCTATTACAATAAAAAACCGTTCTAAAACAGAACGGTACATGATTCTTAATTGTCTGCTAGCATTAACATGTTTTATTTTTTTGTATGCATGCCAACTAGTTAGCAGCACATTCAACATACCGCACATACCACCCCACGCTAATGCAGGTAACCAGTGTGTTTTATTTGTGTTGTAAAGCAAAAATGCCAGCACAGATAACACGAGAACTTGCCAAGCTATTATCTGAATTGCATTTAAACCTAGATTTTTATCGTTGTGCAACAAAGCCCGTGACTATACCAATGGTTTGCTAAATTGTCAAACAAGCACCATTGTCAAACTTAAGCATCTAACTTAATGCCTAGACGGGAAAAAACACGATCCAACTCATCTAAATTTTGGTAATGCATAATAAGCTTGCCCTTACCTTTATCTTGATGTTGTATATTTACGCGCATGCCGATTTGTTCTGAAACTGTTTCTTGAAGCCGTTTTAGATCGTGATTTATCTTTGTTTTTACAAGCTTATTTTTTGTATTTTGCGCTTGCAGCATCCCTAGTTTTACAAGTTTTTCTACTTCGCGTACCGATAAATTTTGCTGCACAATTTTATTAGCAAACATGATTTGTTGCGCCGCATCCAAACCCACCAGCGCGCGCGCATGACCCATATCCAGCTTATTTTGCATGAGCATTTCTTGTACCTGCGACGATAGAGATAAAAGCCGCAACAAGTTAGAAACCGCTACGCGTGAGCGCCCAACCGCCTCTGCGGCTTTTTCGTGTGTCATGGCAAATTCGTCTATTAAGCGTTTAATGCCTTGCGCTTCTTCTAGCGGGTTTAAATTTTCGCGCTGAATATTCTCAATCAAGGCCATGGCTAGCGCAGATTCATCGGCAATATCACGCACAAGCACAGGTATTTGCTCTAAACCCGCTATTTTACCGGCACGCCAGCGACGCTCACCAGCGATGATTTCAAATTTATCACTCGAAACTTCACGCACCAAAATCGGCTGCATAATGCCTTGGGTTTTAATCGATTCGGCCAGCGTTTGCAAGGTGGCGTCATCCATGTGCGTGCGCGGTTGATATTTGCCAGGCTGCAATTGTGCTACATTTAATATGCGCAACGCGTCTGTGCTTCTCGCAGCTTCTATATCGCTCGACAACAATGCGTCTAATCCGCGCCCCAAACCCTTTAATTTAGCCATTGCTTTCACCCTTAACTAATTGATTTTTAATAATAATTTCTTTGGCTAAAGCTAAATAAGCCACTGCGCCTCTGGAGGATTTATCGTACACCAACACTGGCAAGCCATAACTCGGCGCTTCAGCCAAACGGATATTACGCGGGATTACTGTGCTATAAACTTTATCACCAAAGTGGTTGACTAACTGCGCCGATACTTGGCTTGCAAGCATATTGCGATTATCAAACATGGTGCGAAGCAAACCTTCAATCTCTAATTTTGGGTTTAAATGCGCGCGCACTTTTTTAATGGTGTTCACCAAATCTGACAAACCTTCTAGCGCGTAATACTCACATTGCATGGGAATCATCACCGTATCAGCCGCCGTCAGCGCGTTGACTGTGACCAAATTGAGGGCAGGCGGGCAATCGAGCAATACGTAATCATACACATTGCCCAGTTGCGCAATCGCTGCTTTTAAGCGCGTTTCGCGCGCCAACTCATTCACCAGCTCGACCTCGGCACCCGCCAGCTCGCGATTAGCGGGTGCGATATCAAAGCCGCCCTTTTCGCTGGCAATAATCACTTCTTTAAGTGTTTTCTCGCCAATCAATACATGATAAATGCTATGCTTAAGATGTGCTTTATCTACGCCACTGCCCGTGCTGGCATTGCCTTGTGGATCCAAATCCACCAACAATACTTTTTTATTATTGGCCGCCAAACTCGCCGCCAAATTCACACATGTAGTGGTTTTGCCTACGCCGCCTTTTTGATTGGTAATGGCTAATGTTTTCATCAATTGTTCTCTAAAACTACCAAATGTCGCTCTGCCTCTAAACCCGCCACTTTTAGCGAGATAATATTGTTAGGTTTAATGCTCAAAGCCTCAAACTCCGCACGTTCAAACTCATGATGTGGTACTGTGCCCTTCATGGCGAGCCATCGTCCATTTTTTTCAATTAAGTGTTGCGTCACTTTAATAAATAAAACAATCTCTGAAAAAGCACGAGAAATAATCACTTCAAACTTTTCTATTGGATGGAAGTTTTCAACTCGCGCATGTACTACTGTTAAATTTTCCAAACCCAACTCACCTTTTATCTGACGCATAAATATCGCTTTTTTTTGCACAGTATCAATCGTAGTCACTTGCAAATCTGGCATACAAATCGCTAACACAATGCCCGGCAAACCGCCGCCACTGCCTACATCTAACAAACGTTTCGTCTCTTTTACATGCGTGGTACTTATATATGGCAACACACTCAAACTATCTAGCAAGTGCAAAGTCACCATGTCTAATGGGTCGCGCACCGCAGTTAAGTTATACACCTTGTTCCATTTATGTAGCAAACTTAAATAACTTAACAGTTTTTGCTGCGCCTCCAAAGGTACGCTCAAGCCCATTTCTGCGATGCCAGCAGCCAACGATTCCGCTTGCGTCATGCCGCTTCTATTATATCGGTTTGATTAACTTGTTTTTTATGTTTGCGCTTTAAGTAAACCAACAGCAATGAAATGGTCGCGGGCGTAATGCCTGATATTCTGCCAGCTTGGCCAATGGTTTCGGGTTTGTGCGCAGTCAGCTTCTGACGCGCCTCAATACTTAAGCCATGCACATCTGCATAATCAATGTTTATCCCTAGCTTAATACTTTCACTGCCTTTTTGTTTGGCGATTTCATCCTGCTGACGCGTAATGTACCCTTGGTATTTGGCGGCAATTTCCACTTGCTCGCGCACGGCAGGGTCAGCTTCACCTAAGCCCAACTCGCCCAAACTCAACACGCCTTCGTATGTTACTTCTGGACGACGTAGCAATTCAAATAAGCTGTATTCGTGTTCTAGCGCTTTGCTCAAAACGGCCTCTTGTGTTTCACGTGAAACATTATCTAGGCCGGGCTGCACAAAGGTTTTTTTCAAGCGCTCTTGCTCGCGCGTTACCGCTTCTTGTTTTCGACAAAACGCTTCCCAACGCACATCGTCCACTAATCCCAATTCACGACCTTTGGTGGTTAAACGCATATCTGCGTTATCTTCGCGCAATTGCAAGCGATACTCCGCGCGGCTAGTAAACATGCGGTATGGTTCAGTAACACCGGTGGTGATTAAATCATCCACCAATACACCCAAATAAGCCTCATCGCGCGCGGGGCACCAACTTTCTTTCTCTTGCACGTAAAGCGCTGCATTGGCACCTGCCAGCAAGCCTTGCGCTGCAGCTTCTTCGTAGCCAGTTGTGCCGTTAATTTGACCTGCAAAAAACAAGCCGCTTATTGCTTTAGTTTCTAAACTAGATTTTAGCGCGCGTGGGTCGTAGTAATCGTATTCAATGGCATAGCCAGAACGCAGTATATGTGCGCCTTCCAGGCCATTGATTGAGCGCACTAAAGCAAGCTGAATATCAAACGGCAGGCTGGTGGATATACCATTTGGGTAAATCTCATTCGTGGTTAGACCTTCTGGCTCCAGGAAAAGCTGATGCGATTCTTTATCTGCAAAACGGTGGATTTTATCTTCCACACTCGGGCAATAGCGCGGCCCCACGCCCTCAATCACGCCGGTGTACATGGGCGAGCGGTCAAGGCCGCTTCTAATAATATCGTGCGTGCGCTCATTAGTATGCGTAATCCAGCATGATACTTGCGCGGGGTGTTGCGCCACATTGCCTAAAAACGAAAACACTGGCACTGGCTTATCGCCCGGCTGCTCTTGCATGACGCTGTAATTGATTGAACGACCATCAATGCGTGGCGGTGTGCCCGTTTTTAAACGGCCTGCGGGCAAATTCAGCTCGCGTAAACGCGCTGCAAGACTTATTGCAGGCGGATCGCCCGCACGGCCTGCGCTGTAATTTTGCATACCCACATGAATCAACCCACCCAAAAACGTACCCGCGGTAAGCACCACAGCTTTTGAGTTAAAGCGCAAACCGATTTGCGTCACTACCCCTGCCGCGCGCGCGCCGTCTAGAATAATGTCATCCACAGCCTGTTGAAATAACCATAAGTTTGGTTGGTTTTCTAGCTTATGACGAATCGCAGCTTTGTACAAAATACGGTCTGCTTGTGCACGCGTTGCACGCACTGCATGGCCTTTAGATGAATTTAAAATACGAAACTGAATGCCGCCTTCATCCGTCGCGGTAGCCATGGCGCCGCCCAGCGCATCAATTTCTTTAACCAAATGGCCTTTGCCAATACCGCCAATACTGGGGTTACAGGACATTTGGCCTAATGTTTCAATGTTATGTGTCAACAATAAGGTTTTTTGCCCCATTCTGGCGCACGCAAGCGCCGCTTCGGTGCCTGCGTGTCCGCCGCCCACTACAATCACATCAAAAATATCAGGAAAATTCATGACCTAAAACTTAAATTTCAAAGGTTTTAATTTTACTGTAAATGTCCTCATTAGTCATGCAAAAGCATGTTTTTAAAAGTTATTTTCACAAAATGTTTCTTATAGAACACAGTAGTTCACCCACTTTCAGCCTAGCTGCGTCTTAAAGTTGGCATAAAACTCGCTATTACCACATTAAGGGGAATCCAAACCAAGCACATTGTTGCTGTTTTATTTACCAAAGAATGGAGTATGAAATGAAAAAATTAACTTTAATTTTAACGGTGCTACTAAGCATCTCAACCTATACAGCACAAGCTAATGTTGCCAATGCAGAGAAGCTGGTTTCCATCTATAGCGCTATTGCTAAAAACAGCAATCCTAGCTATGTAGGCGCTTCTGTCACAGATGGCAAGTTCTTTTTTAATCGTAAAATTAAACTGGGCAATGGCAAAGAAATGGCATGCGCCTCCTGTCACACCACAAACCCTGCAGATGAAGGTAAGCACATTGTAACAGGCAAGTCGATTCGCCCTTTATCCCCCGTAGTTAACGAGAAGCGCTTTGCTGACTTTGATACAGTAGAAGCTAAATTTACGCAACACTGCAAGGATATTATAGGCAGCGATTGTACTGCACAAGAAAAGGCCAACTACATTGCCTATTTGTTGACAGAAAAAACACCAACTCCTAAATAAAAGTTAATGGTTCAATGTCTACAAAATATGTTTGGGATCCGTTTGTAAGAGTCTTTCACTGGTCCCTAGTCATAGCATTCTCAGTAGCATTTTATACACATGCTTCTGAATGGAATCGTCTCATCCATGTGCGTGCTGGCTACATAGCAGGCTTTTTGCTACTGGCACGCATTGTATGGGGATTAATGAAAACAGGCTATGCCAGCTTTAAAAAATTCCCACTTAATCCTGTTTGGGCGGTTAAATATGGGGATCGCCTCTTGCATGGCCATGCGAAGCGCTATATTGGCCACAATCCAGCAGGCGCATTGATAATCTACGCCATGCTAGCACTTGGACTCATCGCTGTGGGGTCTGGCTGGCTTGTTTATAACGAAGGCTGGCTTATCGACCAGCCAGAATTTTTGCAAGCGGTTCACCATTATTCAACCTGGGGCTGGTTGATACTAGTTGCAGTACATGTGCTAGGAGTAATAGCCGAAAGCATATTACACAAAGACAATCTAATTTTAGCCATGATAACTGGACGCAAAGATTTACCCTAACAAATTAATGTTCCACGTGAAACATCAATTATCATGATTTACAAACGCTAAGCTTGACGAAGGCAACATTGCGCGCCTATAGTGTCGATAGCGGCTATTGGCGCTTTCACAGAAAAAATGAGGAGAACAGTATGGCTGGTAAATTTGAAGTTAAAACCGCAAAAAGTGGTCAAACACATTTTAATCTTTTGGCCGGAAATGGCCAAGTTATCTTGCAATCCGAAATGTATGAAAGCAAGGCCAGCGCATTAAATGGCATTGCATCTATACAAAAAAATGCCGATATGGATGATCGTTATAATCGTCTTGTTTCAAAATCTGGTAAGCCATACTTTGTAATTAAGGCCGGCAACCACCAAGTGATTGGCCAAAGTCAACAATATGAATCTGAAGCGGGTCGCGATAATGGTATTGAATCTGTTAAGAAAAATGCTCCCGATGCGGAAGTCGTAGATTTAACTTAATTTGAATTCACAATTAAAAAAGGCGCTTTGTGCGCCTTTTTTAATTGTTGTCTTAATATAACAGCTTATTTGCCAATACAAAACTTACTAAAAATCTCTCCCAATAAGTCATCTGGTGTAAATTCACCAGTAATACTGCCCAACGCTTCTTGCGCTAGACGTAACTCTTCTGCCACCAATTCTGCAGAATTCAATTGCGCACTAGCTGTTTGCAAATGTTGATGCACTTGTGTTAGCGCTTCTAAATGTCTCGCCCGTGCCATAAAAACGCCTTCACCACTGGCTTGATAACCCGCCAATTTTAATAATTGTGTTTTTAGTAAATCAACGCCTGCACCTGTTTTAGCAGAAAGGTAAATGTGCGTTTCGGTAGCGTTGTCTCGAATTTCTGGCTTTTCACGTGAAACATCAATTTTATTATGCACCCAAATTTTGGCGATTTCTTGCGGCAAGTGGTCTAAAATCGATTTTTCTTTATCGGTAATGCCATGAGCTGTATCTAACAATAATAATGCGATATTGGCCGTTTCTGTGGCTCGCCAAGTTCGCGCAATGCCAAATTTTTCCACTTCATCATCGGTTTCGCGCAAGCCAGCGGTATCTATAATATGCAACGGTACGCCATTAATTTGAATGGCATTTTTAATTGTGTCACGTGTAGTGCCGGCAACCGATGTCACAATCGCCACTTCTTCGCCTGCCAGCTGATTCATCAAACTCGACTTTCCCACATTGGGCTGACCGATTAGTACCACATAAATGCCCTCACGTAATAATGCACCTTGGTGCGCTTTTGTAAAAACGGTGTTTAATTCATCTGCAATGCCTGCAAGTTTTTCTGCAACATTACCTTGGGTAATAAAATCAATTTCTTCTTCTGGAAAATCTAAGCACGCCTCTACGTACATACGCAAATTGATGAGCTTGGCTAATACCACATTAATGCTGGCAGAAAATTCGCCTGATAACGAACGCATTGCGCTACGCGCCGCTTCAACCGTCGAAGCGTTAATCACATCAGCAACCGCCTCCGCTTGGGCTAAATCTATTTTATCATTGAGATAAGCGCGGCGCGTAAATTCGCCTGGCTCGGCTTGGCGTGCACCTAACTCAATGCAACGCGCCAGCAGAATTTGCATTAATGCAGTTCCCCCATGCGCTTGCAGTTCTAATACATTTTCGCCAGTATACGAATGTGGATTTTGATAGAAAATCGCTATGCCACGATCTATAAGCTGTTGATTTTTATCAAAAAATGGAAGATATGCTGCATAACGCGGGGTAGGACAGTGACCTAAAATTTGTACTGCGATAGTTTGCGATAATGCACCCGAAACCCGCACCACCCCTATGCCGCCCGCACCACTCGCAGTAGCGATGGCCGCAATAGTGTCAGCGCTATTTTTTTGCATTACCTTTTTTGGCAAGCGCGGCCGCATGAATGGTTTTATTTACATACCATTGCTGTGCGATAGATAACACGTTATTTACCAACCAATACAACACTAAACCGGCTGGGAAGAAAAAGAAAAACGCACTAAATACAATCGGCATAATTTTCATCACTTTTGCTTGAATCGGATCAGTCGGCGGCGGGTTCAAATAAGTTTGAATAATCATGGTCGCCCCCATCAAAATCGGCAGCACATACCATGGATCAATCGCCGATAAATCTTGAATCCAGCCAAAAAATGGCGCATGACGTAACTCAACCGTGCCCAGTAACATCCAATAAAATGATATAAAAACAGGCACTTGCACCAAAATTGGCAAACAACCGCTCATTGGGTTAATTTTTTCAGTTTTATAAAGCTCCATCATGGCTTGTTGCATTTTCTGTTTATCCTCACCAAATTTTTCTTTCATGGCTTGTAAGCGTGGCGCCATTTCGCGCATTTGCGCCATCGATCGATAACTAGTAGCCGATAAAGGATAAAACGCAGCTTTGATTAGAATAGTCACCAAAATAATCGCCACGCCCCAGTTGTGCACCAACGCGTGAATTTTTGACAAAACCCAAAATAAAGGCTTAGCAAGCACGGTAAGCCAGCCATAATCTACAGCGTACTCTAAACCTGGCGCGGCTGCAGCTAAATCTGTGTTAGTTTGTGGGCCAGCAAATAATTTAGCGCTAACTTCGCCCTTTGCACCTGCTGCAATGCTAGATGCAGGCGTTACAACACCGACAGCAAACACATTATCTGATAATTTTTTAGTATAAAACTCTCGGCTAGCGCCTGTATTTGGAATCCACGCGCTGGCAAAATACTGCTGAATAACCCCAATCCAGCCATCTTTGCTAGTTTTAGATAAATTTTCTTTTTCCATATCGGCAAATTTAACTTTTTTAAATTTATCTACCTCAGTGAAATAAGCGCCGCCTGTAAAAGTAGGGCGCATTTTAGTGCCTTGATTCGATAAACTATCATGCACAATTTGATAATAAGCGGATGGTGCAATCGCAGCGGCACTGCCGTTATTAATTTGGTAATTAACATCAATCACATAACTACCGCGATGGAAGGTATAAACCTTATCCACCGCAATACCATTATTGACCCAAGATAAGCGTACTTCTTGGCTTGCAGCGCCATCAGCCAAGATGTAACTTGTAGCAGAGCTAGTGAATAAAGATTTATGGTTAGGTAAACTGGCACCCAACAAACCTGTTTGCGCTACATACAACATAGGTTTCTCAGCGTCATCCATCAGTACAAAATTACCCTGCTTCACGTCCGCAGCTAAGTGTTTATTCAGCGTTAAATGGCGTAAATCGCCGCCTACAGTATCAATTTCAGCTTGGAATAAATCGGTTGAAACTTGAATGCGCTGGCCTCTTTCGAGCTTAAAGGAGCCTTCAGTGGTGATATTATTGGCAGTGGCCACACCTGCTGAATTTGCTGCTGCGCCAGAAACTGGCGTTTGTATTTCTTGCTGGGCTGGCGCGATCGGCTTATTTTTTTGCTGCCACGAATCCCACAACATCATGATAGAAAATGAAAAAATAACAAATAAAATTAAACGACGAGTATCCATAAATTCTTTATAATAAATTAGTTAATATAAACTCAACAAAGCCGAAATAGCCATTCAAGGTACAGGATCATGACCACCAACATGCCAAGGATGGCAATGTGATAATCGTTTAATTGTCAGTAAAAGGCCTTTTAACGCGCCATGTTTTTGTATGCATTCAATCGCATAATGCGAGCAAGTTGGTGTAAACCGGCACTGCTGGCCAAAAAATGGACTTAGTGCAATTTGATACGCTTTAATGCATGCAATTAAAATTCGTGTCATCTTAGCCTAATTTGATTGACTAGAAATTACAACATTGTTAATTGTTGATATTTTTATCACCAGTTTTTGCATCAAATGTTCAAACTCTTGTTTTATCTCCATAAAATCTGGTTTTTCAAAGGCTTTTTGCACTTGAATAAGCAAATCGACTGCCGGTAAATTGTGCTGATTTAATCTAAAAAGTTCGCGCAACACACGCCGCATATAATTACGTTGCACCGCCGATTTCGCAGTTTTTTTACTCACAATCAAACCCAAACGCGCAATATTCACTTCATTTAATCGATAACGCATCACCAAATGTTTATTTGCAAGCCGTTTGCGCAAATTAAAAACGGATGAAAAATCATCCGTTTTTACTATTTTGGCTTGCTTAGTAAATCTAAAATTTACCAAATTTAAACACTGCCAATTTATACTCTTTAAAATACTAAGAAATTATTAGGGCTATAAATAGCGCTAATAATTTAAACTATTTTAAAGGCCTAAACGCGTGCGACCTTTAGCGCGACGCGCAGCAATGACTGCACGGCCACCTTTGGTTTTCATGCGCACTAAAAAGCCGTGCGTACGTGCGCGACGTGTTTTAGAAGGTTGGTAGGTACGTTTCATTCAATTCTCCAGCTAGCAAATGCTACAAAGCCCGCTATTAGACCCGATAAACCACTATGTTGTCAATGAGTATTTAGTTTAATAAATGTGTAATTGCCTGTGGATAAGTCTGATTAAACCAGCTAGAATAGTCGAGTAAATAATAAAGTTTTAAATGTGCGTTATTGGTGCAATTTTAACCATTAAATCTAATAAAATCATTCACTTAACAATAATTGCAAGAGGTTCTTGGCAAGCGATGGAAAAATTTTGGTCTACCTGCCTTAGTCGCTTTGAGCAAGAGCTATCTGCGCAACAATTTAATACTTGGATTAAGCCATTACAAACTGAGTTAAGCGGCAACGCGCTGCGTATACTCGCACCCAATAAATTTGTGCAGCAGTGGGTAAAGGATCGTTTTTTAAGTAAAATTGAGTTAATTGCTGCCGAGTTATTGCCAAACAATACCTTAATTGAGCTAGCAATTTGTGAAAAAATTGCGGTAAAAAAAGCGCCGAATGGCCACATCAACAAAAATGTTGCGCCCACCGAAAATAACAATATTGATGTAACAAATCTTGTTGCTGCAAAAGCCGCTACGCAACGTAGCGCCAGTAATCGCAGCCCGAGTGATCGCAACTTAAATGAGCGTGGTACTGGCTTAAATCCTAGTTTTAATTTTGATAATTACGTGACTGGCCGTGCCAACCAATTAGCGCGTGCTGCCGCCATACAAGTGGCTGATAACCCAGGACAGGCCTACAACCCGCTATTTATCTATGGAGGTGTGGGGTTAGGCAAAACACATTTATTGCAAGCTATTGGCAACCAATTAAAACAGCAAAATCCTGATGCAAAAATTCGTTATTTACATGCTGAGCGCTATGTATCAGATGTAGTGAAGGCCTACGAAAATAAAGCCTTTGATGAATTTAAGCGGCAATATCATTCGCTTGATTTATTGCTAATCGATGATATTCAATTTTTTGCCAAAAAAACCCGCACGCAGGAAGAATTTTTTTACGCATTTAACACATTGATCGAAGAAAAAAAGCAAATTGTCATCACTTGCGATACCTACCCTAAAGAAATTATTGATGTTGATGAACGACTTAGAACACGCTTTAGCTGGGGCTTAACCGTGGCGGTAGAGCCGCCAGAGCTTGAAATGCGCGTAGCGATTTTGCTTAAAAAAGCCGA
>JANYGD010000129.1 GCA_025359405.1 Methylotenera sp. | reverse complement strand
ATCGCCTTGTGCTTGCAGGCGCCAGCCCGCGCGGCATGAGCATGATGTTGCGTGCAGCGCGTGTCAATGCTTGGCTGAACCAGCGCACTGCCATTACACCTGACGATATTCATGCCGTATTTCACGAAACGGTGGCGCATCGCTTAGTGTTTAGCCCAGTGTATGAAATGCGCCGCACAGAAATTGCGCGTGAGATGTTAGGTAATATTCTTAACGCTGTAGCTGCACCTTAATTTGAGCTTTAAAGCGCATGACAATCAAAGATATCAAGGAATTTAGCTACCACATCGGCTGGCGCAACCGTGGCCGCCACCCTGGCCGCCATGCCAGTACACAGCGCGGCATGGGTATGGAGTTTATCGGCCATACTTCGTTAATTAGCTACCCTGACCCGCGCCGCATCGATTTGCGACAAACCATTCGCGACCCGATGGAACAAGTATATGTGCGCCTTTTCAACCAAAAAAGCTCGACGCCAGTTTTTGTGATTTGCGATTTATCTGGCAGCATGAATTTTGGCGCCAAAGAACGTAAAATTCGCAAAGCAGCGGACATTGCAGAATCCATTGCGCGTTCTGCCACGCGCAATTCCGATCCATTTGGTTTTGTAGGCTTTGATGACATGGTGCGCGAAGATTGGATTAGTACCGCTTCTTTCAAATCGCATCGCGCGATTGAGCTTGCCGAGCGCTTAAAAGAACATCATCCAGATGCGGTTTCTGGCGCGGGCATTAGCGATGTATGGCGTTATTTGCCGCGCGAGCGTTCATTGGTTTTTTTAATTTCCGATTTCCACATGCCGCATGAGCAATTAGAAAGCTCGCTGGCCAATTTATTGCGTCATCATATTGTACCCGTGGTGCTGTGGGACGCTGATGAATACACAAACTTACCTGAAAACGGTATTACTTCAGTGACTGACCCAGAATCAGGTGCGAAACGGACGTTATTTTTACGCAAAAATTATCGCAATAAAATTATTGCAGCGTTTGAAGCGCGTCGCGAGGCGATTTATAAGCTCTTCATGGAGTTTGATATGCCACCGTTTTATGTGGAAGGCGATTTTGATGCCGATAAGCTAACCGAATATTTCCACCAATTTGTAGCCGCCTAAGCCGATAAATAAACCATATGACCAAACTTATCAATCAACTTCTATTTGCATTCATTTTAAGCTTAAGCACTATCGCCGCCCAAGCGCTAGATGCACAACTGCTGCCAGATATTAAAGCGGATGCTGTGAGCATGCAAATACAAGACCCAGAGCGAGCAGTAGGCTACACCGTGGGCGATGTGATTACACGCCATATCATATTGACAGTAAAAAAACCCTACAAACTTATAGACGAATCACTGCCCATTATTGGCTATGAGAAACGCTACAGAGGTCAAACTTTAGGCGTTGATTTAAGTGATATCAAACACACCAGTAAAGATAATGGCGATTCTGTTATTCACGATTTGAGCTTAAGTTATCAAGTATTTACCAATAAAACTGTAGTCAAACACGGTGCCTTGCCCACTGAATACGTCAACATCATCAATGTAAAGTCTAAAGGTAAAGAAGTCGGTAAATTCCGTATTCCTAGCTTTGAATTTGCGATTTCGCCAATTGCAATGTTTGGTGAAGTTAGAATTGAAGAAGACATGAGCAAGTTTAGAGGCCCTTTATTGCTCGACAATAGTGGTCTAAAAAATCGTCTTCAGATTTTATTAACCATTTTGGCACTAAGTCTGATTGGCTTACTGTATATGCTAGGTAAACATGCGTGGCTACCGCGTATGGGTGGGCCCTTTGCCAAGGCTTATCGCAACATTCGCAAGCAAGACAACACACCACAAGGGCTCCAAAAGGCAGTTGCTAACACACATGAAGCGCTCAACATTACTGCAGGTAATAGCTTGTTTAGCGGTAATTTAGATGCTTTTTTAGACAAAAAACCTGCCTTTAATGCAATTAAACCTGAACTTGAACAATTTTTTGGCTTGTCCCGCCAAGTATTTTTTGAACCCAGCGCACATCATCAAGCTGGTGACGACCCTTTAATTTGGCTGGCACAATTTTGCCGCCGCTGCCGCGATTGCGAACGCGGTTTAATCCCTGATAGCAAAACCTAAACATGGCATTTTCTCAACCTTGGTTATTGTGGTTACTACCGCTGGCTTTGCTGCCTTTAGTGTTTCAGCGTGCGCACAGCAAAAGTTACTCGTGGCTTGATATGCTACCCCCAGACCCTCTCTCAGACTTGATTGGCTTAATTTTAAAAATATTGGCTGTACTAACACTACTGTTTATCGTGCTGGGTTTGAGTGCGCCGCACACCAAACAGCAAGAAATTGAGCGTATAGGTGTAGGTGCACAAATTGGTCTGGTACTCGATAGAAGCGCGAGTATGGACGACCCCTTTTCTGGCACCACAGAATCATCTTTAGGTGAAACCAAATCAGCTGCAGCAGCGCGTTTGATCACACAATTCGTTCAATCGCGCAAGAACGATATGCTAGGTATGATTACCTTCAGCAACTCAGCTATGTATGTGCTACCTTTAACCGAAAATAAAGAAGCCATGGTGGCTGCCGTGCGCGCCACCGCTGGCAATGCGCTGTTTCAAACCAATATTGGTAGCGGCCTCACCTCAGGTGCAGGTTTATTTGATAAAGTGCCAGATTCTGGCTCGCGTGCGGTGATTTTACTTTCTGATGGCGGCGGCAGAATTAGCGCCGATACCCAACAAAAAATTAGAGACTGGTTTGACCGCATGCATATTAGCCTTTACTGGATTGTGTTGCGTGAGCCTGGCGGCTTAAGTATTTTTGACAAAAACTACGCGCCGAATCCAGACAAAGCCTTGCCACCAGAAATTGAGTTGTATGAGTTCTTTAAAACCATGAAAACAGAATTTCACGCATACGAAGCGGATGATCCAAAAAGCTTACAACTGGCCATTGACGACATCAATCGCAAGGAAAAAAAACCGATTAAATATTTAGAAAAAATCCCTGGTAAAGATTTGTCCAACGCTTGCTTAGTCATTGCTGCAATCATGATTACTATATTGCTCGGCATAAAATACTTAGAGGTTAAAACATGGCATTAAATCAAGAACTCAAACTCGCTCAACATTTTACTGTAAAAAAACTCACTTGGACTTTTGCAGTAATTGCCTTTATTTGTATGGCTGGAAGTCTGCTTACTTATAAGCGCATCAAACAAATTGATGCTTTTAATCAATCAGTTAGAACAGGTAAACCACCAGAAACGGACAAAGAAAGTTTTGAAGCCAAGTTTGCCACTGCGCTATATTTAGCCAAAAAAGAACGTTATAAAGAATCAACGCTATTATTTAATGCCTTGATGCCTAAAGCCAATACTGCACAAAAATCTGCCGTACAATACAATCTTGGCAACATCTTTTTATTGCGTGCCAATGCGATGAGCGGCAATAGCGCATCTGTGCACCAAGAAGCAGAATACCTATTGCTACAGGCAAAAACCGCTTATGTATCATCTCTTAAACTTGACCACACACAGTGGGATGCGAAACACAACTTAGATCGCTTGCTTGGTTTATTGCCAGAACATCCTACCCCAGGCGCAGGCGAAGGCGACAAAGCAGGTTTGATTATGGGTAATATACCAGTGGGTTTGCCTTAAATTGAGTTATTGACTTAAAACATGAAAAAACTCGTTCAACTATTACGCCATCGCCGCGACATCTCTCTACTGCTAGCAGCTTTATTGATGTTAATTATCGCCATGTTTAAGCCAACACTGCCGATTAAACGCGACATCTATAGTTATATATTTGTCGTTGATATTACCCAAAGCTCAAATGTAAAAGACGCCACTTTAGATGGTAAATTAGTGACACGCATGCAATATCAACAATATTTATTGCATCGAATCATTGGCGAAATGCCATGTGGTACGCAAGTAAGTATTGGCCTATTTGCAGGCGTAAGCGTGGCCGCACTTTACACACCAATTGAGATATGTAGCAACTTTGCAGCAATTGAAGACACCATAGACCATTTAGACTGGCGCACTGGCTGGTCCGGCAATAGTCGCATTCGCGAAAGCATGCTGACACTCGCCAAACTCATTCGCAGCTTTCCAGAACCTGCACAAGTCGTATATATGACCGATGGAGAAGAAACACCCAAGCTGCATGTGTTCAATACGCGCGATTTAACTGGTTTTCAAGGTGGGAAAGATTGGCTGTTTATCGGCATCGGCTCGGATAAAGGCACGGCGATTCCTAAGCTAAATGAGCATAATCAGCTCATCGGTTATTGGGCTAATGAAAGCTTTGCTATGCAACCTGGCGTTGCACAAATCTCTCAAGACAATATTGGTACACGCGAAGAAAGCGTTGCATCGGATACAAGTGACCG
>JANYGD010000120.1 GCA_025359405.1 Methylotenera sp. | reverse complement strand
TTTACCGTCGGCAATCACCAAATCATCGGCTTGCAATTTGACTTTCGTATCATTCAGCAATTTTAGTGGCTCATTCGCTTTGGCAAAACGCACTTCAATATGATCACCCAACTTGGCCAAATCAAACGCGTGCATGGGCTGACCGAGCTCGAGCAGTACATAGTTAGTGATATCGACAATCGCGCTAATGCTACGTACGCCACTGCGTTCAAGGTTGCGCAACATCCAATCAGGCGTTTTGGCTTGTGCATTCACGCTTTCGATAACACGGCCATAATAGGCGGGGCAAGCTCGTGGCGCATTCACCAACACCGCTAAAGTGCATTGAGACTCGACATTTGCGGGCGAAATTTTTGGTGCGTTTAACGGCGCGCCTGTTATAGCGGCCACGTCGCGTGCAATGCCCAGAATGCTTAAGCAATCAGCACGGTTTGGTGTGAGTTTGAGCGTGAGTAAATTGTCATTCAGACTTAAATATTCACGAATATCTTGGCCAACTTTGGCATCATTCGGTAACTCGAGCAAACCCGCAACTTCTTCAGCCAAACTCAGCTCTTTTGCAGAACACAACATGCCAAACGAATCTACGCCACGCACTTTGGCTTGCTTAATACTAATGCCTGGTAGCTCCGCACCCACTAAGGCGCATGGTATTTTAATACCCACGCGTGCATTGGATGCACCGCAGACAATTTGTAATATTTCATTGCCCACACTCACTTTGCACAACTGCAAACGGTCAGCATCTGGATGTTTGACTGCTTCAACAATTTCGCCGATGACGACCTTGGTAAACACTGCGCCAGCAGGCGTCATTGCTTCTACCTCTAGCCCCCCCATCGTTAAGGCGTGACTTAATTCATCAGAATTTAAGCTTGGATTTACAAAGGTGCGTAACCAGTTTTCTGAAAATTGCATAGGTTTTAGTTATTTATTAAATTGCTGCAAAAAACGCAAATCGTTATTAAAAAAGTGACGTAGATCATTCACACCATAACGCAACATGGCAAGACGCTCTACGCCCAAACCAAAGGCAAAACCGCGGTATTTTTCGCTGTCAATATTCACGTGTTTAAACACCTCAGGATGCACCATGCCGCAGCCGCCAATCTCCAGCCAACCGCCGTTCCAGCTCATATCAATCTCGGCAGATGGCTCGGTGAACGGGAAAAATGAAGGTCTGAACCTGACTATTAGGTCATCACGCTCAAAGAATTTTTGCAAAAAATCCTGCACAACCCCTTTGAGATTTGCAAAACTAATATTCTCATCCACCCACAAGCCTTCCACCTGATGAAACATGGGCGAATGCGTGGCATCCGAATCCACGCGGTACACGCGCCCCGGTGCGATAATCTTAAGCGGTGGTGCTTTATTTTCCATGTAATGGATTTGCACGGGCGAAGTGTGTGTACGCAATACATTGGCCTCATCCACATAAAATGTGTCGTGCATAGCGCGCGCAGGGTGATTTTCTGGAATATTGAGCGCAGTGAAGTTATAAAAATCAGTTTCGATTTCTGGGCCGGTCGCCACTTCAAAACCAATTGAGTGAAATAATTGCTCAATACGTTGTAACGTCAAAGTCACAGGGTGCAAGCCGCCTTGCGATTGCGCGCGTGCTGGCAGCGTCACGTCGATTGATTCCTGCGCCAGTTGTTGTGCTTGCGCTGCGTTTAAAATCGCCTCGCGCCGCGCATTTAAAGCGGCTTCAATCGCTTGCTTTACCACGTTAATAGCAGCGCCAGCTGCTGGACGTTCTTCTGCAGACAATTTGCCTAAGCCCTTTAAAGCCTCAGTCAGCGCGCCAGTTTTGCCCAAATATTTCGCTTTTGCGTTTTCCAGCGCGGGCATATCTTCACAAGCTGAAAAATCAGTCTGAGATTCTGCAATTAAGTGCTCTAAATTAGCCATGCGTTATTTTACTTGAATTTGGTTTTAATTAAGATTTAAGCATAAAAAAAGAGGCCGCAGCCTCTTTTTTTAAACGTATTAAATTAAGCGGCTAAACCAGTTTTTGCGATTTCTACAAATTTGGCAAATGCTGCTTTATCAAACACGGCTAAATCCGCTAATACTTTGCGATCTACTTCTACCGCTGATTTTTTCAAGCCATTCATAAAGCGGCTATACGTCAAGCCACACTCGCGTGCACCCGCATTAATACGTGCAATCCACAAAGTGCGGAATTGACGTTTTTTCTGACGGCGATCACGGTATTGATATTGACCTGCTTTCATTACCGCTTGCTTGGCAACGCGATAAACGTTTTTACGACGACCGCGATACCCGCTGGCCGCTTTTAATACTTTTTTGTGTCTGGCACGAGCAATGACACCACGTTTTACTCTAGGCATATCGGTCTCCTTAGCGTGTTGGCATCATAGCGCGAACGCGTTTGACGTCAGTTGGTGAGATGATCGATGTACCACGTAATTTACGTTTTTGCTTAGTGGTTTTCTTGGTAAGAATATGACGCAAATGTGAATGCGTACGTTTCACCTTGCCATTCCCTAAGAACTTAAAGCGCTTTTTGGCGCTGCTCTTTGTTTTCATTTTTGGCATTTTTTTCTCCTTATGAGATGGTTAAGAGTGCCTAGGCATGCCATTTATAGCCGTATCACTCACAAAAACTTAATTATTCTGTTGCTACTTTTTCTACTGTTTTCTCAGC
>JANYGD010000113.1 GCA_025359405.1 Methylotenera sp. | reverse complement strand
GCGTTCAAACTGCAACTGCTAAGGCAAACTATGGTCTATTCTTTCAACTCGAGCTTGGTGGCTTAGCCTCTATCGGCGCAAACCCGCTTAACTTACTGCGCCGTGACATTCCAGGCTACTTGAGTTCTAGTGAAATTCCTAACATTTATAGGCAGCAGAATTACAACCAATGAAATTATTATACTCAACATTAAACCTATTTAACCTATTGATTTTAATTGGTTTTTTTACACCTTTCTTAGCCCTTGCAGCAGAAGCCGACGTGACAAAAAAATCCAATGACATTGTCAAGATGGATCGCATTATTGCCGTTGTTGATCAAAGTGTGATAACCGAACAAGAGCTTGCAGATCGTATTAAAACCGTCAGCGCGCAATTAGAAAAATCAGGCACCGAATTACCACCGCAAAATATTCTTGAGAAACAAATTTTAGAGCGCCTAATTGCCGATAACCTACAATTACAACTTGCCGCGCAAACCGGTTTAAAAGTGGACGACACGCAGCTTGATAAAACCATTGAAAGGATTGCCGCGCAAAATAAATTGAGCCCGGAAGAATTTAAAGCTGCACTTGAAAAAGAAGGTATTAGCATACGCAAATTTCGCGAAGATATCCGCAACGAAATCACCATTGCGAGACTACGTGAGCGTGAGGTTGATAATCGACTCAATGTGTCTGAAGGCGAAGTTGACAATTACTTAACCACCCAAGCTAACCGTGGTGAAGAGCAAGATGAATTTGAAGTTTCGCATATTTTAATCCGCACCCCAGAAGATAGCACGCCAGAAGATTTGCAAAAAGCTAAAATCAAAACAGAAGATGCGCTGAAACAACTTGCAGACGGTACAAGCTTCGAGCAAGTTTCTGCTGCCTTTTCAGACGCCCCTAACGCGCTAGAAGGCGGTGCCTTGGGCTGGAAAAAGGGCGACCAACTGCCAGCTTTGTTTTTAGACACGCTAAAATCCTTGCAAGTAGGCCAAGTTTCAAAACCCATTCGCAGTCCAAATGGCTTTCATGTATTAAAACTAACAAATCGGCGCGGCGCTATCTCCTCAACAGTAATTAACCAAACACATGCGCGACACATTTTAATCAAACTTTCCGAGGTGGTTTCAGAAAAAGACGCCAAACGTAAAATAGATGACATTAAAGAGCGCATTGATAACGGCACCAAATTTGAAGAAATGGCGCGTCAATACTCAGAAGATGGCAGTGCCAATAACGGTGGCGATTTAGGCTGGATAAACCCTGGCGATACCGTGCCTCCTTTTGAAAGAGCCATGGATGCGCTGACGCCAGGCACAATCAGCGAACCCGTACTTTCACCTTTTGGCTGGCATATTATTCAAGTGCTAGAGCGCCGCCAACAAGATATGACCAAAGAGGCTGCGAGACTTAAAGCACGTCAAGAGATTCGTGCACGCAAATCGGAAGAGGCATACCAAGATTGG
The DNA here is from genome assembly GCA_025359405.1 of Methylotenera sp. Lineage (GTDB taxonomy): Bacteria > Pseudomonadota > Gammaproteobacteria > Burkholderiales > Methylophilaceae > Methylotenera_A. The sequence continues at coordinate 4,112 of JANYGD010000113.1, read as the reverse complement.
ATACGCGAACTGCGTGACCGTGCTTTTGTCGAGTTGCGTTTAGAAGATAAATTCTAAATTCCACTGCTTTGAATCAAGCATGACTTTGGTTCCAATTATTCCGCGCATTGCAATTACCTCGGGTGAACCATCAGGCATTGGGCCTGATATTTGTGTCATGCTCTTACAGCGCGAAATTGCAGCTGATATTACCATTGTTGGCGATGCAAGAATGTTGGCAGAACGCGCTCAGCAACTCAATATCAATATTTTGATTGAGCATATTGACGCTAACAAAGTGGCGCAACTACACGTCAGAAATACACTAAAAGTGTTGCATATACCTACCACTACCTCAGTTACCACAGGCACATTAAACCCTGCCAATAGTCAATATGTGCTCAATACGCTTAGTTGTGCAATAGATAGTTGCATGAGCGGGGCATTTGACGCAGTTGTCACCGCGCCAGTGCATAAAGGCGTCATCAACGATGCTGGTATTGATTTTACCGGCCATACCGAATTTTTTGCTGAATATTTAAATACACCGCAAGTGGTGATGATGTTAGTTGGTGGTGGCTTACGTGTGGCGCTGGCAACTACACACTTAGCGCTAAAAGATGTGTCAACTGCGATTACCCGTAACGGCCTAGAAGCGACTATTCGCGTTTTACACAAAGATTTAATCCAAAAATTTGGCCTGCAAAGCCCGCGGATATTGGTCTCTGGGCTTAACCCACACGCAGGCGAAGGCGGTTATTTAGGTCGAGAAGAAATTGAAACTATCAATCCAATATTAATCAAATTACGTGCCGAAGGCATGCATTTAATTGGCGCGCTGCCTGCGGATACATTATTTACCAAAAAATATCTTGAAAATGCCGATTGCGTGCTGGCAATGTATCATGACCAAGGCCTGCCCGTGCTGAAACATGCCAGTTTTGGCGGCGGTGTCAACGTGACGCTAGGCTTGCCGATTATTCGCACTTCGGTCGATCACGGCACTGCCCTAGACTTAGCAGGTACTGGCAATATTGACATTGGCAGCATGCAAGCTGCGGTTGATTTGGCAATTGAATTGGCAAACAAAAAAGCACAATGAAACATGTTGCCAAGAAAAGATTTGGACAAAATTTTCTTACTGACCAAAGTGTTATTACCAGCCTTATCGACGCAATTAATCCGCAAACCGAACAAATTATTGTCGAAATCGGCCCAGGACTAGGCGCGCTCACTAAGCCATTACTAAACAAAATCAATCACTTAAACGTGGTAGAGATTGATCGCGATATTGTGAGTTGGATGCAAAACGAATATGCCAAAAACATGGTGACGATTCATAATGTGGACGCGCTAAAATTTGATTTCACTAGCTTGGGCAAGAATCTGCGTATCGTTGGCAACCTGCCTTACAACATTTCTACGCCGATTTTATTTCATTTACTAGATAATTTATCGCACATTACCGACATGCATTTTATGCTTCAAAAAGAAGTAGTCGAACGAATGGTAGCAGTGCCATCAACACCAGCATACGGGCGGCTTTCGGTCATGTTGCAATATCACCTTGCCATGGAATATTTAATCACCGTGCCGCCCGAAGCGTTTGAGCCCGCACCAAAGGTGGAATCGGCATTTGTGCGCTGCGTACCGCATGCTGCTTTGCCTCATCAGGCAAAAGATGAAAAACATTTTGCCAAAATTGTGTTGGCAGCGTTTGGACAACGTCGTAAAACATTGCGCAACGCGCTAAAAGCTTGGCTCAATGACAGCGGATTTATTGCGCTCAATATAAATCCACAATTACGCGCTGAAAATTTAACCATGGCGCAATTTGTAGCCATTAGCAATTACCTTGTTTGATATAATCTATTTTTTTATTTACTTAAGTTTTCGAGATCAATCAAATGCGAATTATCCTCCTAGGCGCACCAGGCGCGGGCAAAGGTACACAAGCCACTTTTATTAAAGATAAATTCAACATTCCACAAATTTCGACTGGCGATATGTTACGTGCTGCAGTCAAAGCGGGTACGCCGCTCGGGCTGGAGGCCAAAGGCCACATGGATAGCGGCGGTTTAGTGCCAGACGCTGTAATTATTGGCTTAGTGAGTGAGCGCATTAAAGAGGTCGATTGCAAAAACGGCTTTTTGTTTGATGGCTTTCCGCGCACCATTCCGCAAGCCGATGCCATGAAAAATGCGGGCGTTAGCATTGATTACGTGGTAGAAATTGATGTGCCTGATAGCGCGATTGTGGAGCGCATGAGCGGTCGCCGCAGCCACCCTGCTAGCGGACGCACTTATCACATTAAATTTAATCCGCCCAAAGTCACGGGCAAAGATGACGTGACGGGCGAAGATTTGGTGCAACGTCCAGATGATGCAGCAGAGACAGTAATGAAGCGCCTAGAGGTTTATCATTCACAAACCAAACCGTTGGTAAATTATTACGCCAACTGGGCCAAAAGTGGCGTGGCAGGTGCGCCAAAACACCTGAAGGTGAATGGCTTAGGCGAAATGAACAGTATTCGCGACAATATTTTTGCGCAGCTTGTTTAAGTAACCAGTGACACCAAAAAAAATCCATATTCAGATTCTGCTGTTATGGCTCTTTTTGGTGCTGCTTGGCCTGAATGGACGTTCTTACCTGCCCATTGATGAAACACGCTATGTCACCGTGGCGTGGAATATGTGGTTAAGCAGCGACTATTTGGTGCCCTATCTTAATGGCGTTGCTTATAGCCACAAGCCACCGCTACTGTTTTGGCTAATTAATCTCGGCTGGAAAATTTTCGGCGTCAACGATAGCTGGCCGCGCGTCGTACCATCTTTGTTCGCGCTTGGCAGCGTTTTCATCACGCGAAAAATCGCGGGCAGACTATGGCCAGAACTCATCACCATCAAAGATAATGCCTCGCTAATACTAATTGGTAGCGGCCTTTGGGTTCTCTACTCTACAGCGCTGATGTTCGATATGATGATTGCCTTTTTTACTGCGCTGGGCATTTGGGGCTTGCTTATCGCCCTACAAGAACGAGCAATTAAAGGCTGGTTGCTGGTTGCACTCGCTATCGGCGGCGGCTTACTGGCAAAAGGGCCAACTATTTTATTGCAACTTCTACCTGTCGCTTTGCTGGCCTCTTGGTGGAATTTTGGTAGCAGCTCAAAACTAAATGCTAAAAACTGGTATTTGCCCTTATTCTGTGCAATTCTTGGCGGAGCAGCGATTGCATTAATTTGGGCGATTCCAGCAGGTATTCATGGCGGTCACGAATATCAACGTGCCATTTTTTGGGGGCAAACTGCAGACCGCATGGTAGATTCGTTTGCGCACAATCGCCCATTTTGGTGGTATCTGCCCATTCTGCCCTTGTTGCTATTCCCTTGGCTATTATGGGGGCGTTTTTGGCAAGGCGTAAAAAAGGGCAAAACGTCTGAAATGGGCATCCGCTTTTGCATCGCTTGGGCATTGCCCGTTTTTGTGGCTTTTTCGTTTATTAGCGGCAAACAAATTCATTATATTTTGCCGATTTTCCCTGCGTTTGCACTGTTAATTGCGCGCTTTAGTCATGTTGGCGACACTTCTAATACACGTGCCACCGTACTTCCCATCGCCATTGTCACCTTCTTGCTAGGCGCTATTTTACTTGCTTTTCCACTTTACCAACAAGCGCATCCAAGCTTAGCCACATGGATTCAGCGCATTCCGCTTTGGCTAGGTTTTTTTACCATCGCAACCGCTTTCATCATTTATTTTCTGCCGAAAAATAATATCTCAGGCACCATTTCGCAGCTATCTTTTATCTCCATCGCATTAGTTACTATTACCATGTATGCACTCCTACATGCCGCGGGAGAAGCTTATGACATGCGACCAATTAGTGCACAACTTAAAGCGTTGGAATCCAACAACACGCCTGTGGCGTATTTAGGCAAATATCCAGGCATTTTTAATTTTTTAGGACGGCTCAAACAATCGCCCGACCTTATTGGTGCAAACGGTGTTGCACAATGGTTTGCGGCACATCCCAACGGGCGCATTGTTGAATACTTTAAACGCGATAAGCCAATTAATGCGCAGCAAGTCGAGTTTATGCAGGCTTATAAGGGCATTACCGTTACGATTTTAAA
>JANYGD010000106.1 GCA_025359405.1 Methylotenera sp. | reverse complement strand
CATTACGCACGCACCCACTGGCATTGTGGTGGAATGTCAGGAAGGCCGCAGCCAGCACGCCAACAAGGCGCAAGCCTTTGCCGTACTGGCTGCGCGCATTAAAGCCAAGCAAGTGGACGAGCAGCAAAGCAAAATCGCCAGTGAGCGTAAAAGCTTAATTGGCAGCGGTGACCGTAGCGAGCGCATCCGCACCTACAACTACCCGCAAGGCCGCATTACCGACCACCGTATCAACCTTACTCTCTATAAAATCGATGCGATTACCGAAGGCGATATGGACGAACTGATTGGCGCACTCGCGACTGAACATCAGGCGGATTTGCTGGCGAGTTTGGGTGAAGACAATTAAGTGAGCATTCATGTGGCGCTGCAACAAGCGCAAACTGCGCTGGCTGAGTTTGTAAGTACCAACGAAGCAAAATTGGAAACTCAACTTTTATTGCAACACGTACTTAACGTTAATCGCGCATGGTTAATTTCACATAAAAACGATGCTCTGCAATCCAATATCTATGAGGCTTACAGGGCAATACTTAAAAGAAGATTAAATGGTGAACCAATTGCTTATATTTTAGGCTACCGCGAATTTTACGGACTTAAGTTAAAAGTGTCGCCCGATACGCTGATTCCGCGGCCAGATACCGAGGTGCTGGTAGAGGCAGCTTTAGCGAAAATTCAAAACAACACCAATCATTCGATTTTAGATTTAGGTACAGGCACTGGTGCAATAACACTAGCCATTGCTAAACATCGACCACAAGTGCATGTAACAACGGTAGATACTAACCAAGCCGCAATCAACATCGCGATTGAAAATGCACAAAACCTAAATCTCACCAATGTGCGCTTTATGTTAAGCGATTGGTTTAGTGCTCTAAACAGTGAAAAGTTTGATGTCATTGTCAGCAATCCGCCGTATATCGAACAAGATGACGCGCATCTAAAACAAGGCGATTTACGTTTTGAACCAATATCCGCGTTGGTTTCGGGTGAGGATGGCTTGGACGCTATTCGTGCAATCATTACGCAAGCGCCACAACACCTAAACCCGCATGGATGGCTGATGCTGGAGCATGGCTATAATCAAGCGGCAAACGTTGCGAACTTATTAAAGCAAGCAGGATTTAGTGAGATTGACCATGTGCAAGACTTAGCGGGGATTAGCAGGGTGACGCTAGGCCAATTAAACTAAAAAAGTTACTTTAAATATTCGTCTTTAAGCTGAATATAGCCATTGGCGGAAACCATAAAAAACGTAATTTCTTCCGCCGTTAAAGCGCGTATTTGCTTAACTGGACTGCCCATATAAAGATGACCACTTTCTAACACTTTTCCTTCTGGCACTAAGCTTCCCGCCGCCACTAGCGCGTGTTTTTGCACAATGGCTTTATCCATCACAATGCTCCCCATACCAATTAAGCTTTCATCTTCAATAGTGCAGCCATGCAAAATAACCGTGTGGCCAATCGTAACATTGTTGCCTATGATAAGCGGTGCGCCTTGCGGGTCTTGGCTGGATTTGTGATTGACGTGTAACACGGCACAATCTTGAATATTACTGCCTGCGCCAATGCGAATGAAATTAATATCGCCACGAATTACCGCACCTGGCCACACCGATACATTTTCGCCTAAACTCACATCGCCAATTACAGTGGCACTTTGGTGTACATAAACGCCCGCCGCCAATTGTGGTGATTTGCCCTGAAAGCTTTGTAGGCTATTGGTTTGTATATTTGGGGTGTTAGTTTGTGACATAACACATAGTATAATCATGTTTATGGTTGAAAATAACTCTGTTGGCATCGTTGCACCCCAAACCGCACATTTTAGCGAACCGCTCACGCTGAAGTGTGGCGAAGTGTTGCCGCAATTTCACTTGGTTTACGAAACTTATGGCACGCTAAACGCGGATAAGAGTAACGCGGTGATTATTTGTCACGCGCTTTCTGGCAACCATCACGTGGCTGGCAAATATGCGGAAACCGACAAAAATTCTGGCTGGTGGGATAACCTAATTGGCCCCAATAAACCGTTGGATACCAATAAATTTTTTGTGATTGGGTTGAATAATTTAGGCGGTTGTCACGGCTCTAGTGGGCCAAATAGCATTGATCCAAAAACCAATAAACCTTATGGCGCGAGCTTTCCGCTGGTGACGGTGGAAGATTGGGTGAACTCGCAAGCGCGTTTATTGGATTATTTAGACATTACTCAAGTGGCGGCTGTCATTGGTGGTAGCTTGGGCGGCATGCAAGCGCTACAGTGGACATTGGCTTATCCCGATAGAATTAAACACGCGCTGGTCATCGCCTCTGCACCCAATTTGACCGCACAAAATATCGCATTTAACGAAGTGGCGCGCCAAGCGATTATGACCGACCCTGAGTTTTACGATGGTGATTACTATACACACAACACGGTGCCGCACCGCGGACTTAGAATTGCAAGAATGCTAGGCCATATCACGTATTTAAGCGACGACGCGATGGGCGAAAAATTCGGACGCAAACTGAAAGATAAAATCAAATATAATTTTGATGTGGAATTTGAAATGGAATCTTACTTGCGCTACCAAGGCGATAAGTTCGCCGGCGAGTTTGATGCCAACACCTATTTGCGCATGACGCGTGCGCTAGATTACTACGACCCGGCGCTGGATTTTGGTGGCGATTTAAGTGCAGCTTTAAAAAATGTAAAAGCCGAATTTTTAGTGGTTTCGTTCACTAGCGATTGGCGATTTTCCACCACACGCTCACGCGAGATTGTAAAAGCCTTGCTGGATAATGAACTGACTGTGAGCTATGCCGAAGTGACTGCGGCACATGGTCACGACGCGTTTTTAATGCCTGAT
>JANYGD010000086.1 GCA_025359405.1 Methylotenera sp. | reverse complement strand
TGTCATCACTTGCGATACCTACCCTAAAGAAATTATTGATGTTGATGAACGACTTAGAACACGCTTTAGCTGGGGCTTAACCGTGGCGGTAGAGCCGCCAGAGCTTGAAATGCGCGTAGCGATTTTGCTTAAAAAAGCCGAAGAATCCAAAACAAATTTGACAGAAGACGTAGCTTTTTTCGTCGCCAAACAAATTCGCTCTAGCGTGCGCGAGCTAGAAGGCGCATTAAACCGTATTATCGCCATGGCTAATTTTACTAGCCATGCTATTGATCTGCACTTAGCAAAAGACGCACTGCGCGATTTAATCGCTGTGCGCGGACGCCAAATTACCATTGAAAATATTCAAAAAACGGTGGCTGATTATTACAAAATTAAAGTCAGTGAAATGCACAGTAAAAAACGCTCACGTAATTTTGCGCGACCACGGCAAGTGGCCATGAGCCTGGCGCGAGAGCTTACTAATCATAGCTTTCCAGAAATTGGTGAGGCGTTTGGTAGCCGCCACCATACTACAGTGATGCATGCTTGTGAAGAAATAGAACAATTGCGCTTAAACAATCAAACGATTGCACGTGATATTGGTTTTTTAACGCAAGTGATTAGGGATTAAATAAATATTGTGATTAAAGCCATAATAACTTGTGAATTAAAGAAGATTAAAGCATGCTTTTTAAAAAATAAACTTTTTATGCACATTTAATCCGCAGCATAAAAGGTGATTTTTAACAACTTTAAATTTAAATCAACTTGATGATTTAATTAATATTTTTAAGGTTAATAACAGAAAAGCTGCACATTATTATTACTATTGTTTTTAAATATATATTAAATACTTAATTAAACAAAACCATTCAATACATCAATTTTTGTATAAATAGCTTAGGGAAATTCAAAACCATGCAAATTAAAATTAACCGCGAAATTTTATTAAAGCCACTCACCAATGTCAGTAGTATTGTAGAACGCCGTCACACGTTGCCCATACTATCTAATTTATTATTGGAAGCTAAAAATAACAATATACAACTCACTGCAACCGATTTAGAAATGCAAATTTCGCTGAATATAGAAAGTAAATTTAGCGGTGAGTTATCCACCACCATTTCCGCTAAAAAATTATTAGATATTTGCCGCTCATTGCCAGAAGGCATCGATATTGACATGGTGAGCAACGATAGTCGTATCACAGTTAAAACAGGTAAAAGCCGTTTTAATTTACAAACCTTACCCGCAGCTGATTATCCTGTTATGACCAAAGCTGCAGGCAGCAACACTAATATTCAAATTAGCCAAATAGCACTTAAAAAATTGCTCAAGCAAGTAGAGTTTGCCATGGCACAACAAGATATTCGTTATTATTTAAATGGCTTGTTGTTAGAGGTGAATGAAAATAAACTCAATGTTGTCGGTACCGATGGCCATCGTTTAAGTTTCACCTCGACTACACTCAATCAAAGTTATGAAAAAACTGATGTGATTATTCCGCGTAAAACCGTAATCGAGCTAATTAAATTATTGAATGACAGTGAAGAAGAGGTGCTTATTGAAATTAACGCCGGTCAAGTCAATTTCACATTTAGTGAGATCAGGTTAATTTCAAAAGTTATTGATGGTAAGTTTCCAGACTATAATCGCGTCATTCCAGTAGGGCATCAAAACACCTTCAGTGTGAATCGCATTGACGTGCTTACCGCCATGCAGCGCGCGTCAATACTATCGAACGAGAAATATCGTGGTATTCGCATGGTATTAAGCAACAACAATTTAAAACTCATCAGCACCAATACCGAGCAAGAAGAAGCCGAAGAAGAACTAGAGATTGATTACGCCAAGGATGGCTTAGATATTGGCTTTAACGTGACTTATTTAATAGATGTGTTGAATAACGTGAGTGATGAAACCATTAATTTTTCGTTTGCCGATGCTAACAGTAGTTGCTTAATTACCGTGCCAAACGATGAAAGTTACAAATATGTTGTCATGCCAATGCGTATTTAGGCTCAGCGCAAACCAATAATACTTAAACATAACTTAAAGAAACTTACAGCAAATATGGCTAAAACTCCAGCACAACCCGAATATAACTCAGACAGCATTAAAATTTTGGAAGGCCTAGATGCGGTGCGTAAACGCCCAGGCATGTACATTGGCGATACTTCCGATGGATCTGGCTTGCACCACATGGTGTTTGAGGTGCTCGATAACGCTATTGACGAGGCGCTGGCGGGGCATTGTGATGATATTAAAGTCATCATCCACCCAGATAATTCCATTAGCGTCTCAGACAACGGGCGCGGCATTCCAACCGATGTTAAAGATGATGATAAACACGATCCAAAACGTTCGGCGGCAGAAATTGTGATGACAGAGCTACATGCCGGCGGTAAGTTCGATCAAAATTCCTACAAAGTTTCTGGCGGTTTGCATGGCGTGGGTGTATCAGTGGTCAATGCGCTATCTGATTGGTTACGCTTAAAAATTTATCGCAAGGGCGAAGTACATCAAATGGAGTTTCAACGCGGCGTGCCAGTAGCGCCATTGGCATTAACGGGTAAAACAGATAAAACCGGCACCGAGGTGCACTTTTTAGCTGCTGTTGAGACGTTTGTTTTAGTAGAATATCACTTTGAAATTTTAGCCAAACGCATTCGTGAGCTTTCATTTTTAAATAATGGCGTCAAAATTGAGCTCGTTGATCAACGCAACGGCAAAAGTGAAAACTTTGCCTATTCGGGCGGCATCAAAGGTTTTGTGGAATACATGAACCGCAGTAAAACTGTGCTGCATCCAAAAACATTTTACGCCATGGGCGAAAAAGACGGCATGACGATTGAAGTGGCTATGCAATGGAATGACAGCTATTCTGAAACCGTGCAATGCTTTACCAATAATATTCCGCAGCGCGATGGCGGCACGCATTTAACCGGTCTGCGCAACGCCATGACGCGTACGCTAAACCAGTATATCGAGCAAAGTGAGCTGGCAAAAAAAGCCAAAGTGGAAACCACGGGTGACGACATGCGCGAGGGCATTTGCTGTGTGCTTTCAGTAAAAGTACCAGACCCAAAATTTTCATCCCAAACTAAAGATAAATTAGTTTCTAGTGAGGTACAGCCAGTAGTTTCAGAGGTGGTATCACAAAAACTAGCCGATTTTCTGGCTGAGAATCCTGCCGATGCCAAAATCATTTGTGGCAAAATTGTCGATGCCGCCCGTGCGCGCGAAGCTGCGCGTAAAGCGCGTGAAATCACCCGCCGCAAAGGCGTCATGGACACCATGGGCTTGCCAGGCAAGCTGGCCGATTGCCAAGAAAAAGACCCCGCTTTATGTGAGCTTTACCTGGTGGAAGGCGACTCTGCCGGCGGCTCGGCCAAGCAAGGCCGCGACCGTAAAAACCAAGCTATTTTGCCGCTAAAAGGTAAAATTTTAAACGTCGAAAAAGCACGTTTTGATAAATTATTGGGTAGTCAAGAAATCGCTACGCTTATTACTGCTTTGGGCACCAGTATTGGTAAAGCCGATTTTAATGTCGAAAAATTACGTTATCACCGCATTATCATCATGACCGATGCTGACGTCGATGGCGCACATATTCGCACCTTGTTGCTCACCTTCTTTTATCGCCAAATGACCGAGTTGGTCGAGCGAGGTCATATTTATATCGCCCAGCCACCATTATACAAAGTTAAACAAGGCAAAGACG
>JANYGD010000079.1 GCA_025359405.1 Methylotenera sp. | reverse complement strand
CGTTTATACCGGTGAAATTTACGGCAAACAAACATCCAGCAAATTTGTGATGTACAACGTGCTGAAAGTCAGCAAATCCGCTATCACCCTGCAAAATATCGACAACCCGCTCAGTTTATTTGAAACCACTGTGCAAAAATTAGCGGTATCCGGCTACATTCGCATCAGTCAAACGCCTTACATCAACATTGAAGTCACAGGCGCTAAAAAGAAAAAAATTATCAAAAAACCCACGCGTTGCCCTTACACCTTAGATTTTTTAGAAGCACGCGCCGATAGTGAACGTCCAGCGCCAGTATTGCCGGATTTATTTACAGCTTAAGTTTTAGCTGCAAGACTATATTTTGGTTGCGAACTCAGCCACACGCACACCCAATAACCGCGCGGTTTCCAAGTCACCTTTGTTTACTTCATCTGCAGAGGAATCGCTTGGGGATGCCATCAACGCCCCAGAAAAACTACCTAAAAAGTTAACATCGCCATGCTTAGCCGCTTTAGTATTGGCTGGCATTAAACCAGTACCCACCCAAACACCAGAGTGCTGCATAGCGAGTGTGAATAAATATTGAATGGTGGAGAATTTATCGCCATTCATGCTGGCAGAATTAGTAAATCCAGCAAAAAATTTATTTTTCCATTCTTGCGTAAACCATCTTTTGGAGCTGGCATCAGCAAACTTTTTGAACTGCCAACTCACACTGCCCATATAGGTGGGCGAGCCCATAATAATCGCCTTCGCCGCGTCCAGCTTCGCCCAATCGGCATCAGTGATATCACCATTCGCATCAATGGTAATTAAATCTGCCTTTGCGCCCGCTGCAACCGCCTCGGCTTGTTTGGATGTATGCCCATAACCACTGTGATAAATAACAACAACTGATGCCATGATGTGCCCTTTCATTTAATAATGCGAGCCAGTATAATCACATTAGTTACTTTTTGTAAGTAGGCACTAAAATATTATATAGGCACTTTATGGATACTATTGAAACAACTCAAACAGAAACACTAGCAAAACCCCACGCCTGCGCGTTCAGCGCCATCTGCCCCACACGGCTGGTATTGAATAGAATCGCGGATAAATGGACGGTGCTGGTGGTGATTTTGCTGCAAGATGGCACCAAACGTTTTAGCCACTTGCAGCGCGAGATTGATGGCATCTCTCAGAAAATGCTCACGCAAACTCTGCGTGGGCTGGAACGTGACGGCTTGGTGACCAGAAAAGTACACGCCACCGTACCGCCCAAGGTCGAGTATAGCCTCACCCCGCTTGGGTACACGCTTAAAGACATGCTTTATGCCATTAAGACTTGGTCGGAAGCCAATATTGATGCGGTGCTTAGCGCGCAGAAGAGTTACGACGCTTTATCCGAAAAGTAACGCGTTTCCGTCATTCCCGCGTCACTACGTGACTCGCAATGACGACGTAGGTGTTAAGTTGCGTCGATGGCATTCGCATGGTTTTGACTTTCAATCCCCTTTGCCGCGCCTGAGGCTTGAGCATAAGCTGGGTGAAGCGGCGAGGACTGTTTGAGCGCTGTAGGCGCGAGTTCCGCAGCCGTACCAGCGTTGCGCTAAGACCTAAGGAAATAAGCGGCAGCGGGGCGTGATTTTCTTTGGTTTCTTTCTTTTGCACGAACAAAAGAAAGAAACTCGCCTAGAGGCGAAAATTTGATTTAGGGAAATAGCAGTTTCCTAACAACATTTAGACTTGTCTACTAAGTAATTAGGGTTAGCCAAAGAGCCAAATAATTCTGAATTTTGCTTATGGAAAGAAAATAAAGCCCTATCTATTTCCCTCAAGCTCCATTTAGGATAGTTCTCATGAGTTTTGAGAATAGATGTCTTAAAGGCTGGATATTGCGCAATACCAGTCGATTTATATTGGATACAACCAAAATGCCGCAACACATCCACTGTTCTGCGGTCAATAATTGGAAAAGTTGAAGGATAAATAAACTGTAGGAATGTTGATGCTACAGGCGCACCGAAACCATACAAACCCACAAGCAACTTCATTTTTTCCGTATCAGGCGCGGATAGACATTCAGTTATAACATCCTGATATTTTTCAAACTCACCCCATTTAATACGACCTTTAACCCTAGCTGACTTCCAGTTAAGAATTTCAGTGAATGTTGATTCTGATAAGGTGTGGTTGGCTTTAATATCCACGCTAACTCTATCTAACAAACGATTATATTCAGGCTCATCTGTCTCAGTTTTATCATATTTGGGATGCCAAAGTTCAATAAAATCGTTATCTATACTTGTCGACATAGCATTTCCTTTTATTTAGTCTGGTGGCCCACCACGCAAATCATGCCCATCCGCGCTATAAATCTCAACTTCCACAAAATCCCCCGGCGTTAAGCCTTCCGCGTCTTCCAAATATACCACACCATCAATCTCCGGCGCATCGGCTTTGGTGCGGCCAATCGCTTCGATATTGCCTTTCGCGTCTTGCACAATCTCGTCCACCAGCACGGTTTGCATGCTGCCGATTTTATGGTGTAACTTAGCCGCGCTAATACGCTCCTGCACTGCCATAAAGCGGCTTAAGCGCTCTTGTTTCACCTCTTCAGGTACATGGTCTGGTAATTCGTTGGCTTTTGCGCCATCGACCGCAGAATAAGCAAAGCAACCTACTCTGTCCAGTTGCGCCTCTTCCAAGAAATCGAGCAGCATTTGAAAGTCGTCTTCTGTCTCCCCCGGAAAACCTGCGATAAAGGTACTGCGCACGGTAATATCCGGGCAAATTTCACGCCACGCCTCAATGCGCGCCAAGTTGTTCTCCGCATGCGCGGGGCGCTTCATGGCTTTGAGAATACGTGGGCTGGCGTGCTGAAACGGCACATCCAAATACGGCAAAATCAGGCCATCGGCCATCAACGGAACCACTTCATCCACGTGCGGGTACGGGTACACGTAATGCAGGCGCACCCAAACACCAAGCTCACTCAAGCTTTGGCAAAGCTCGGTCATGCGCGTTTTTACTGGGCGGCCATTCCAAAAACCGCTGCGATACTTAACATCCACGCCGTAAGCTGAGGTATCTTGCGAGATGACTAAAATCTCTGAAACGCCAGCATTTATCAGATTTTCTGCCTCATTCATCACTTCACCAATCGGACGGCTGACTAAATCGCCACGCATGCTGGGGATGATGCAGAAACTACAACGATGATTACAGCCTTCCGAAATTTTTAAGTAAGCATAATGGCTAGGCGTTAAACGAACGCCTTGCGGTGGGACTAAATCAGTGTAAGGATCGTGTAATTTAGGCAAATTGGCGTGTACGGCCGTCATCACTTCTTCTAGCGCATGTGGCCCAGTAACAGCTAAAACACTAGGGTGTGCGTTTTTGACGACATCACCTTTGGCACCCAAACAACCGGTGACAATCACTTTGCCATTTTTGTGCAGCGCTTCACCAATCGCGTCCAGCGATTCTTCCACCGCGCTATCAATAAAGCCGCAGGTGTTGACCACCACCAAATCAGAATCTTCGTAACTTGCGCTAATTTCGTAACCTTCGGCACGCAGTTGCGTGAGAATACGCTCTGCATCTGAACCCGCTTTGGGGCAACCGAGAGAGACAAAACCAACTTTTGGTGCGGATAAACTCATGTATTAAATTTTCTAATCTAAAAACGTTAATCTTAAAATCTTAACCTAGGAAATATTCGGTCAAGGCAATTGAGCCGACACCGCAAGCAATTAACACTAACTGCGAGATGGTGGCGCGTATTTCGGTGCGTTTATGCAGATTGGGAATTAAATCGGCCACAGACACATATAACATGCTGGCGGCGGCAAAACCCAATATTGTTGGCGCCCAAGTTTGCACGTGTTGTAGTGCAAAATAAGCAATGACGCCGCCGACAACGGTGGCAAAACTTGAAACTAAATTGAAAATAAACGCTTGTTTTTTGCTGTAACCCGAGTGCAGTAAAATTAAAAAATCGCCTACTTCTTGCGGAATTTCGTGCGCGACAATAGCAGCCGCCGTGACAATGCCGACTTTCACGTCCACCATAAATGCAGAGGCGATTAAAATACCATCGACAAAATTATGAAATGTATCTCCTATCATCACCATCATGCCGCTTCTTCCGTGGTCATGGCTGTGCTCAACAACGCCTATTGAAGGCTTATTGGCGGCTACTACCTTATATTTGGTGCCTGCTGGCTTGGTTTCAATGTCTGGACATTCTTCCTCAGTATGAATGGCATGCACCTCGCAGTGGTCGCCATGACAATGCCGCCAAATCACCAGTTTTTCTAACGTGAAAAACAGCAAAATGCCAAATAATACCGTGGACGTGGTGTGACTTACTGCGCTGCCATTTTTTAAAGAAGCATTAATGGCTTCGGGCAAAATCTCTAGAAACACTGCCCCCAACATGGCGCCGATGGCATAGCTAATGAGCATAGGTACGGCGTTTGTGCGCGCCCTTAAAGCTACGATGCCAGCACCCGTCACGCTAAGCGCGCCGCCAATAAAGCTGGAGAGAATAATCCAAGTTAAAACAGAAAGATTTGGGATGTGCATTGATTTAGGCTATATAAAAAGTTGTGCCATTATAAACTAGGCAAGCCAGATTAAAGTGGCCATACGGCCCGTATCACCATCGCGACGGAAGGAAAAGAAATTTTCTTTGTCAGTAAAAGTGCAAAACTTTTGATTATTTTCTTGGCCACCGTAGATTTTTGTCACGCCCAACTTATTCAGGCGTTGTGTGGCGATTTGGTAAATGTCGCCCAACCATTTGTCGCCATGCGGCTTAAACGCGGCTTCAGCCTGCGCATCTTGTGCAATAAACTGCGCACGCACTTCGCTACCCACTTCAAACGCGTTCGGGCCAATGGCAGGACCAAACCATGCCATTAAATTTGCTGTTTTTGCAGGCAATTGCTTAACTGCCGCCTCAATCACACCATCGCACAAACCACGCCAACCTGCGTGCACGGCCGCAACTACGCTACCCGCCTCGTCGCACAGCAACACGGGTAAACAATCTGCCGTCATGGTCACACACACCACATTTTTGCGGGTGGTAAAGCTGGCATCGGCTTCAGGTAAGCAATCTGTATTAGCTGCATCGACTACATGAATGCCATGCACTTGATTAAGCCACACTGGCTCGCTTGGCAAGTACTGGCTTAGTAATTGGCGATTATGCGCGACGTGCATGGCGTTATCTTTAACGTGGCCACCAAAGTTTAAGCTTTTATAGGGTGTGGCACTGATGCCGCCTGTACGTGTGGTTTGTAGCGCTTTTACGTTGGTGGGCGCAGGCCAATTGGGGATAATAAAATCGCTATTCTTCATCTTCTAGCGCATCTTCATCATCTTCAAAGTCGTCCGCTTCACCTTCAAAATAATCACCTTCTGCATAATCCCATTCAAACAACTCTTCTGTTGGTGCATCTTCGTGACGCATGGCCTCCAACAAGGTTTTCATGTCATCGGCCAACTCAATTTGCCATTCCATAAATTCATTCGTTATTGGATGAATCAAGCCCAATTTTACTGCGTGCAGCGCTTGTCGATTAAAGCTCGTCACCGCATCGCGCAAGGTTTGCGTCATGAGTTTATGCGGAATAATATTGCCAATGCCGTACACTGGGTCACCCAACATCGGCGCTTTTAAAAACTGCATATGCACACGAATTTGGTGCGTGCGGCCAGTTTCGAGCTGGCAGCGCAAATAGGTGTGTACACCAAAGCGTTCTAGCACCTCGTAATGCGTGATAGCGGGTTTGCCCGTGCGACTAATCGCCATCTTGGTGCGTGCATGGCTGTGGCGGCCAATCGGCTGATTAACGGTGCCGTTACGCCACAATTGCCCCCACACAATAGCGCGATATTCACGCTTAACCGTGCGCGCTTGCAACTGGCGCACCAAGCTAGTTTGCGCTTCTAGCGTTTTGGCGACGACCAATAAACCGCTAGTGTCTTTATCCAGCCTGTGGACGATGCCTGCACGCGGCACGTCTGTTAGTTGGGGAGCGTGATACAGCAAAGCATTGAGTAAAGTACCGCTCCAATTTCCCGCCGCAGGGTGCACCACCAAGCCTGCTGGCTTGTTGATGACCAGAATAGCGTCATCCTCAAACACAATATCCAGTGGAATATTTTCTGGCTTAAAAGCGTTTTCTTGCGCGTTTTGCGGCGGCATTACTACTACCCGCTCGCCACCCCACACCTTGGTTTTAGCGGTAACAGCACTATCGTCTATGCTCACCAAACCCGCCTTAATCCAAGTTTGCAAACGCGAGCGCGAGTGCTGCGGCAACATTTGTTGCAAAGCGATGTCCAAACGCTCGCCACCCAAATGCATGGGGATGCTGAGTTTTATTTCAGTATTCGTGAGTATCTGTTTTGCGAGCATCGGTTTTTCTATGGCATCAGTTATAATAAGGCAAATTTATTTGTTAGGTTTTTCATTTTGAAACAACTCGTGAAACGTATTTTACCGCTTTTATACGTAAGTCTTTTAGCTTTATTTTTGGTTGGTTGCGCCATTTTTGGCGACCCAAATGAGCTAGACGATACCAAAGGCTGGCAGGCCGATCGCATTTATCAAGAAGGTGAAGATAAAATGATCGATAAAGATTATGATAAAGCCATCCTGTATTTTCAGAAACTAGAGTCACGCTTTCCTCACGGCAAATATGCAGCGCAAGCACAACTCGAAATTGCCTATGCGCAATATAAAAAACAAGATCCTATCTCTTGCGTGGCCTCGGCAGAGCGCTTTATTAAGCTGCACCCAAATCATCCAAACGTAGATTATGCTTATTATCTCAAGGGCCTAGCGAGTTTTAACGAGCGCGGCTTCGTTGAAAAATATACCGGACAAGAAATTAGTGACCGCGACCCAAAGACACTTAAACTCTCATTTGCGGCCTTTAAAGAGCTGACTGATCGTTACCCGAAAAGCCGCTACTATAAGGATGCTACGCAGCGCATGGTATATTTGGTGAACAGTTTATCGCAATACGAACTACACGTGGCACGCTACTACATGAAGCGCCAAGCCTATTTGGCCGCACTTAATCGCGCAAAATATGTGCTGGAATATTATCCAAACTCTATCTCGGTTGAAGAAGCTTTGGTGATTAGCATTAGCGCCTATGATTACATGGGCATGAACGATTTAAAAGAAGACACGATGCGCATATTAAAAACCAACTACCCACAAAACCCAATGCTGGCGGGCAAAGCCACTGAAGATGAACGCGTATGGTGGAAATTCTGGGAAAGCCTGTATTAGGCTAAAGCTTGTATTAAGAGAAACGTTTTAACGCTTTTTATTCTCTTCGTCTTTTTTCGCTTTTAGCTCGGCACGCTGCGCAGTTTTACGGCGACGCATGCTGACTATACCCTCGCCCGCTTTACGTTTATCTGGCTCTGCAAATGGGTTATCACCTTGCTTAAATTGCACGCGCAACGGTGTGCCAACCAACTGGAATGTTTTGCGAAACACACCTTCTAAATAGCGTTTGTAGCTGTCTTTCACGTCATCCACATGGCTGCCATGCACCACCACAATCGGCGGGTTCATGCCGCCTTGGTGCGCGTATCTTAACTTTGGCCGCGTGCCACGGCTTATCGGCGGCTGATGTTGCGCTACCGCGTCGATTAATACTCGCGTGAGTTGTGGCGTAGCAAGCTTGGCCATGGCCGCTTTAAAAGCGCCATCCACAGAGATGAATAATTCCGGCAGACCTTTTTTGCGTAAAGCGGAAATATAGTGAAATTTCGCAAAATCTAAAAAAATCAATTTGCGATCAATCTCGCGCTTAATAAAGTCGCGCTCATCGTCTTTTAAACCATCCCATTTATTCACAGCCACCACCAACGCACGCCCAGCATCTAATATATACGCGGCTACGTGGGCATCTTGCTCGGTAATGCCCTCTTGCGCATCCACTACCAAAATCGCTACATTGGCATCTTCAATCGCTTGCATGGTTTTCACCACGGAGAATTTTTCTATCGCCTCAAAAACACGACCGCGCTTACGCACGCCTGCGGTGTCAATCAAGGTATATTCTTTACCGTTTTTTTCAAGATCTATCTCTATTGAATCGCGTGTGGTGCCTGGCTCGTCAAACGCAATCACACGCTCTTCGCCCAGTAGCGCGTTCACCAGCGTTGATTTACCCACATTGGGGCGACCAACAATAGCGATTTTTGGCTTTTTGTGCTTAGATGCTTCGTCGTCAAAAATGTGCTCGGGAAAGTTTTCGAGTGCGAGTTCGACTAAATCTTTCACGCCTTCACCATGCGCGGATGAGATAGAAAGCGGATCACCAAGGCCAAGTTCAAAGAAATCGGCCGACACCACGGCTTTTTGCATGCCTTCGGTTTTATTCACCGCCAGCAAAATTTGGCGCTGCGATTTGCGTAATTTATCGGCAATAATATATTCTTGCGGCGTGATACCAGCGCGGCCATCCACAATGAAAATCACCACGTCAGCTTCGTCAATCGCCAACAAAGTTTGCTTGGCCATTTCTTTCAAAATGCCAGACTCTGCTGTAGGTTCGAATCCGCCAGTATCAATAACCAAATAAGGCCTGCTGGCGCCAATGCCACGGCCGTAATGTCTGTCTCTGGTTAAACCTGGTAAGTCGGCCACCAGCGCGTCGCGACTTTTGGTCATGCGATTAAAAAGGGTAGATTTTCCAACGTTGGGTCGACCAACGAGTACGACGGTGGGCAACATAAGACGTTATTTAACCGAGACAGCGTACAGACCGCCGTCGCGCGTTTCGGCGATGAGTTGTGTTGAGGTGGTGCCGGGAATAAGCGACATGACAGCATTGCTATCAAGCTTGATACGCGCAGCAAAGTTGCCTTCATCACGCGTTAAAAAATGTACATAGCCTTCCAAATCGCCCACAGCAATCACGCTGCCCATGGGTAAGGGCGCGGTTAAGCGGCGATTGAGTAAACCCGCCTGGCGCCAAAATGTTTTACCAGTCTCATAGTCGAGCGAATAGACCGAGCCTAGCGCGTGCGAAACAAATATTTTAGCGTCTTCCGCGCTTAAACCCGAATAGCTCGAAATATCGCGATTCCATACAACCTTTCCGTTTGTTCTATCTATCGCGGCGATGCGACCTTGATACGCCACAGCATATACCAATGGCCCATCGACAAACGGTAGGCTGGTAATATCGGCAATGCGCTCAATTTCAGTGACACCTTTGGGTTGAGCAACAGTTGCTTCCCAAAGCAGTTTGCCATTATCGGCGCGAATTGCGACCATTTTTCCACCTGCAAAACCTGCGTAAACTGCGCCACCATCGACCACGATACCAACGCTGCTGCGTAATGAAAGCGCGGGCGTTGCACGCTCATACACCCATTTTCGGCTGCCGTCAGTCGCATCAATACCAAAAATATGATTGTCGCCCGTACGCACAATCGCTAAACCATCAAAATAGCGTGGCACGCTCAAAATTTCGCTCGATACTTTACTTTTCCACAGTGGCTTTCCAGTGGTATCGTAAGCATACAGATTGCCTTTTTTGCTGCCCACCAACAAAATGCCCGCACCTATGCCAATACCGCCGCTAATCGGCTCGCCTATATTTACACGCCAAATTTGGTGTCCATTCGTAGCGTCTAATTTGATAATTTCGCCAGTTGCGTTTGAAGCATATACCGCGCTGGAATCCATTGCTGGCGTGTAATCATATCGTTCGGTTTTACCAATATTGCTAGACCAGTCGATTTTTGCAGTGTAGCTAGGCTTAAATTCTTCCAATGCTGCTGGCGGGTTTGGCGGCTCGCGACCAAATACCTTATCAGATAAATCTGACCTTAATTCGGTAAGCGTGCTACAGCTAGCAAGCGCACTTAACCCTAACAAAAGGCTAAGAATTAAGAAAATACGATATAAATTAGATAACTTCATAAATACTGATATTAACGCGCCAAAAACTCAATTAAACGCCAAGTGATTCGAGTTTTTGCTGTGTGTATTGATGCATTCTGCCTTGTACATCCAAGTTTTCTAATGCAGTAGCATAAGCTTTTTTCGCTTCTACTTGTTTACCTTGCGCCAGCAACACATCGCCCTGCAAGCTATTTTTTAGGCCGTCGTAGCCCTTGTCATTAATGGCTGTGAGTACTTTATTGGCTTCATCATAATTTTTCTCTTCAAACAAAATACTCGCTAGTTGCAAGCCAGCAATGGCTTTTACTGCACTCTCTTTAGCGTTTTTAATGGCCCATTCCAGTTGTGCTTTTGCGCTTTTGCTGTCATTCGTAGCAAAATTGGTTTTTGCAGCAAATACGGCGGCACGGCCCGCATAAGGCGTGCTCTCGAAATTTTCCATCAACCTAGCTGATTGTGCTTTAATTTCGCCCACTTTAGTTGGGTCTGTGGTCACTAAAGTTTGATACAAACCTGAAGCCTCAACCGCTTTTTTGTTCTGAAAATAGTGGTAACCCTGCCAAGCAGAATAAGCTACCAAAGCGGCCAATACTAGGTTTATG
Organism: Methylotenera sp.; assembly: GCA_025359405.1. Lineage (GTDB taxonomy): Bacteria > Pseudomonadota > Gammaproteobacteria > Burkholderiales > Methylophilaceae > Methylotenera_A. The sequence goes on along the minus strand of JANYGD010000079.1, from coordinate 26,210 downwards.
GCCATGCTGCCATTTTTTTTCCACCAAGCTTTAAATTCGTCTAACTGCTCTTGCTCTTCTAAATCGTATGCCATACTTTTCTTTCTCTCTACTTTTAGCCGTTTCCAGCGTTTTATTAATTGTTAAGCCGCTTTGCGACCCGGAATTGCACTTAATAACTGTTGCGTGTACGTTTGTTGCGGTGCATTGTACACATCAGCCACCGCGCCATGCTCCACAATTTTACCCTTGTTCATTACCACAATTTCATCGGCAATGTGGCGCACCACGCGTAAATCATGACTGATGAAAACGTAGCTCAAATTCATTTCACGCTGCAAATCTTTCAGCAACAACAAAATCTGCGCTTGCACTGAAACATCCAACGCGGAAACCGGCTCATCACACACCACCACCTTGGGCTCTAGCACCAGCGCACGTGCTATGCCAATGCGTTGCCGCTGCCCACCCGAAAACTGGTGCGGATATTTTTGTGTATCCGCCACTTCCAAACCAACGCGCTGCAACATGCGATGCACTTTTTCTTGTTGCTCGGCTTTACTGCCCAAACCATGAATCAACAAGCCTTCACCCACAATTTCGCCAATTTTCATGCGTGGATTCAACGATGCAAACGGGTCTTGAAACACCATTTGCAAATGCTTGCGCATGCTTCTTAAATCATCGCCGTGCAACTTGGCCAAATCTTGGCCTTGGAACAATACTTTGCCGCTATCGAAAGGCTGCAATTGTAACAGACAACGCGCTAAAGTGGATTTTCCGCTGCCAGATTCGCCAACGACTGCCAGCGTAGTGCCTGCCTTTAGCGCAATGCTCACATCGTCTAGCGCCTTGATTTGACTGGTAGCAAAACCAAATCGTCCTGCGGCTTGCGTGTAGGTTTTCACTAAATTGCTCGCCTGAAGTATGACTTCGCTCATGCTGCAGCCTTGTCTTCTTTCAGCCAAGCATAATCAATTGGTTTCAACTGTTTTTTGCCTTCTGCATCGGGCACGCAAGCCAATAGCGCCTTAGTATACGGGTGTTTTGGCTTGCTTAAGATTTGCTGTTTCGTGCCCGTCTCAACAATTTCACCCCTAAACATCACGATGACGTCATCAGCAATATCTGCCACCACGCCAAAATCGTGCGTAATAAACAGCATGGCCATATTCATACGAGTTTTCAGCGCATCCAGCAGTTGCAAAATTTGCGCCTGCACTGTCACATCCAGCGCGGTGGTTGGCTCGTCAGCAATCAGTAATAACGGCTCGCAAGCAATGCTCATTGCGATCATCACGCGTTGTCGCTGGCCGCCAGAGAGTTCATCTGGGTAACTATTGGCGCGCTCAACAGGAATTCCCACTTGCGTAAGTAATGCCGATATTTTTTCTTTTAAAGCAGCGCCCTTGAGGCCTAAATGCGCAGTCAAGGTTTCGCCAATTTGATAACCCACGGTTAAAACGGGGTTAAGTGACGTCATCGGCTCTTGAAAAATCATACCAATTTTCGCACCACGAATGCTCTGCAAGGCTTTATTATCAAGCTTTGTGATCTCATTGCCTTGAAATTTAATGCTACCTTGCGCTTGCAGCTGTGAGGATAGCAAACCCATAATGCTGAGCGCCGTCAGGCTTTTGCCACTGCCCGATTCGCCAACAATACACGTGGTCTTTCCAGCAGACAATGTCAGCGACACATTGTTCACCAGCAAACGATTTGGCGCGCTTTTTGGCGTAATCGTTAAATTAGTAATATTTAAAATTTCGGTCATACTAAACCCACAATGTTTTTACAACTTCACTCAACTTGCAACGTACTTGCTCACCTGCTTGCAATAATGGTTTCAGCGATATTTCATTCGCTACGGCTTCGTCATCGCCCAAAATCGCAGCATAACGCGCACCGCTTCTATCGGCTTTTTTCATCTGTGACTTAAAACTACCACCTCCTGCATGCAGCACCACACTCAAACCCGTGCTGCGTAAGACTTCTGCCGCTATAAACGCTTGTTTTTCGGCCAGTTCACCCACGTTTACCAAGTAAATATCAGGTGCATTATTTGCGGTGACGCCGTACTCTTGCATCAACAATAAAACTCGCTCTAAGCCAATGCCAAAGCCGCAAGCAGGAGTTGCGTTGCCACCTAATTGCTCTACCAAATTATCATAACGTCCACCGGCGGCGATAGTGCCCTGTGCGCCAAGCTTGTCGGTTACCCACTCAAACACGGTGCGGTTGTAGTAATCTAAACCACGCACCAAGCGGTGATTAATGCTGTAAGTAACACCCGCTTCTGTTAGCAATTGACACAGTTTTTCAAAATGCGTTCGGCTCTCATCACCTAAGCTGTCCATCAACTTAGGCGCGGCTTCGCACATGGCTTGCATGTGTGGAATTTTGCTATCCAAAATGCGTAGCGGATTGGTGTGTAGACGACGTTTTGCGTCTTCGTCCAACAAATTCGCATGCTGTTCAAAATAAGTAATCAGCGTGTTGCGATAGGCGGCGCGCTCAGCCGCATCGCCAATACTATTGATTTGCAAAGCTACATCTTTTATTCCAAGCACATCCCAAAGCCGCGCCAGCAGTACGATTTGCTCTGCATCTACTTTAGGTGATTCAAAGCCAAATGCTTCAGCGCCAATTTGGTGAAACTGACGCTGACGACCTTTTTGCACGTTCTCGTGCCGAAACATCGCACCGCTATACCAAAGCCTGACAGGGCCGTTATAGGTGAGATTATTCTCAATCACTGCCCGCACGCAACCCGCCGTGCCTTCTGGGCGCAGCGTGAGTTTGTCACCATTGAGTTTATCCTCCCATGCGTACATTTCCTTTTCGACAATGTCGGTGTACTCGCCCACGCCGCGCACGAATAAATCGGTATTTTCAACCAATGGCATGCGAATATTGTTGTAGCCATATTGCACCAGCACGCCCCGCGCGCAGTCTTCCAGCTTGAACCACAGCGGCGTGGCTTCTGGCAAAATGTCGTAGAAACCTTTTATCGATTGAAACTTGTTGTTCATTAATTAACTGTTTGAATTAAAATGGTTTTCTGTGTCGAGGCAATGCGTAATTTGCCGCCTTCAGCGTAGTTGCTTTGCACATAGTTTTCGACAATCGCTTGAAACTCTTGCGCGATGTTGTCACCTTTTAGCGTCACGGTTTTTTCGCCATCTACGAATACTGGTGCGACCGGCACTTCGCCCGTGCCGGGTAAGCTGATGCCGATGTTAGCGAGTTTAGATTCGCCCGGCCCATTCACTACGCAGCCCATCACCGCAACACTCATGTTTTCCACGCCAGGGTAGCTTTTGCGCCAAACTGGCATTTGGTTGCGCAAATAGCTTTGAATTTGCATGGCAAGTTCTTGAAAATACGTCGATGTGGTGCGTCCGCAACCAGGGCAAGCCGTGACCAGTGGCGTGAATGAACGTATGCCCATGGTTTGCAAAATTTCTTGCGCGACGACGACCTCTTTAGTGCGCGACTCGGTGGGTTCTGGTGTGAGAGAAACACGTATCGTATCGCCAATACCTTCTTGCAACAGCAATGACAAAGCGGCCGTTGAGGCAACAATGCCTTTAGATCCCATGCCCGCCTCGGTTAAGCCTAAATGCAGTGCGTAATCGCAGCGCTTGGCCAGCTCGCGATATACTTTGACTAAATCTTGCACGTTGCTGACCTTGCAAGAAATAATAATCTGATTAGCCTGCAAGCCAATATCCACAGCCTGTTTGGCACTTTCTAATGCAGATTGAATTAAGGCCTCGCGCATCAATTCATCCGACGACATCGGGTTAGCCGATTTGCCATTGTCGTCCATCATCTGTGCCATTTTGGCTTGGTCTAAGCTGCCCCAATTGACACCGATACGCACCGATTTTTGGTATTTAATCGCGGCTTCTATCATGCTGGCAAATTGCTCGTCGCGCCTGCTGCCTTTGCCCACATTACCAGGATTGATGCGGTATTTGGCCAGCGCTTGCGCGCAATCTGGATATTGCGCTAATAATTTGTGGCCATTGTAATGAAAATCACCCACCAACGGCACGTTGCAACCCATCGCGTCTAAACCCCTACGGATATTGGCGACCTGAGCAGCCGCTTCCATGGTATTGACGGTGATGCGTACGACTTCAGAACCCGCTTGCCACAGCTCAAACACCTGTTGAATCGTCGCTTTGGCATCGGCAGTATCGGTATTGGTCATGCTTTGCACAACCACAGAGGCAGGTTGCGAGCTTGACGTTCCATACGGTAAACCACCGCCCACAGACACATGGCCTATCATCACTTGTAAAGAATTACGCCGCATAAAGTTTATTTATTTTTCAAGCTTGATGTGTGCGACATTGTTGCGTGAGTGGGGCGCCAAATCTATTGGCTTGCCATTCATACTCAAACTAGTAGCGCCAGCATTGCCCACTGTCACATTCACAGGTAGTGTCACATCAATACTTTCGCGACTACCAGCAAATATGGTCTTGTTGTAAACAGATTTACCTGTGGCATCAACAACGTTTACCCATGTTTCTTGGTTGGCACTAAACTCTAATTTAGCCATGCCGTTAAGCGCTGCTGCAACTAGTGCCACTACTGGTTCAATTGGCACAGCGCTTGGTACCGTAGTTGCCACAAGTTGAGAATTGGGCGCTTGAGAAGTAGGTGGCGCAGCATTATCCACACTATTAACAACAGCGGGTGTTTGATTGCTTACGCCAGCGGGGGCAGTTTGGCTTGAAGTTGTGCTGGCAGGCGGTAAATTAAGCTCTGTAGACACTTGTTGATCGTTTGCCCGCTCCGCTGCTGGCAAAGCAGGTTCTGGCAATGGCTCTACACTACTAACGTTCGCGCTGGGAGTGGTTGGGCTAGGTTTTTCAACATAATTTTGGTAAAACAGCCACGTGCCAAAAGCCAGCAATAGTATTAAACCGGCTCCAATGTAACGCCCTGTATGTGGCTTTTGATAACCAGTCACCCGCATGTTTGATGTTGGCTTAACAGTAAGCTCGTGCGGTGCATTACTTGGCACTAGCACGTTATAAGCGTCCAACAAGGGCTCTGTGTTAATTTTAAGTTGCTTGGCGTAATTGCGAATAAAACCTCTTACGATAGTGGCTTCGGGCAAAATAGCAAAATTATCTGCTTCAATCGCCTCAATTTGCTTTGGGCTTAATCTAAGCCGACTGGCTATTTCTTGTATCGACAAACCCTGATTCTCGCGCGCCAAACGCAAGGCGCCACCACAACGCGAACGTAAGTGAACACCTTGTTCAGTTTGGCTTTCCTCTTCTGTAGCAGACAAATATTGATTGTTTTCAATCATATCGACTTGCTCATTTGCTTCTTTAGATTTGCGCGCCATGATGTCACCTTAATATTTACACCTAGTCGATTACTTAACTATCTCTGACTACTCAAACCTATTTTTGGCCACTTAACAATAGCCGCGTTTGCTCAGAATTAGGATATTGTTGACGCAACTGCAAAGCATAACTGGCCTCTGCATCTTTATCGCCCAACGCGCGCGCTATTTTAATGCCCAACCAAAGCGTTTCAGGAGTTGGCGCGGCAATTAACGCATTTTGCAGCGTTTTTTGCGCTGTTGCTACATCACCACGTTTAAATTGAATATCGGCTAATTGTTGCGCGGCCGAGTGCGTTAATGGCTCAATTTGCAGGGCTTTGTTCAAATAAATTTCCGCATTTTTGGTATCGTTTTTACGTGCTGAACAAATGCCCGCATTGGCGTAAGCTAGGTTTGGCGTTGCATACAGCGGATTCTTAACCGCTGCTAAAAACTCGGGAATAGACTCATCATAACGTTTACGTGAACATAAAAAACTACCATAGTTGTTATGCGATTCCGAATTTTTTGGATCGGTTTGAATGGCTTTTTTAAAATTCGCGTCTGCGTTAGCGTCTTCACCAAGCGCCGCATACACTAATCCCAAGCCATTGTAAGCCTGCCCATAGTTAGGGTCAATTTCCACCGCGCGGTTAAACTCATCTAAGGCAATTTCTAATTTATTTTGCTGATAATATGCCGCACCCAAATCGGTGTGTGAGCGAGCCCGCGCGCTTAGCGCTGTTTCATCATAAGTGCTGTTATTACTATTGGTTGGCGTAGTTGCACATGCAATCAGCATGGTAAAACAAGCAGAGATTAAAACAATTTTTGCTGTATTTAAGTTCATGCAACTGCCTCTATTGGAATGCTTTTTATCTTGCGTTTATGGGTCAAGCTACGCTTAGTCTTATCCAACACTTTACCCGCCAATTGGCCGCAAGCGGCCTCAATATCATCTCCGCGTGTTTTACGCACGGTTGCTACATAACCCGCTTGCATTAAAATATCACGGAATACCCGAATGTGGCTAGGTTTAGATGTCTCGTAACCACTATTAGGGAACGGGTTAAACGGAATTAAATTAAGTTTGCACGGCACATGTTTAATCACTTCCAGCAACTCATGTGCATGTTCCACCGTATCATTAACACCGTCTAGCATCACATATTCAAAGGTAACAAAATCGCGTGGCGCCTTTTCTAAGTAGCGATTACACGCCGCCATTAACTCTTTCAGCGGGTATTTTTTGTTAATCGGTACCAATACATCTCTTAACTCGTCGTTAGGCGCGTGCAGGCTTACTGCCAGCGCCACCGGGCAATCTTCTTTCAGTTTATCCATTGCCGGCACTAAACCCGAAGTCGAAAGCGTGACGCGACGGCGACTTAAGCCGTAGGCACTGTCATCCAACATAATCTGCATGGCGGTAACAACATTGTCATAGTTAGCTAGTGGCTCGCCCATGCCCATCATCACCACATTTGAAATAATACGCTCACCGGCAGGCAACAAGTCGTAGCCTGCCTCCTGACGCAGCGATTTATTCGCAATCGCCAGTTGGCCGATGATTTCCGCCACGCCTAGGTTTCTGTTGAAACCTTGCGCGCCCGTGCTGCAAAACGTGCAAGCCAGCGCGCAACCTACTTGGCTGGAAATACACAAAGTACCTCTATCATCTTCGGGGATAAACACTGTCTCAATGCTACTCGACGCGCCAGTTTTAATGTCATCTGTACCTATCAGCCATTTGCGCGTACCGTCATTCGACACTTGTTCTAGCTGTACGTTAGGTAAGATGATTTCGGTTTCAGCCGTCAATTTCTCGCGCAAACTTTTCGCAATATCCGTCATCTGTGCAAAATCATGCACACCAAAATGATGCATCCAGCGCATCAATTGCTTGGCGCGAAAAGGCTTCTCGCCGATGCTTGCAAAGTAATCGACGAGTTGTAGTTGATTAAAGTTTAATAAATTAATCAATGACTTAATTATTATCCAAAAAAATATTTGATTTCGATTGCAGCGTTTTCTGCTGAGTCTGAACCATGCACCGCATTTGCGTCAATGCTTGTTGCAAAATCCGCACGAATGGTACCCGCAGCAGCTTCTTTCGGGTTGGTTGCGCCCATTAATTCGCGATTTTTTAATACCGCATTTTCGCCTTCCAGCGCTTGAATCATCACCGGCCCCGAAGTCATAAATTTAACTAAATCGTTAAAAAATGGGCGCGCTGCATGCACAGCGTAAAAGCCTTCAGCTTCTACTTTAGTCAGGTGCGTCATTTTTGCTGCAACAATTTTTAAACCGGCGTTTTCAAAGCGTGTATAAATTTGACCAATCACGTTTTTTGCCACTGCGTCTGGTTTGATAATGCTAAGGGTACGTTCTACTGCCATGCTGACTCCAAAAATAAAGTTTAAAATTAACTACTTAGAAAGAACGTGATTCTAACATTTTTGCAGGGGTTGATAAACTACAAATTTGCGGCTTTTTGTAAATCGGCAGCCAAAACTGTGGCAAAATCTAGGCTAATGACTAGCGCTAACTTAAAACCCAATCAAATCGCTGCAACTTGCCCCGCCTGCAGCTTGTTGTGTGACGATGTGCTGCTTGAAAATAATCAAAATAAACTTAGAATTCTAAACAACAATTGTGCAAAAAGTGTGACATTTTTTGAGCAAAACTTGAGTGGACATATACCTCAAAGCGCAGGCAAACCAGCATCTTTAGTGCAAGCCTTAACCAGAGCTGCGCAAATACTAAAACAAGCCCAGCAACCGCTATTTTCGGGCTTAAGCACCGATGTTACGGGTTTTCGCTCTTTATTTACTTTGGCCGAAAAAACCGACGCTGGCTTGCAACACATGAATGCCGCGAGCATGGCACGCAATCTGGCGGTGCTGCAAAGCACGGGCTGGCAGACGACAACCTTGACCGAGGTAAAAAACCGCGCTGATGTGATTGTATGTATTGGCACAGATGTTGTTTCACATAATCCACGCTTTTTTGAGCGCTTTGTGTGGGTGAAGAATGCCATGTTTACCGATGCCAACAAACGTGAAATTATTTACATTGGCGAAAATATAGACACGAAAGCTGGGATTTCACCAAATGGCACCCACTCGTCCCTATTGACTTGCAGAGCATCTGATTTACCTGAAATTACATTAACTTTACGCGCTTTAGTTGTTGGCAAACATCTGAAAGCACAAGCCGTTGCGGGAATAAAAATTAGCGATTTACAAATCGTTGCTGACAAGCTCAAGCAAGCCAAATACGCTGTATTGGCTTGGGTTGCCAAAGATTTAGATTTTCCGCATGCTGAATTGACGATTCAAAATATTACTGAAACGGTCGCTATTTTAAACCAAAGCTCTTCCAGTCATTCTGGTCGTGCAGCTGCCTTGCCGCTTGGTGGTAGCGATGGCGACACCAGCGCCAATAACGCCAATACTTGGTTGAGTGGTTTGGCTTTAAATGACGAAAATGTTGAGCATGATTGTGTGGTTTGGGTAAATAGTTTTAGTATAGAAAAATTACCACCAAAATCAGACAAACCACTGATTGTTTTTGGCAACTTAAATTGCCAATTTGAAACTGCGCCAGATGTCTTCATTCCCATCGCCACGCCAGGCTTGGATTGCAGCGGTACGCTGTTTCGCGTGGATTCGTCCGTCATATTGCCGCTAAAAAAAGTGAGTGAAAATAACTTGCCGACGCTGAGCGAAGTTGTGAGCGAGATTGAGAAGTTAATATGATTACGCTCCTCAAAAACGGCAAACTTTACGACCCCACGCATGGCAAAGATGGTGTCATTCAGGATATTTACATCCGAGATGGGCGCATAGTTGCTAAGCCACCTAACTCAGAAAAAATTAACCAAACTTTTGACCTAAGTGGCAAAGTGGCGATGGCTGGCGCGATTGATATGCACAGCCATATTGGCGGTGGCAAGGTGAATATTGCGCGCATGATGTTGCCCGAGTTTCAAAAGACTCGAAATTATTCTGAGCCTGAAGCGCATGTTTGTACGCCAAATTGTTCGCATAATGCTACACCAAACACTACCGATACGGGTTTTCGCTACATCGAAATGGGTTATACCGCCGCGTTTGAGCCCGCCATCATGCCTATCAACGCCCGCCAAGCGCACCTAGAAATGGGTGACACGCCGATGATCGACAAAGGCGGCTACGCAATGCTTGGCAACGATGATTACTTTTTACGGCTTTTAAGTAACAAGACTGACCAAAAAGCCATAAACGATTACGTCGCGTGGACACTGCATGCCACACAAGCGATTGGCATCAAGGTTGTGAACCCGGGGGGCATTTCGGCTTTCAAATTTAATCAACGCAGATTGAATTTAGACGAAAATAATGTGCATTACCAAGTAACTCCACGTGAGATTTTAAAAAGTTTAAGTCGCGCTGTGAATGAACTTGGTATTGCCAAGCCGCTACATGTACATTGCAATAACTTGGGCGCGGCAGGCAACTATGAAACCACGCTTAACACCATGGATGCGAGCGATAGCGTGCCCATGCACCTCACACACATTCAGTTTCACAGCTATGGCACAGAAGGTGATAAGAAATTTTCATCAGCCGCAGCGCAAATTGCGGAAGCGCTCAATAAAAACAAACACATCACAGCTGACGTGGGCCAGATTTTATTCGGCCAAACGGTAACAGCCTCCGGCGACAGCATGATGCAGCACCTCAACGCAAAGCATGCCAACCCGAGAAAGTCAGTCATCATGGATGTTGAGTGCGACGCGGGCTGCGGCGTGGTGCCATTTAAATATCGTGACCAAAATTACGTAAATGCTCTGCAATGGGCGATTGGCCTGGAGCTTTTTCTCTCAGTAGAAGACCCGTGGCGCATATTTTTAACCACAGATCACCCCAATGGCGCACCATTTACCAGTTATCCACATTTAATCCGGTTGCTGATGGACAAAGGCTTTAGAAACGAAGCCTTTGCCAAATTGAATTTGGACGCACAAGCGATGAGCAACCTCACTTCGCTCACCCGCGAATATACACTCTATGAAATCGCTATCATGACGCGCGCCGGCGCAGCCAAACTTATCGGCTTGAATAACTGCGGGCATTTAGGAGTTGACGCGCAGGCAGATATTACCGTATATACCGAGCAAGCAGATTATGAAAAAATGTTTGCCAAACCAGATTACGTGTTTAAAAATGGTGAGTTGGTGGTAAAAGACGGCGTCGTTACAAAGGTGGTTTGGGGCGCAACGCATGTAACCAAGCCCGCTTTTGATATTGGCGTAGAAAAAGGTTTAAGCGAATATTTTGAAAAATACCATACCATTCAATTAGATAACTTTAAAATATCTGATAATGAAATAGCTGAAGACGGTCGCGGCAAGATAATGACACATGAGAGCAAAACTCGTGCAAATTAACGGTATACACATAGACGACACTTTCGCCGAGGCATTTAACATGCGTGGCACGCGCGTACTCATCACTGCAATTAACTTAAAATGGGCACATCACGCCGCCAACGCGATGACTGGCTTTGCCACCAGCGTAATTGGCTGCGGCGTAGAAGCTGGTATTGAGCGTGAATTAAACGCAGACGAAACGCCCGATGGCAGGCCTGGCGTGAGTGTATTGATGTTCGCGATGGGTAGTAAAGTGTTGATGCAGCAACTAGAAACACGCATGGGGCAATGCATACTCACCTGCCCCACTGCTGCGGCCTTTGCGGACATTGAGTCTGATGAGCAAATAAATCTGGGTAAAAATTTACGCTATTTTGGTGATGGTTTTCAAACCTCAAAACTAATAAATGGCGTACGTTATTGGCGCATCCCGGTGATGGATGGCGAATTTCTATGCGAGGAAACCACAGGCATGGTGCGCGCCATTGGTGGTGGTAATTTTTTAGTACTTGGCGCAAGCCAAGAACAAGTATTGGCAGCATGTGAGACGGCGATTGAAGCCATGCACAAGTTACCCAATGTCATCATGCCCTTCCCTGGCGGGGTGGTGCGCTCTGGCTCTAAAGTCGGCAGTAAATATCCAAAAATGTTCGCCAGCACCAACGATGCATTTTGCCCTACTTTAAAAGGTTTGGTGAATAGTGAATTGAGTGACGATATTGAAAGCGTACTAGAAATTGTAATTGATGGCCTTACTTTTGAAGACATCGCCAAAGCCATGAAAGTGGGTATTGAAGCAATTTGCGTGTTAGGGAAAACGAGTGGAATAAAACGTATTTCCGCCGGGAATTATGGCGGGAAACTTGGCCCACATCACTTCAAATTACATGAGATATTGAAATGACAGCGCTTACTTTTACACTCAAGAAAAATCCTCAATTTAAGGTAAATTGTAGTCGTTTAACGCCCAATGACTTGACTGACTTAAGTCTGGCTCAAATTAGAAATTTAAGCCTTACCAATGCCAAAAATTCACCCAAAGTGGTTGATTATTTTGAAGTTTATGGAGGTGATACTAAAAACATTATCTTCAAAAATTCTAATACACAGCTTAATTTTATCGGCCATAGAATGTCCAGCGGAAGCATCACAATTGAAGGCGATTGTGGTGATTTTTTAGGCGCAAATATGCATGGTGGCAACATTATTTGTGAGGGCAACGCTGGTGATAGAGTTGGCGACCAATTGCGTCGCGGCTTGATTTTAATTGATGGTAACGCAGGCGATTACTGCGGCAGCCGCATGCTTGCAGGCACCATTGGTGTGCATGGCAACGCTGGTAAATATGCAGGATTTGCCATGAAGCGCGGGACTATATTATTAAAAAATAAAATCACACCACTTGCCACGATTCAAGATTGCGGCGCACACATGCTGCCAATTTTAACCTTGTTATTTAACTCATTCAAACCATTTTCAACAAAATTTAAAATGATTAAAGCCAACCGTGTGCAACGCTTTGCGGGCGATTTGGCCGTTAATGGCAATGGCGAAATTTTAGTCATCTTGTAACGCATGTTAAAATAGCGTTTTTGCTTTAATGTGTTTGTAAAATGTCCCAAATAAAACCTAAGTTCCTCACCGCCGCGCTGTATAAGTTCGTTAGCCTGCCCGATTACGCTGCCCTGCAAGCCAATATCCATGCGGTCTGTGTGGCACATCATATTAAAGGCACAATTTTACTTGCAGAAGAAGGTATCAACGGCACTATCGCTGGCTTGCCTGAAAACGTTCACAAAGTACTTGATTACTTAAAGCAAGACCCACGATTTAACGACTTAGACCACAAAGAATCCTACGCGGACAAGCATCCGTTTTATCGCATGAAGGTAAAGCTAAAAAAAGAAATTGTCACCATGGGAGTGCCTAGCGTTAACCCTAACAACACCGTTGGCACCTATGTAAAACCGCAAGACTGGAACACGCTGATTGCCGACCCCGAAGTGATTTTGCTGGATACGCGTAACGATTACGAGGTGCATATTGGCACATTTAAAGGCGCGCTAGACCCAAAAACCACGACGTTTCGCGAGTTTCCAAAATATGTAAAAAATAACTTAGATAAAACTAAACACAAAAAAGTCGCCATGTTTTGCACTGGCGGCATCCGCTGCGAAAAAGCATCCAGCTATATGCTGGAACAGGGTTTTGACGAGGTGTATCACTTGCAAGGTGGCATTTTAAAATACTTAGAAACGGTTAAAGAAGAAGAAAGCATGTGGGAAGGCGAATGCTTTGTATTCGACCAGCGCGTAGCCGTAAAACACGGGCTGGAAGTAGGCGAGTTCAATCAATGTTACGCTTGCCGAATGCCACTTTCACCGGAAGATTTGGAGTCCCCCAAATATACGCCCGGTATTAGCTGCCCGCACTGTTATGATAAAACTTCCGAAGAGAAAAAAGCCGCTTTAACCGAGCGGCAAAAGCAGGTGATACTTGCCAAAGCGCGTGGCGGAGCGCATATTGGCGAGAAACAAGAAAATTAAACTTATAAACGACTACAGGGGATTGCCATGACTTTTGTTATTTGGCTGATAGTTTTGGTGCTCGCGGCACTGCTGATACGTGCCGCGCTTAAGCCCGACACATTTCGTATCGAGCGCAGCACCTTTATACAAGCGCCTCCCGAAGCCGTGTTCAAACACGTAAATAGCCTGAAATCGCAACTTGATTGGTCAGCCTGGGAAAAAGTGGACCCCAACATGCAGCGTACCATGGGCGCGATTAGCGAAGGTGTAGGCGCGACTTACGAATGGAGCGGCAACAAGGAAATTGGCGCCGGAAAGATCACCGTGCTGGAAAGCGTGCCCAACAGCAGAATCGTGAGCAAAATCGAATTCTTTGCCCCAATGAAAGCAACTAACACACTGGAATATACGCTGGAACCCATTAATACCGGCACTAAAATCACCCATGCCATGTTCGGTACCAGCCCGCTCATGCGCAACATCATGTGCCAGTTTTTTGATATGGATAAAATGGTAGGCGACAAGTTTTCTGAAAGCCTAGTAGCTTTGAAGGCGATTTGCGAGAGATGATTAATACATGCGTAATCACTATGTGCCGCAATTTTTACTTCGCCAGTGGGTAAAGGATTCAGATAAGAAATTAGAATCTTTTCGCGTGGATATTAAAGGATTACCCTCCAACAGACAGGCTCCTATCGGCACAGGATATGAAGACAATCTTTTCGCACTTAGTAGAGACCAAGTCGCGGGAATGACTAAGCATGCAATTGAAGAAAGTTTATTCAGAGTTATAGACAACGACGCCTCTCTTGTCCTACAAAAATTATGCACACAAAAACTTAGCACTCTAAACCCAAAAGAAGACCAAGATTGGGTGAGGTTTTTAATGTCGCTACGCACAAGGCAACCCAAAGCTATTACCTCAATTATCGAAAACTCAGATAAAAATTTCCGTAAAGAGTTATCTAAATCTCCAGAAGAATACAAACAACTTGCAGGTGAAGAAGACCCCCAAACTTTGGAAGAATGGACTGAAGGTCGTTTTCCAGGGCTGATAGAAAATTTTGGGATGGCACTTTTAGACAGACTGATCGACAACCCGTCGATTGGCACCAAAATCATTGGAATGACTTGGTGGGTTTGGGATTTCTCGGACTTAAGCAATCATCTTTTATTGGCGGATAATCCTTGTATATTCACTACTGGCATCGATAGTGATGATCTAGTGATAGCACTACCTATTAGCCCTCATCAAGCTTTTATAGCAACCAAAAGTGAGCGTGTTTCGAAAATTATCAGGAACCAATCAACCAAATCTCTTTTAACAAAAATAAACGAATCTTCAGTTGCGCAGGCAAATACGAGAATCTATGCGCTTGATGATTCACCAAGAAAATTCATCTTGAATAGACTTAAGGAAAAAACTGGCTCGTAAGCAGATCTCGCCCGTCTCGTGGGTTCAATGCCTTTCAATCATCCAATAAAATAGCCGCCCCAAAGGACGGCTATTTTATTGGATGGTGGAGCTGGCGGGAATCGAACCCGCGTCCGCAAATTCTCCACAGACAGTTCTACATACTTAGCCTTGTTGTTTAGTTTAATCTGCACCACACCAACAGACAAGCGCTGTACAGACGAGCTACCTTAAGGTTAATGATGTGCTAAGTGGCCCAACACAACACGTATCCCGTGTATATGACGCTGCGATGGTTTTTAAGGCCACCCACCCCACGGGAGAGATGGTGCAGCGTCCAGCCGGTATTAAGCGGCTAGAGCGTAAGTTTCGTCGTTTGCGACTATACTTGTTTCAGCTGTATTTACGAGGTAATCTGAGCCTCGGTATGCCCTGCACTGCTTTGTAACCCACGTCGAAACCGGGTCAGCCCCAAATCAGTATTGCTATGACCGATAAAACTAAACCTTAGTTTCATCAGGAAGCGGATTATACGCTACTTGTTATGCGCGCGCATGATGCGGCCTTTTTCGCGTTCCCAATCGCGCGCTTTTTCGGTATCGCGCTTGTCGTGTTGTTTTTTACCTTTAGCCAAGCCAATTTGTATTTTAATGCGTCCTTTTGAAAAGTGCATATCCAGCGGCACTAAGGTATAGCCCGCACGATCTACTTTGGCGATGAGTTTGATAATTTCTTCATTATGTAACAATAACTTACGCGTTCTAATTGCATCGGGTCGGACATGCGTAGAAGCCGCACCCATGGGCGTGACGTGACAGCCGATGAGATAAATTTCACCGCGCTGAACAATCACATACGCCTCTTTTAAATTGGCGCGATTATCACGGATAGCTTTGACTTCCCAGCCTTCCAGAACGATGCCAGCTTCGTATTTTTCCTCGATAAAGTAATCGAAAAAGGCCTTTTTATTTTGGGCGATGCTCATGTTGCTATGAATTAACAGTTTATGACTTAAAATAGCATTTTACGCTATTAAATATATCCGTTCTTTTAATAAATCAAAAAATGACGAGAAAGACAAGCGAAGACAGTATGATTATTACGGCAAGTGAAGTCTGACAAAGTCAGATTGGATTTATTAGAAGAATATATGAATAAGGTTGAAAAAATGGTGCTAGTGATGCATTCTGCAGAGCAAATGTACGCGCTTGTGGACGCGGTAGAAGATTATCCTAAATTTTTGCCTTGGTGTGGCGGTGTGGATTTGCTAGAACGCACTGAAACCAGCACCAGCGCGACTTTACACATTAATTATCATGGTTTAAAACAAAACTTTACGACGCAAAATATGAAGACTTTTCCACAAAGCATGGAAATAAAACTCAAAAATGGGCCGTTTAAACATTTAGATGGCGCGTGGCGTTTTGTTGAATTAAAACCAGATGCCTGTAAAATCGAGTTTAGTTTAAATTACGAGTTTGCCAATAGTTTTTTAGAGAAAATGATCGCGCCCGTGTTTAATCATATCGCCGCTACGTTTGTAGATGGCTTTGTGACACGCGCAGATAAAGTTTATAAAAAGGATTCAGCTTGAGCAACCAAAATCAGCAAAATATGGGTCAGCACATTATGGTGGAAGTGGCTTATGCCTTGCCAAATCAGCAGCTTATTATTCCAGTGCAGATGCCGCTGCAAGCCAATGCAGAAGAGGCGATTCAGGCATCAGGTATTTTGGCTAAATTTACCGAAATTGATTTGCAGTTAAATCAAATTGGTATTTTTGGCAAACTGATTAAGTTAGATACTGTGCTACGCAATTTAGACAGAGTTGAGATTTATCGCCCATTAATCGCCGACCCTAAAGAAGTGCGTAAACAGCGTGCTGCTGATGGAAAAACCATGAAAAAAGGCGGTGGGGATGCACCGCCCGCAGATTAAATATTACAAAATTTTAACTACAGTTTTCGTCAATTTCATTCTGTGCTTGAGCTTTACCAGCTTGTAAATCCTTGTCATCCATATACTCGCGCTCGCCCTTCTCGTTCATTTTGTAAACCCTGCCACCTTGTTTGTAAGTTTCAAAGTTGGCTTTAGCAGCCTTGCAATTTTCAGCTTTTCGATTTGCTTCAGCTTCTTTTTCTTGCCTGTTTCTTTTTTCGACTTCAGCATTGCGCTGTCTTTGCTTCGCGGCCTGATCTTCCTTGCTTATAGGCTCTTTCGACGCATCTTTTGTAGCTTCTTTAGTAGGAGCCGACTGACCGTTTGCGACTGGTGCGGATTGTTCTTTACCAGTTGGCTTAGCTATTTTTTTGCTGCCGATGGCCTCTTGTTTAATGTTAGAAGGTGGTGGCGTATCCGTATATCGAATAGTGCCATCTTTATCTTTCCACTTATAAATTTCTGCATGACTCAATAGCGGCAACGCTAATAGCAATGCGCATAATACCCATGAAAATTGACCGAATGTCATATTAATGTGCTTCATATCAATACCTCTTTTGTTTGCATAACAGTTTAAATCAAAGTTTCTAATAAATGTTGATATTGATGAATCGAATTCTGCACGTTATACTTATTTATGATGGTTTCACGCGCATTTTTACGCATCAATGCGTATTTTTTTCTATTGGATAATACTTCATCCACTTTTGCTGCAATCTCGCCCGGTGAAAAAAAATCTACCAGCAAGCCATTTTTACCATTTATAATCTCTAGCACTGGCGCCGTGTTTGAGCCTATTACTACACACTCCGCTGCCATGGCTTCTAACATTGACCAAGATAACACGAATGGCACCGTTAAATAAACATGTGCGGACGATATTTGCAATATAGTTAAGTAATCTGCATAAGGCAATTTACCTAAAAAGTGCACCCGATTTTTATCGAAGCTTACCTCTTGCAACATTTTTTCACGGTAACTCAAGCCAGCATCCAGTTTTCGACCGTAGCTAATATCGTCACCACCAACTATTAGAACGTGGCAATCGGGCTGGCGTTGACAAATCTCCTGCAGCGCCCGCATAAACACGTGAAATCCACGGTATGGCTCCAAATTTCGCGCCACATAAGTCACCACTTTGTCTTTTGCCGTCAATTTTTTGCCATTTGGCAATGTAAACACTGCTTTTGGATTTGGTTTGGCAAGTTCGGTATTAATACCTTCGTGAATCACCGATATTTTAGGTAAAAACTCACTTGGATATAAGCTTTTTTGCCATTGTGTAGGGCTAATCCCAGCGTCGCTGGCCTGTAAATTTAGTAAATTAATGCTGTTTTTAGTGCGAATACGCAAAACATCATCCACGCTATTAGGGAATTCTGGGTCAAAATCAGTATCCGCACCGCTTGCATGGTAAAAAAACTCAAAATAATTGATGAGTTTAGCGTCGGGAAAAACATCTTTTGCATATAAAGTCTCGCCCCAACCTGCATGCCCAATCACCGCATCTGGTGTAAAACCTTTGCGTTTAATCGCTTCCATCACTTTTGCAGTGGCTTGGCCATTCAACACGGCCGATTCCAAACCAGCAATATAATGGTGGATATTCTTAGTCACTTGTCTAGACGGCTGATAAACCACATTCGTCACGTTTTTTAAGCCTTTGGCATGCGGCTGTGAAATTGAAATGACCTGATTACCCGGCGTATTGGCTAAATGCGAAGCAATGTGCGGGAATTGCCCAGGAAAATTTTGATGTAAAAATAAAACGCGCATATAAATTGATAATAAGAACTAAAGAATAGTATAGCTTCTATAATTTGAAAAATACTGAGTCTAGTCGAACACTATCACCAAAAAATAGCCTGAAACTCAAAAAAACAACACTAAATTCTTCATAAAATCCAATACTTAGCTTAAGCACTCGCAGAATCATGCACAATTCTGTATAATTTTGTTTTGGAAATTAAGGATTACACATGCGTTTGCTGCAACAAGCCCTTACTTTTGACGATGTTCTGCTGGTCCCCGCGCACTCTGTGGTCATGCCACGCGAAGTCAACCTTAGCACGCAACTCACCCGCAATATTAAACTCAACATTCCACTGGTTTCTGCCGCGATGGATACCGTGACCGAAGCGCCATTGGCCATTGCGTTAGCGCAAGAAGGCGGTTTAGGTGTTATCCATAAAAACATGACCACCACGCAACAAGCGGCGCACGTTTCGCGCGTGAAGCGCTTTGAATCTGGCGTGGTGAACGACCCTGTCACCATTCAGCCGCACATGACAGTGCGTGATGTCATCGCGCTCACACAAAAACACAAAATTTCTGGCTTGCCAGTAGTGAATGGCGACAAAATTGTCGGCATTGTGACCAATAGAGATTTGCGATTTGAAACCAATTTAGACCAAGCCATTAGCAACATCATGACGCCACGCGATAGGCTAATCACGGTGCGCGAAGGCGCTTCACGCGAAGAAGCGATCCATTTATTGCATCAATACCGCTTAGAACGTGTTTTGGTGATTGATGGGCAAGATACGCTTAAAGGCCTCATCACCGTTAAAGATATTCAAAAATCGCATGACCATCCTTTCGCATGTAAAGACAGCAAAGGCCGCTTGCGCGTAGGCGCGGCAGTGGGCGTGGGTGAAGGCACTGAAGAACGTGTGGCTGCACTGGCCGCTGCCGGCGTGGATGTGATTGTGGTAGATACCGCGCATGGTCACTCGCAAGGCGTGTTAGACCGTGTGAAATGGGTGAAGAAAAATTATCCAAAAATTGAAGTGATTGGCGGCAATATCGCCACCGCAGACGCCGCCAAAGCGCTAGTAGATGCTGGCGCAGACGGAATAAAAGTAGGCATTGGACCAGGCTCAATCTGCACCACCAGAATCGTCGCAGGCGTTGGTGTGCCGCAAATTAGCGCCATTAGCAACGTCGCCAAAGCACTCGAAAAATCAGGCGTGCCCTTCATTGCCGATGGTGGCATTCGTTTTTCAGGCGACATTTCCAAAGCCATCGCGGCAGGCGCTTATTCTGTCATGCTGGGCGGCATGTTCGCCGGCACCGAAGAAGCGCCAGGTGAAGTCGAATTGTTCCAAGGCCGCTCATACAAATCGTACCGCGGCATGGGCTCGGTTGGCGCCATGCAAAAAGGTTCCAGCGATCGATACTTTCAAGAATTTGATGGCAATCAAGACAAACTGGTGCCAGAAGGTATTGAAGGCCGTGTGCCTTACAAAGGCAGTGTACTGGCGGTGATTCATCAACTGATGGGTGGTTTACGTGCCTCCATGGGCTATGTGGGTTGCGCCACGATTGACGGTATGCGCAAAAAAACCGAATTCGTGCAAATCACCAGCGCCGGCATGCGCGAATCGCACGTGCACGATGTACAAATTACCAAAGAAGCGCCGAATTATCGTATCGACTAGTACATACCCCGCATAGATATTGGCTTGCAGGGCATATGTTTTGCAATAAAACTATAATGAATCATTCAAAAATTCTCATCCTCGATTTTGGCTCACAAGTCACCCAACTCATCGCGCGCCGTGTGCGAGAGGCACATGTGTATTGCGAAATTCATCCTTGCGATATTTCTGATGATTTTGTGCGTAATTATGGCGCAGATGGCATTATTCTTTCTGGTAGCCACGCCAGCACCTACGAAGCAGATACTGACAAAGCGCCACAAGCTGTGTTTGAGCTTGGCGTACCTGTGTTGGGTATTTGCTACGGCATGCAAACCATGGCGCAACAACTCGGTGGCAAGGTCGAAGCTGGCACCAAGCGTGAATTTGGTTACGCTGAAATCCGCGCTAGAGGCCATTCTGCGCTGTTTAGAGACATTCAAGACCGCACTAACGCCGAAGGTCACGGCTTGTTAGATGTATGGATGAGCCACGGTGATAAAGTCACTGAATTACCACCCGATTTCAAAGTGATTGCCAGCAACGAAACCACACCCATCGCCGCTTTTGCCGATGAAACACGCAATTTCTACGGCGTACAATTTCATCCAGAAGTCACGCACACCAAGCTCGGCCAAGCCATTTTAACGCGCTTTGTAATAGATATTTGCCAGGCCAAACCTGATTGGGTAATGAAAGATCACATTGCTGAAGCGGTGGCAAAAATCAAAGCGCAGGTTGGCGATGAAGAAGTTATTCTAGGCCTCTCAGGTGGAGTAGACTCTAGCGTTGCGGCGGCATTGATTCACCGCGCCATCGGCGACCAGCTCACTTGCGTATTCGTAGATCACGGCTTGTTGCGCCTGAATGAAGGCAACATGGTGATGGATATGTTCGTTGGAAAATTACGTGCAAAAGTCGTCCGCGTCGATGCTATCGACCAATTTATGGGGCATTTAAAAGGCGTGACCGACCCTGAAGCCAAACGCAAAATTATCGGGCGCGAATTTGTAGAAGTGTTTAAAGCCGAAGCCGCCAAACTCAAAGCAGGCACTGGCGGGCATAAGGGTGCGACTTTCTTAGCCCAAGGTACGATTTACCCTGATGTCATTGAATCCGGCGGCGCGAAAAGCAAAAAAGCCGTCACAATTAAAAGCCATCACAATGTTGGCGGCTTACCTGAAACCTTAGGCTTAAAATTGCTCGAGCCATTGCGCGATTTATTCAAAGACGAAGTGCGTGAACTCGGTGTGGCGCTTGGCTTGCCGCATGATATGGTATATCGCCACCCTTTCCCTGGCCCAGGTTTGGGCGTGCGTATTTTAGGCGAAGTAAAAGAAGAATACGCCGATTTATTGCGCCAAGCCGACGCCATTTTTATTGAAGAATTAAGCAATGCCATCGATGAAAAAACCGGCAAAAGCTGGTACGCACTCACCAGCCAAGCTTTTGCAGTATTTCTACCTGTAAAATCAGTCGGCGTCATGGGCGATGGCAGAACCTATGACTATGTTGTGGCCTTGCGCGCCGTGGTCACCAGCGATTTTATGACTGCACATTGGGCTGAATTACCCTACTCGCTCTTGGGCAGGGTTTCTAACCGCATTATTAACGAAGTGCGTGGTATCAATCGTGTGGTGTACGATATTTCTGGCAAGCCGCCCGCCACGATCGAATGGGAATAACGTGACTGTGCTAAAATTGCTAACAATTTTTATGCTGAGGTGAGAAATGAAAAAAATACTAACTTATTGTTTAATATGCATTTTTATTTCTTTAGCGAGCTGCATAACGGATAAACACCTATATACCAGCCAGCCGCAGAAAATTTTTGAAGCGGTGAATGCAAAATATCCAGCTGACAAAAATACGCTGATTTTTATTGATGCACCCGAAGGTTTTATTGCGCCGCGCCTAGCCAATTGCGAGGTTGAAAAAGGTGTAGACACAGGAAAAGTGGTTGCAATTTCATCTGCGCTTGCGCTTAAAACTTCGACTGTAGTTATAGCTGGAGAGAACGAATCGCTCACCGCGACCACACTAGCCAAAGCGCTTACTTTGGATAAAGAAAAAATTAATGGCGCAAAAGCCATCGTGATTGGCGCGAAAGACACGCAAAAAAAATTAGCGGACTTGGCTGCTGCAAGTGGCGTTGCGCTTGAGTTTATCGATAATCCGAACTGATTTGAAATAGTCACGAAAGTCGAGCTTGCTCGACTTTAATTATTCATGAGCCGCGGATTTGTAAAAGAAGATGATTTGGAACACGCTGGCACCGATGTGCCCGAGCGGCCAGTTAGTGCGCACCCCAATTACGTCACGGCGAATGGCTATGCGCAATTACAGGCAGAAGCGCTGAAATTAGAGCAAGAAATGTTAAGCCTTAAAGCTAAAAAAGACGAATCTGCCGCACAACAAAGACTAGTCATTATAAATCGCGATTTACGATATGTGGCTGCGCGTTTAGAGAGTGCCCTACTAACCAAACCAGATGTAGCATCTCAGCAAGTGTTATTTGGTGCAACCGTGACAGTAGAAGATGAAAATGGCGACAACCGCAGTTACAAAATTGTGGGCGAGGACGAAGCCGACATTAAAGCAAATAAGGTGAGCTGGACATCGCCTTTAGCCAAAGCATTAATTGGACACAAAGTGGGTGAAAACGTAATATGGGCGCGACCTGTGGGCAATACCGTATTAGAAATTATTAAAATAAGTTATTGATTAAGAAAGAAAAAATGAACGTTACTGAAGCCATTGTTAAACGCCGCGCCGTTAAATCTTTCGATCCGCAGCACAAAATAACCGAGGAAGAAATTGCCAAGTTAATGTCACTGGCCATGTTTTCGCCCACCGCGTTTAATATCCAAAACTGGCGCTTTGTGGTGGTTACAGACCCTGTATTGCGCCAGCAAATCCGTGCTGTGAGCTGGAATCAAGCACAAGTGGAAGAAGCTTCACTTTTAATTGTGATGACTGCGGATTTGAAATCTTGGGAAAAACAACCAGAACGCTATTGGCAAAACGCACCAAAACCAGTGCAAGATTATCTTGTACCGGCAATTGGCAACTATTACAAAGATAAAGAGCAAGTACAGCGGGATGAAGGCATGCGCTCGTGCGGCATGGCAGCCATGACCATCATGCTAGCCGCCAAAGAAATGGGCTACGACACCTGCCCGATGGATGGCTTTGATTTTGACGCCGTGGGTAAATTATTAAACCTACCTGCAGACCACACGCCTGCAATGTTTGTGGTAGTTGGCAAGGCATTAAAAGAAGCTTCGGCGCGCAGTGGACAGCTTAATTTCAATGAGGTCGTTATTCAGAACAAATTTTAAGTAATCCAAGTTCTAGCAAAACAAATTCTAATTTTTTAAGGTAATCTCGTGTTAATCAGCAACAATATCACCATGCAATTTGGCGCTAAGCCACTGTTTGAAAACGTTTCCGTAAAATTTGGTGAAGGTAATCGCTACGGCTTAATTGGTGCCAATGGCTGTGGAAAATCGACCTACATGAAAATTTTGGCGGGCACGCTAGACCCTAGTGCTGGCAACATTTCGCTAGATAATCACGAACGCATGGCATTTTTGCATCAAGATCAATTTGCATACGAAGACCAACGCGTGTTAGATGTGGTGATGATGGGTCATGAGGAAATGTGGAAAGCGAACCTAGAAAAAAATGCGATTTACGCCAATTTAGAAGCCACCGAAGCAGATTACATGCACGCCGCCGAACTAGAACATGTGTTCGCAGAGTTCGATGGCTACACCGCCGAAGCGCGTGCTGGTGAGCTATTGTTAGGCGTCGGCATCCCTATTGAGCAACATAATGGCCCAATGAGTGCGGTCGCGCCAGGCTGGAAGCTGCGCGTACTCTTAGTGCAAGCCCTATTCGCCAACCCAGACGTATTATTGCTGGACGAGCCGACCAACAACTTGGACATCAACACTATTCGCTGGCTTGAGGATGTGCTGAATAATCGCGATTGCACCATGATTATCATCTCACACGACCGGCACTTTTTAAACCAAGTCTGCACGCATACTTGCGATATGGATTA
Source organism: Methylotenera sp. (assembly GCA_025359405.1). Taxonomy (GTDB): domain Bacteria; phylum Pseudomonadota; class Gammaproteobacteria; order Burkholderiales; family Methylophilaceae; genus Methylotenera_A. The sequence goes on along the minus strand of JANYGD010000079.1, from coordinate 2,088 downwards.
CGGCAAATTGGCGGTTTACCCAGGTAATTATGACGATTACATGGAAGCTTCAACGGCGGCGCGCAACCAGCAAGCCAAAGATAACGCCAAAGCCAAGCAGCAAGTGGCTGATTTGCAAGACTTTGTGCGCCGCTTTTCGGCCAACGCATCCAAAGCCAAGCAAGCTACCAGCCGCGCTAAGCAAATCGATAAAATTAAAATCGAAGTATTTAAACCTTCAAGTCGTCAATATCCGTTTATCAGGTTCGAGTATGATGAGCGCGAAAAGCTGCATCGCAACGCTGTTGAGCTTAAAAAACTTAGCCACGGCTTTGATAAGTTGCTATTTAATGATGTTGAAATGATGTTTGAGGCTGGCGAAAAAGTCGCGATTATTGGTGAAAATGGTGTGGGCAAAACCACCTTTCTACGATGCTTGGCGGGCGATTTAAAACCCAAACATGGAGAAGTGAAATGGGCTGAAAAAGCCACCATTGGCTACTTTGCGCAAGATCATGAATACGAATTTGAACAAGGTGAAGATCTGTTCGAATGGATGACGCATTACCGCCAAGCGGGCGATGATGACCAGGTAGTGCGTAGCATGCTGGGGCGTTTATTGTTTGGCGGTGAAGATACCAAAAAATCCGTTAAAGTGCTTTCTGGCGGAGAAAAAGGCCGCATGATGTATGGCAGACTGATGCTCGGCAGAACCAATGTGCTGCTAATGGACGAACCCACCAACCACATGGATATGGAATCAATCGAAGCGCTCAACACCGCGTTAGATAAATACAAAGGTACATTATTCTTTGTAAGTCACGACCGCGAATTTGTCAGCTCCATCGCCACCCGTATTTTAGAAATAAAACCCAATGGCATTGTGGACTTTACAGGTAACTATGAAGATTATTTGGCGAGTCAGGGTGTAGAATAAGTCGCATACTAGGAAAGGTGGCAGAGTGGTTGAATGTACCTGACTCGAAATCAGGCGTACGTGAATAGCGTATCGAGGGTTCGAATCCCTCCCTTTCCGCCAATTAAATTTTATAACCCTTTATTTTAAATATGTATTATAATTTTTAATTTTATTAGTTCTTACCTTTGTTCTTACCCCATTTACTTTGTTAGCTATAAAAACAGCTTACTTCGCATAAAAATTAGTCTAATTAGTTGGGTTCCCGAGACCGTCCCAACTGGGTCGGCCTAACGTCGGAATTAAGTGATTTGCTTTAGTAAGTTGCGCTTGATTTTGGGTTAGGAATTTACTTCATTGTTCGTGGTAATCCAGCGTATAAATTTACGAAATCCACTAGGCAACCAACGAACTAGTAGCGAAGAAAATAAATAAGCTAGAGTAGTAGTAGCAAAAGTAAAAATTAGAATATAACTAGCCATGCTTTGTAGATGGGCAAAAATCACTTCATTTTTAGTTACTGGGGCAACGTAACCACCCGCTTGACACAAATAATAAATTTGATTTGATAATTCTGAATTAGTTACTAGTGAATCTAGCCAGTTTTTATTGTTTTTCTTATCTGTAGATGAATTCGATGCCTCGGCAATACATTTTGCTCTACTTTCCTCTAACCAGACTTTATATGGAATTTTGAAATTCTTCTCTACATACTCAATATTACGTTGATTGTAATATTCAGATTCAAATAATTTGTAGTTCTGCAATAGCAACCAAACACCTAAACCAAGCAGCGCAGTAAAACTTATTGATACTAATAAAGCCATTAGTAGAGAATGATTAATTTTTGCCATTAGTTAAATTTTATAGATACATTATCAATAGTTTGTTGAAAGGGTTGCTACTAGTTTAATAAGAGCATTGCGTTTGCCCATTCCCTTATAAAATCTCTTGAAATCTGTAAGTCGAGCCTGTAAAAATAAAATCTTATGACTCAATTTCCGACCTAAAGCGCCAGTCATAGCCATAAGCTTTTTTGCGATTTCCAAATCCTGTAGTGCATGGTTTTCGTAAACAAACAGAGCTAATTGATGAAACGCAATTCATATTTTTAGCTTTACCATTTTCGACTAGCCACTTTGCAGCCGCGTGCTGGCTTGGAAATAATTTTAAGACTTCTCCCGACTGTAAAT